>NZ_CP038436.1:3668641-3974362 GCF_004683965.1 Nocardioides seonyuensis
CGCCCGGTCGCTCGGCCCGCCAGAGCAGGCAGTCGAGCGGGTCCTTCTTGCCGGACCGGTCCGGGTCACCGCCGCGCTCGGGGAAGATCTCGAGCATGGCGTCCCGGTCGAGACCGGACACGCTGCCGAAGGCCTCGTCGGCGGTGACGGAGAAGTAGAGGTCCTGGTCGACCTGGTAGACCGCGCCCGCCTCGCGCAGCCGCTCGATCAGCGTGATCACCTCGGGGATCGACTCGACGGCGCCGACGTAGTGATCGGGGGCGAGGACGCGCAGGCTCTCCATGTCGTCACGGAACAGCTGCGTCTCGCGCTCTGCCAGCTCGCGCCACGCCACCTTCACCTTGTGGGCACGCTCGAGCAGCGGGTCGTCGACGTCGGTGACGTTCTGGACGTAGGTCACCGCGCGGCCGTGGTTGCGCCAGGCACGGTTGAGGAGGTCGAACGCGACGTAGGTCGCAGCGTGGCCGATGTGGGTGGCGTCGTAGGGCGTGATGCCACAGACGTAGAGCCGCGCAGCGCCCTCGGACGCGGTGTCCACCAGGGTGCCGGTCGCGGTGTCGTGGATGCGCACGGGCGGACCCGCCTCCGGCAGCGGAGGGACCTCGGGCGACGACCAGGCACGCATGCGCGCAGCCTAGGCGATCAGATGGGAGGCCACGGGATGACGGGGTAGCCCGCCGCCTCGGGCGCCGGGAACGCAGCCGCTGACAGCAGGGTGCGAGCCCTGGTGAGCGTCGCGTCGATCTCCTCCGGCAGCAACAGCTCCGCCAGCTCGCCGGCGCCGGAGGAGAGCGCCTCCACGACCCGGCGCACTCCCTCCAGCTCCTCGGGATCGAGCGACTCCCCCAGCCATCCCCACAGCACCGTGCGCAGCTTGTGGTCGACATGGAACGTGAGCCCGTGGTCGACCCCGTGCCGGTGACCACCAGGCATGGGCAGGACGTGGCCTCCCTTGCGGTCGGCGTTGTTGAGCACGATGTCCAGGACGGCCATGCGACGCAGCGCCGACGTGTCCTCGTGGACGAGCGAGACCGGCTGGTCCTGTGCGTCGAGGCCGTCGAACACGTGGCGGTAGCCGGCCGGCGTGCGGCCCGCCGGGACGATGTCGACCGGCGTCTGCGCCTCGTCGATGTCCTGCCACAGCTGCACCATGCCGACACCGTGCGGGCCGTCGCGCAGGATCGTGGGCGGCACGATGCTCCAGCCGGTCAGCTCCGAGAGGAGGTACGACGCCACCTCGCGCGCCGCGAGCGTGCCGTCGGGGAAGTCCCACAGGGGCCGCTCCCCCGCGACCGGCTTGTAGACGACCCGCACGCCGTCGACGTCCCCGACGAACGTGGCGTTCGACGCAGGCAGCACGCGGCCGTGGAGGGTGAGCCGCCCCGTCCTGACGTGCTCAGGGATCACGGCGCCGGAAGCCGTTGGCCCGCACGCAGAGGTGGCCGTCCGGGTCGACGGGGTTGCCGCAGAACGGGCAGTCGGGTCGCCCCGCGCCGAGCACGTTGCGGGCGCGGGCGACGAAGGCGCGGGCCACGGCGGCCGGCATCCTCACCAGCAGCACCTCGTCGGGCTCTGGCTCCTGGAGCTCGGTGAGGTCGTCGTCGAGCTGCTCGAGCGAGACCACGGCTGCTTCGCTGAAGGGGAACACCTCCACGACGACGCGCTGGTCGGCGCCGTCCCACGACAGGGTCATGGTGCCGGCGCGGAACTCCTCCTCGATCGGCAGCTCGAGCGCCTCGTTGTCGACCAGGTCGAACGGGGCCACGGCGGGGATCAGCACGGAGTCGTCGGTGGCGGCCATGAGCTCGTCGAGGAGCTCGTCGACACGCTCGGCCAGCGCCTCCACCTGCTGCTTCTCCAGCGCGACGCTCACCAGCCGGACGCCTTCGCGCGCCTGCAGGAAGAAGGTGCGCATCCCGGGCTGCCCAACCGTTCCGACGACGAAGCGCTCGGGCGGGTCGAAGGCGTGGACCACTGGCATGTGCCCCACCCTAGGTCTCCGTCCCAGACCGGCTCGGCCCGGCGCCTCCACCGGGGACGGCGTCGGCGCTGACCGGCGGAAGTGCCACGGGGCCCTGGTGCGTGTTGACCGCGAGGACGTACGGCCGGTCGGCGGTGTAGCGGACCACGCTGATCGAACCTGGGTCGACGACGATCCGCTGGAACTGGTCGAGATGGGAGCCGAGCGCGTCGGCGAGCACGGCCTTGAGGATGTCCCCGTGGCTGACCAGCGCCCACACGGCGTCGTCGCCGTGCTGGCTCGACACCTCGGCATCATGCCTCCGCACGGCGCTGACCGCGCGGGCCGCGGCAGCCACCAGGGACTCTCCACCCGGGAATGTGACCGCGGACGGCTGGCGCTGCACGACCTTCCACAGCTCGTCCCCGGCGAGCTCCTTCAAGCTGCGGCCCTGCCACTCGCCGTAGTCGACCTCGACGACGCCCTCGTCCACGAGGGGCTGGATGTCCGCGGCCTGGCCGGCGGCGATGGCGTCGGCGGTCTCGCAGGTGCGCTCGAGAGGGCTGGTGACGAGGCGCGCGAGCCGCAGCGTTGCCAGCCTGTCCCCGGCGCGCGCGACCTGCTCGCGGCCGACGTCGTCGAGGACCACCCCCTCAGCCCTCCCTGCGAGCACGGCGGTCGCATTGGCGGTGGTGCGGCCGTGTCGCACGAGGATCACGGTTGCCATGGCGCCGACCCTAGTGGGACTAGCCTGACCGCGTGATCGTGGACAACGCGCTCTACCGAGCCGGCAAGCGCGTCGCGCCGGATCGCGACGATGCCGAGCTGGAGGTGCGGAGGCTTTCCCACGAGCCCGGCGACTTCCAGTGGCTGGGGATCTTCAACCCCGACGCCCGTGAGCTCGAGGCGCTCGCCCGCGAGTTCGACCTCCACCCGCTCGCGGTGGAGGACTCCGGAGAGTCCCACCAACGGCCCAAGCTCGAGGCCTACGGCGACCACGTCTTCGTCGTGCTCAAGACACTCTGGTACGTCGATGCGGACGATGCGGTCGAGACCGGCGAGATCAACATCTTCATCGGCCCCGACTACGTGATCACGATCCGCCACGGCGACGGCTCCCAGCTCCAGGAGTCTCGACGAGACCTCGAGCAGCGCGCGCAGGTGCTTTCCCACGGCCCGTCTGCCGTGCTCTACGCGGTCTGCGACCACGTGGTCGACGAGTACGAGCGGGTGGGCGCCGAGCTCGAGGTCGATGTCGACGAGGTCGAGGAGGCGGTCTTCTCTCCCGGCCCCGCCCCCGTGAGTGCGCGGATCTACACCCTCAAGCGCGAGCTTGCGGAGGTACGACGAGCCGTGATGCCGCTGCGCGAGCCGATGCGCCGGTTCGCGGCCGGTGACCATCCCGGCCTGGACCCCGACGCAGCCACCTACTTCAGGGACGTGGCCGACCACCTGCAGCGGGTCTCCGAGGTCATCGACAACCTCGACGCACTTCTCTCCACGGCCTTCGAGGCCTATCTCGCGCGCATCCAGGTGCAGCAGAACGAGGACATGCGCAAGATCTCCGCCGGCGCCGCACTGGTCGTCGTACCGACCCTGATCGCGGGCGTCTACGGCATGAACTACGAGCTGTGGCCCTCCAACAGCTGGGCGGGCGGCTTCTGGTTCGCGCTGGCCCTGATGCTTGCCTCGGCGGGCGGGTTGTGGGTGTTCTTCAAGCGAGCGGGCTGGTTCTAGAGGCCTAGGCGGTGAGGACGCCTGCTCCGAGCAGCGCCAGGGTCCCGGCTCCGAGCAGCACCCGGTAGACGACGAACGGCGTGTAGGACTTCGTCGAGACGTAGCGCAGCAGCCAGGCGATGGCGGCGTAGCCCACGACGAAGGAGACCACGGTCGCGGTGATCGTCGGCCCCCAGCCGAAGTCGTTGTGGCCGTGGGGGATCTCCTTGAGCTCGAAGAGGCCGGCGCCGACCACGGCCGGGATCGCGAGGAGGAACGCGTAGCGGGTGGCCGCCTCGCGCTCGAACCCGAGCAGCCGGCCCATCGAGATGGTGGCGCCGCTGCGCGAGACCCCGGGGATCAGGGCCAGCGCCTGTGCGGCACCCATCAGGACGGCGTCGCGCAGGGTGATCTTGCCGATCGGCCGGTCCGCCCTGCTGGTGCGGTCGGCGATGCCGAGCACGATCCCCATGACGATGAGCATCGTGCCGATGATCCACAGGTTGCGGAAGTCACGCTCGATGACGTCCTTGAGCAGCACGCCCAGGACGACGATCGGCAGGGAGCCGATGATGATGAACCAGCCCATGCGTGCATCGAGGGTGCCGCGCCACTCGGGCTGGAACAGCGCGCGCACCCAGGCGTTGGCGATGCGCCAGATGTCCTTGCGGAAGTAGATCAGCACCGCGAGCTCGGTGCCGATCTGGATGACGGCCGTGAACGCGGCTCCGGGGTCGCCCCAGCCGAAGAGCTCTGGGAAGATGCGCAGGTGCGCACTGCTCGAGATGGGCAGGAACTCGGTGAGGCCCTGGATGATGCCCAGGACCACGGCCTTCAGGAGGTCGATCACGACGCAGGAGCCTACGGCGTGCCACGACGGGGACCTGCCCGACCCGTGGCTACCCTCCTGCCATGCAGCAGCGCGCACTCGGTGCCACCGGACTCAGGGTCTCCCGTCTCGGGCTCGGGACCATGACGTGGGGACGCGACACCGACGAGCACGAGGCGCGTGATCAGCTCGTCGCTTTCGCGGAAGCCGGAGGCACGCTGCTCGACACCGCTGCCGGCTACGGCGACGGGGCGAGCGAAGAGCTCATCGGCACCCTCATCGGTGACGTCGTCAGTCGCGAAGAGGTGGTCCTCGCCACCAAGGCCGGCATCTCCCGCCGCACCGGGGAGCGCGTCACCAACACCTCGCGAGGCCATCTCCTTCCCGCCCTGGACGCCTCGTTGAAGAGGCTCCGGATGGATCACGTGGACCTGTGGCAGGTGCACGTCTGGACCGACGAGACGCCTCTCGAGGAGACCCTCACCGCGCTCGACCTCGCCGTGTCGTCGGGGCGCGCCTCCTATGTCGGCATCTCCAACTACAACGGCTGGCAGACGGCCCAGGCGGCGACCTGGCAGCGCGCGGTCCCCGGGCGGGCCACGCTGGCCTCCACCCAGGTGGAGTACTCCCTGGTCAACCGCGCGATCGAGCACGAGGTCCTCCCCGCCGCCAGGGCACTCGGCCTCGGCGTCCTGCCGTGGTCGCCACTGGGTCGCGGCGTCCTCACCGGCAAGTACCGCACCGGCATCCCCTCGGACTCGCGAGGCGCGACCGACCACTTCGGAGCCTTCGTGGGTGCCTACCTCGACGAGCGTGGCCGAGGCATCGTGGAGGCCGTCGTGAGGGCCGCGGAGGGCCTTGGCTGGTCGCCCCTCGAGGTCGCTCTCGTCTGGGTGCGGGATCGTCCCGGCGTGACCGCCCCCATCGTCGGCGCCCGCACTGCGGCGCAGCTCAAGGGGGCCCTCGGCATCGAGGAGCTCTCCCTCCCGCCCGAGATCACGGCCGCACTCGACGACGTGTCCGGGGACTGACGCGTGGGACGCGACCAGCGCCGTGCACCCCGACCGGGGGTGGAGTGGCAGTTCGAGACCTTGTCGCTCCCCCCTGACTTCTCGCGCAACGTCGTGACGCGGCTGCTCGTCGACCGAGCCGAGCACGGCGGCTGGGAGCTCGACCGCCTGCGGATCGGCAACGACGGCGTACGACGCGTGGTGCTGCGCCGCAAGATCATCCGGCAGCGGCTGACGTTGTTCTCGGGCTGACTCAGATCCCGTCGAGGAAGCGGTCCATGACCCGCGCCCCGAACTCCAGCGCGTCCACCGGGACCCGCTCGTCCACACCGTGGAAGAGCGAGGTGAAGTCGAGGTCGTCCGGCAGGCGCAGCGGCGCGAAACCGTAGGAGCGCATCCCCAGCTTCCGGAAGTGCTTGGCGTCGGTGCCGCCGCTCATCAGGTAGGGGGCCACGAGACCGTCAGGGTCTTCCGCGAGGAGGCTGCGGGTCATCGCAGCGACGAGGTCGCCGTCGTACGGCGTCTCCCAGGGCTGCTGGTGCGACACGAAGTCGATGTCGATCCCCTCTCCGCACAGCTCGCGCAGGGTGTCGAAGAACTCGTCCTCATAACCGGGCAGGAAGCGTCCGTCGACGTAGGCGTGGGCGTCGGTCGGGATGACGTTGACCTTGTAGCCGGCCTCCAGCATCGTCGGGTTGGCCGTGTTGCGGATGACGGCGCCGAGCATTCGGGCGGCGCTGCCGAACTCCTCGATGAGCGACTCGGCGTTCTCGGGCGTCGCGTCGGTGCCCGCCAGCTCACCGACGCTCGCCAGCAGCACCTCCATCGTCGGTGTCAACCGCACCGGCCAGTCGTGGGTGCCGATCCTCGCCACGGCTCCCGCCAGGCGCGTGACTGCGTTTTCGCCGTTGATCATCGAGCCGTGGCCGGCGCGACCGCGGGCGCTGAGCCGCATCCAGGCCATGCCCTTCTCGGCTGCCTCGATGAGGTAGACGCGCCGCCCACGAACGGTCGCGCTGAATCCCCCACCTCGCCGACCGCCTCGGTGCAGTCGGCCAGCAGGTCGGGGTGCTCGTCGACGAGGAGCCCAGCCCCGTGGTGGCCCCCGGCCTCCTCGTCGGCGGTGAAGCAGAGCACCACCTCCCGCTCAGGAGCCCGGCCGGCCGCAGCACGAGCGCGCACGACGCTGAGGAGCATCGCGTCGAAGTCCTTCATGTCGACGGCGCCGCGGCCCCACACCATCCCGTCACGGACCTCGCCCGAGAACGGGTGGACCTGCCAGTCGGCGGCCTCGGCGGGCACCACGTCGAGGTGGCCGTGGAGCAGCAGAGGCGCGCGTCCGTCGCCCCCGCCCCACCGTGCGATGACGTTGGCCCGGCCGGGCGCGGTCTCGATGATCTGCGACTCGATGCCGACGCCGTCCAGCTGGGTCGCCACCCACTCGGCCGCCTTGCGCTCCCCCGGTCCGTCGTCGCCGCCGTAGTTCGAGGTGTCCATCCGGATCAGCTCGCGGCAGAGCTCGACGACCTCCGCCGCGGGGTCGTACGACGCCTGCTCCGACACGGTGTCCATGTCGCCCATCCTGCCCCAGATGTCGCACGCGCCCCGATTCCGATTCCGAGCGCCCGCTTTGCTACTGTTCTCCAGCACTCGTCCGGGTGGCGGAATTGGCAGACGCGCTAGCTTGAGGTGCTAGTGCCCGTATTAGGGCGTGGGGGTTCAAGTCCCCCCTCGGACACCATCGAAGGCCTCGCGATCCGCGGGGCCTTCAGCCATTCTCGAGCCTGGGCGAGACGTTCGGGAATGACGGACCTTCGCCTCTGTCGCGGCCCTCCACGCAGGACGATGCTGGTGGTGTGGGCAGACGGAGGAGGCTGTCATGAGCACCATCACCCGCCCGGACCATCGGTACCAGCCAGTGCAGGTCGCAGGCACGCACCCGCCGAGAACCATCGTCATCCGGCGATTCGTCGGCGGTTTCTACCTCGTCATGGCTGGCATCAACGCCGGTATCGTGGCGGCCGACCCTCAGACCTACCGCACGTTCGCCGACGGCTCGTTCTGGCCGTTCGTCGCGAACACCTGGCGCGACGTGGTCATGGACCACCCGGCCGCGTGGCTGTTGGCGCTGGCCTTCGGGGAGATGCTTCTAGGAACCGTGCTCCTGCGCGGGGGCCGGGCCGCACGCGCAGGCTGGGTGGGCGTCCTGGTGTTCCACGTCCTGCTCATGTCCTTCGGCTTCTGGGTGTGGCTGTGGAGCCTGCCCGTGCTGGCGCTCCTCCTCCCGGTCGTACGACGTGACTGGCCGCTCCTGGGGGCCGGTCCGTCATCGGGCGTCGCGGTCCCTGTCGTTCGTCGTGCTGTCCCCAGCACGCCCGTGGCGGAAACCTCGACCGGCATCCACGCCAGGTGGAACGACGTGGTGCTCGCCGTCGCGGTGCTGGCCGCCTCCCTGTACGGCCTCCTCGCGGAGTCGCCGTACAGGTCGCTCCCGGATGCGACGGTCCTGGCCGCCAAGGCGCAGGACGCGTGCAGCATCGTCGTCGCCGTCCTGCTGGGGGCGCTCGTGCTGCGCCCAGGGCTCGGCACGGGCGGGCGCCTGGTGCGACTGGGCCTGCTTGGCTACCTGCTGTACAGCTACCTGATCTACATCACCGGCGTACCGATGAACAGGATGTTCCTTGCCTATGTCGTGATCGTCACGCTGTCCGGCGCGGGCCTCGCCTCGGGTCTCGTCGACCTCGTCAAGCGCACCCCTGCCAGCACTGCTTCCTCCAGGCTTCGCCGCGGCACCGGGTGGATGCTCGTCGTGACGGCCGTGCTGTTCGCCGGGCTGTGGCTCTCGGCCCTGCTGCCGGTGGCACTCGGCACGGGACAGGCAGATCCTCAAGGCGTCGGGGGCACGCCCTACCCAGTCTTCTGGCTGGACCTCGCTGTCGTCCTGCCGGCGATCGCCGGGGTCGGTGTGCTCCTCGTGCGGGATCGCCCACTCGGGCCGCCCCTTGCCGTGGTGGCGCTCGTCAAGATCGTCACACTCTTCACGGCCCTCTGGGCCGGGCCCGTGGTCGCGCTGGCCACCAGCGAGGCCGTCCACCTCGGCTCTGACGCCGGCCCGAGCCTGTTGCTCCTCGCTGCGAGCACCTGGATGGTCACCCGGTGGGTCCGGACCCTCGAGGCGCCGGCAAGCACTCCGGTCGCACGACCTCACCCAAGAGGTGCGGGATGAGCACGCACCACCCCGCCCTCGCTCTCCGCCAGTGGCTCGCCGCCCATCCCGTGCTCGGGTTCTTCCTGCTCGCCTATGCGATCTCCTGGCCGATGTGGGTGCTCACGCACCTCACCGGGTCGTTCGCTCTCCTGGTCCTGGGCGGGTTCGGTCCCGCTCTAGCAGCGGCCGTGGCGCTTCGCCTCACCGGGCAACCGATACGGCCTTGGGTCATGGCGCTGATGGCGTGGCGGGTGTCTGCGCGCTTCTACGCCTACGCCCTGCTGCTTCCAGCGGCGTTGTACGGAGCGGTGAACCTGGCCCTTCAGGCGGTGGGTGCCGACGTGGACTGGTCGCTCCTACCCGGCCGCGTCCCGGGCTACCTGGTCTCAGTGGCGCTTACGGCCGTTCTCTTCGGCGGCTTGGAGGAACCCGGGTGGCGCGGCTTCGCGCTCCCCCGCCTGCAGGAGCGGCACACGCCCTTCGTGGCCACGGTCCTGCTTGGGCTCGCTTGGGGCGTGTGGCACGTCCCGCTCTACGGCCCCGCCGGGTTCGTCGTACCCCTCGTGCTGGCCTTCTACTACACCTGGCTGTACAACCGCACCGGCAGCATCCTCCTGTGTGTGCTCCTCCACGGCAGCTTCACTGCGGCGCAGGACGGGTTGCTTCTCACCACCGACTCACTGACTGTCGATGCAGTCATCCTCGGCGCCTACGCAGCAGGCGCCGCCGCCCTCTTGTTGCTCACCCGGGGCCGTCTCGGCCGGCCAGCTAACCAGCCCCATGCTCCCGAGTACGCGATCGAGGAGTCAGCGCTCGCGTGAAGCCGCGACCAGTCCTGCGGTCCATCCGGGCGCCCGACCGCCGCGTGGTGGAGTGACTGTGGACAGGTCGTGCCCGCTGCGCGACAGGAGCCAGGACGTCAGCGAGTTGGAGTTCCACATCTCGCCGGTGCCCTGCTCATCCCGCCCCCACGTCGCTGTACGGAACTGCGCCACCAGCTCCAGCACCCTGGCGGCGTGCGCGTGGTCTGCGCTGAGCCGACGAGGACTGTCCACGGCCTCGGCGAGATCGGGGATGCGGCCCTCACGCCACCTGCGGACCTCATAGCGGAACGCGCGGGTGCGACCCAGCCACGGGTGCCCGACAGGGCCGACAGCGACCACCCCGCGTCCAGCATCCGCCGTGTTCCACACCGGCCCCATCTCGATCACCCAGCGGTCCGCGTCGAGCCTCACCTCGAGCGCCGAGTGGTAGAGGTCGCAGGCGCGACGTCGCTCGCGGTGGGCGACCAGGGCCTCGAACGCTCGACCGTTCAGGCGCACGAAGTGGCCGCCGGCACCAAGCGGGAGCCAGTACAGGTCGACGCTGTTCCGGCTGGTCCTTTCCGCCCTCTCGACCATGCCACGTCCTCCCGGACTCCAGTTCATCGCATCACCGTGTACGACGGCAGGGCTGAAGGTCCCGAAGGGGACCTTGGCCTCTGTCCTGCTCACGGAATCAGGACGATGCTGATCGTGAGGACAGAGCGCAAGGACTGGTCTTGGGCACCCGGGCCCGACCAGGTCCGGCGTGGAGAGGAGCCCTCGATGAGAACCCTTGTCGTCCATGAGTCCATGTGGGGCAACACAAGTGCAGTCGCAGAGGCCATCGCTTCAGCGCTGCCGGGCGACGTGCAGTGCACCTCCGTGGCAGCTGCGCCGCCCAACCTCGACGGTTTCGACCTCCTCGTCGTCGGCGGCCCGACACACGCCTTCTCGATGAGCAGGGCGACGACGCGACGCGACGCCGTCACCAAGGGTGCCACGAGCGGCCATGAGGCCATCGGCGTCCGGGAGTGGCTCGAACAGCTGCCGGAAGGCTCCCGGGTCGAGATCGCCACCTTCGACACCCGCGTCGGAAGCATGCGACACCTGCCGGGATCGGCTGCGAAGTCTGCAGCCAAGCTCGCCAAGCACCGACACGTCGGACCCGTCGTCGCCACCGCGAGCTTCTACGTCGCGGACATGGCCGGACCGCTGCTGGAGGGTGAGCTCGAGAAGGCCCGCGAGTGGGCGCGCTCACTGGCGAGCGCCGACCTCACCTCGTAGGCCGAGCACGACCGAGGCTGTGTCCTCGCTAACACCTCAGGCGGGGACCCCCCGCCCCGGTTTGCCATGTCGGGACAACCTTGGTGTGGTCGAGGGATGGCCAAGCTCGAGCACCCCCACGAACTCCCCGCCAACGACGACCTGCACCCCGCGCTCGACGTCCCCGCGGAGGCACTCGACCGCCCTCAGACCGGGGGCCTCGACAAGGTGGTCTTCGGCATCGCTGCCGCAGTCAGCCTGGCGTTCCTCGCCTGGGGCTTCATCAGCACGGCCAGCCTCGCCGACGCGTCCGGCACCGGTCTGTCCTGGGTCATGGTCAACACCGGATGGCTCTTCGTCCTGGCTTCCAGCGCCTTCGTGGTCTTCGTGATCTGGCTCGCGCTCGGCAAGTTCGGCAACATCCCGCTCGGACGCGACGACGAGGAGCCGGAGTTCCGGACGGTCTCGTGGATCGCGATGATGTTCAGCGCGGGCATGGGAATCGGCCTGATGTTCTACGGGGTCAGCGAGCCGATCACCCACTTCGTGACGCCTCCCCCCGGCACGGGTGAACCGGGCAACGCGGAAGCAGCGCAGAACGCGATGGCCACGACCATGTTCCACTGGTCGCTCCACCCATGGGCGATCTACGCGGTCGTCGGCCTCGCCGTGGCGTACGGCGTCTACCGCAAGGGCCGCCTGCAGCTGATCAGCTCCGCGTTCGAGCCGCTCCTGGGCCGCCACGCCCATGGCTTCGGGGGGAAGGCGATCGACATCTTCGCGATCTTCGCCACGCTCTTCGGATCGGCCACCTCGCTCGGTCTCGGCGCACTGCAGATCCGGTCCGGACTGGAGATCGTGGCTGACCTGGGGACCACCGGAAACGGGCTCCTCGTCGGCATCATCGCCGTGCTGACCGCCGCGTTCGTCCTGTCGGCAGTGTCCGGGGTCTCCAAGGGGATCCAGTGGCTGTCCAACATCAACATGGTCCTCGCAGTGGTGCTCGCACTGTTCGTCTTCGTCGTCGGACCCACGGTCTTCATCCTCAACCTGATCCCCAACACGGTCGGCGGCTACGTCGCGGACCTGCCGATGATGTCGGCCCGCACCGGGATCGCCGGCGAGGACACCGCGACCTGGCTGCAGGGGTGGACCATCTTCTACTGGGCGTGGTGGCTGTCGTGGACCCCGTTCGTCGGCATGTTCATCGCCCGGATCTCGCGCGGCAGGACGATCAGGCAGTTCGTGACAGGTGTGCTGCTGGTCCCCAGCCTCGTGAGCCTCGTGTGGTTCGCCATCTTCGGCGGAACCGCCATGCACCTGCAGAAGCAAGGCACCGACATCGCCGGGGCCGGCGGCCTCGAGGCCCAGCTCTTCGCCACCCTCGACGCCTACCCGCTGGCCACTGCGGCGAGCGTGGTCGTGATGGTGCTCGTGGCCATCTTCTTCGTCTCCGGCGCCGACGCCGCGTCGATCGTGATGGGCTCGCTGTCTGAGCGGGGCACCATCCACCCCAGCCGCCCGACGGTGATCTTCTGGGGCGTCGCCACGGGAGCCGCCGCAGCCGTGATGCTGCTGGTGGGCGGGGCCGACGCGCTCAGCGGACTGCAAACCATCACGGTGATCGCGGCGCTGCCGTTCGTGGTCATCATGATCGGCCTGGCCGTGGCGCTGGTGAAGGACCTCAGCCGCGACCCGCTCGTGGTGCGTCGCAAGCGCGCCGTCGAAGCCGTCCAGCAGGCCGTCATCGCCGGTGTGACCGAGCACGGCGACGACTTCGTCCTGACCGTCGGCAAGGACCCCGCAGCGGCCGAGAACTCCGACGCAAAGGCGCGCAAGGCATAGTCTCGCGCGCATGATCACCCCGCTGCGCGTCGGATTCGTCACCGGCGCGACCCCGGACAAGTGGGCACGGCACTGGCGCGAGCGCCACCGTGAGCCGCTGGAGCTCGTGCCGGTCACGGAGTCCGAGCAGGAGCACCTGCTGCGCGGCGGCAGCCTCGACATGTGCCTGGTCCGCCTTCCGATCGACCGGGACGGGATGCACTGCGTGAGGCTCTACGACGAGGTGCCCGTCGTGGTCGCCGGCCGGGAGCACCTCCTCGCCGCGGCCGACCCCGAGGTCACCACGGCCGACCTCGCCGACGAGCAGCTCGTCATGCCCCATGCGAGTGGCTGGCGCCCCGACGTCGAACAGCTCGACTGGCCGGAGATGACCCCGCGGGAGGCGATCGAGACCGTCGCGGCCGGTACCGGCGTGGTCGTCGTACCGATGTCGGTGGCACGGCTCTTCCAGCGCAAGGACGTGGTCACCCGGGTCGTCGCCGACCTCGAGCCGTCCACCATCGCCCTCGCCTGGCGGGTCGAGCGCGACGACGAGACGACCCAGGCCTTCGTCGGGATCACTCGGGGGCGTGGCGCCAACTCGTCCCGCTAGAGCGAGCTCTCGAGCCAGGTCCCCAGCTCGACGGCGCTCGCCTCGACCAGGGTCGGCCAGTCCATGGCGCCAGCATCGGCAGCGTCGGAGACGTGCTTGACGAGCCGCACCCGGGCGCCGGCGGCCAGTGCCGCCCACGCCACCGCGTAGCCCTCCATGTCGACCAAGTGGGCCCGCTGGGCCAGGAGGTCGCGGACGGCCGGGTCAGTGACGAACACGTCGCCCGTGGCCAGGACGATCTCGGAGCCACCGATCTCGAGCCGCTCGCGGGGGTCGTAGCCGAGCGCACGGATGACGTCTGCGCTGATGTCGTGGTTGAGGACGACCCCGGGCTCGTGCATCCCGGTGAGCCCCGGGCGCAGCGCGCCCGCGGTGCCGATGTTGACCACCGTCACGTGTGACGGGTCGTCGTACGACGCCAACGCCCGGGCGGTGGCCGCAGCCGCGTGGGTCTTGCCCAGGCCGGTGATGACGAGCGGCAGACCCGGCGGCACGTGTGCGGCCTCGGCACGGGTCGCTGCCACGACCAGCACGTCGTCGCGGGAGGCGCTCACAGGTCGTCCGTGCGGTGCTTGCCGCGACGGGAGTGTGGTGTCGACAT
The DNA here is from genome assembly GCF_004683965.1 of Nocardioides seonyuensis. Lineage (NCBI taxonomy): Bacteria > Bacillati > Actinomycetota > Actinomycetes > Propionibacteriales > Nocardioidaceae > Nocardioides > Nocardioides seonyuensis. The sequence continues at coordinate 3,682,469 of NZ_CP038436.1, forward strand.
GACCGCCCGGACCCGCTCCTCGTCGAAGTCCTCACCGAGCCACTCGAACAGGCCTCGCAGGGCTGCGGGATTGCCGGCGTAGTCGTCGTAGTGGACCCGGTGGGCCGCGTCGCCGAGGTCAGCGGCAGCTGCGAGCATGTGCTCCTCGATCGCCCGGACCTTGGTGAGCGCGTCGTCCTTGTGGGTCCAGTAGTTGCTGGCGGCGACGTCGGGCAGGTGGCGGGTGTTCACCACGAAGCGGCAGCCCGGAAACACCTGCTGCAGGAAGGCGAGGTAGTCGGGCAGGTCGTCGTCGTACCAGCGGATCTCCTTGTAGCCCGTCACCCGCGTGCCGGGCTCCGGCCGCATGAGCGTCGCCTCGGCGAGGGCCCGGATGTGCTCCAGCGAGACCTGCTCGGGGAACGACTCGATGCCGAACCATGGGTGGGTGGGCTCGGCGGCCCTCGCGGGGTTCACCCGCGCTCGCTCACGCAGGCCGCTGGCGTGGAACTCGTAGAGGTGCCGCATGGCGTGGCGGTTCTCCCCGCGCAGCAACCAGCCCGGGATCGAGTTGAGGATGCCCATCAGGAGCGTGGAACCCGACCGCCCGTAGGTCATCACGAAGACGTGCTGCATCCCGGTCACCACGACTGCGCGAGGGGACGGCCCTCGTGGAACCCGGCAGCGGACTGGACCCCGACGACCGCCCGGTCGTGGAGCTCGGCGAGGCTGCTGGCTCCTGCATAGGTGCACGAGGAGCGGACGCCCGAGCAGATCTGGTCGATGAGGTCCTCGACTCCCGGACGCTGCGGGTCGAGGTACATCCGCGAGGAGGAGATGCCCTCCTCGTAGAGACCCTTGCGTGCCCGGTCGTACGACGACTCGGTCGAGGTGCGGTTGGCCACTGCTCGTGCCGAAGCCATGCCGAAGGAGACCTTGAACGACCTCCCCTGGGCGTCCTCCATCAGGTCGCCCGGGGACTCGTTGGTGCCGGCGAACCAGGAGCCGATCATGACCGAGGACGCGCCGGCCGCGAGCGCGAGCGCGACGTCGCGGGGGTGCCGCACTCCCCCGTCGGCCCACACGTGCTTGCCGAGCTCGCGCGCTGCCGTCGCGCACTCCAGCACCGCGGAGAACTGCGGGCGGCCGACGCCGGTCATCATCCGGGTGGTGCACATGGCGCCCGGCCCGACTCCCACCTTGACGATGTCGGCACCGGCCTCGATGAGTGCGCGCGTGCCGGCGGCGTCCACCACGTTGCCTCCTGCCACCGGGACCTGCGGGCCGAGGGCGCGGACGGCGGCCAGCGCCTCGAGCATGCGGTCCTGGTGGCCGTGCGCGGTGTCGACGACCAGGCAGTCGACGCCCGCGTCGAGGAGGGCGGCGGCCTTCTCCGCGACGTCGCCGTTGACCCCGACTGCGGCCGCCACCCGAAGGCGGTGCTGTGCGTCGACGGCCGGGTCGTAGAGCGTCGCGCGCAGGGCGCCCAGGCGGGTCAGCACGCCCACGAGCTCCCCGGACCCCGTGACACCCACGGCGAGCTGGGCGCGGGCCCGTTCGATGGCGTCGTAGACCTCGCGCGGGTCGGCGTCGGCGGACACCGTGACCAGCTCGGTGCTCATCACGCTCCCGACCTGGGCGAACCTGTCCACCTCCTCGCAGTGCTCCGCGGACACGACGCCGAGCGGCCTGCCCTCGGACACGACCACCGCTGCTCGGTGAGCTCGCTTGGGGATCAGCGACAGCGCCTCGGCGACGGTCTGGGTGGGGTGCAGCTCGATGGGGGTGTCGAACACCAGGTGACGCCCCTTCACCCAGCGCACCACGTCGGCCACGACCGGCAGAGGGATGTCCTGGGGGATGACGGTGATGCCGCCGCGCCGAGCGACGGTCTCGGCCATCCGCCTGCCCGCGATGGCGGTCATGTTGGCCACGACGAGCGGGATCGTGGCGCCGGTGCCGTCGCTCGTGGCGAGGTCGACGTCGTACCGGCTCGCCACGGCGGAGCGGCCCGGCACCATGAACACGTCGTCATAGGTCAGGTCATGCGGCGGCTTCTGGTCGTGGAGGAAGTGCACGACGGCGGACTCTACGCGGCCCTTGACCACCTGCGGGGCCCACGGGACCATGACTCATGGAATGGATGATGGTCGCACTGGGGGCAGGAGTGTCGGGCGCGCTCGGAGCCTGGCTCGTCCGACGCGGTCGGACAGACCGGCGGTTGCATGCCGAGCGATCCCACCCGGTGACGCACATGGGCTCTCGTGCCACCCGTGGCGTCGAGGACTCCATGAGCATGCGTCGCTCGGCTGGTGGCATGTAGGTGCCTCCAGCTTGAGCATCACGCAGCCGGCATCCGCTTCGGGCGCAGGCCGACGTCGGCCAGCTCCAGCTCGGCGAGGCGTCGTACGACCTCGGGGTCCCGGCTGCGCCACGCGCCGGCCGGATCGTCGCTGATCCTGGCCAGGACGCGCATCGGCTGGTTGGCCAGCGCCCGGAGGGCGAAGAGGTCGAGGTCCTCGTGCGCGTCGATGAAGCGCGCCCCCGCGGTCGCCTCCCGGACGAACCGCCACCGCAACGGTCCCCAGAAGGCCCCGACGATCAGGATCGGGATCAGCGCCACGGAGAGCCCGAGCATCAGCGCGAGCCGCTCCACCGCGCGCACCGTGCCGCGTCCTGCCTCAGCGATCCCCTCCGAGGCGTCGGCGGCCCGGTCGAACGGCGCCGCGAGCTCGTCGCCGACCAGGGGCGCGTCGGAGACCCTCCCACCCGCGTCCCTCAGCTGCTCAGCCATCGCCGAGGCCGAGGTGTCGGTCTGCCGCGCGGGACCCGCCAACGCCATCGTGCCGTCGTGGACCGCCGCGCCCGCCCACACCCAGAGCACCAACCAGCAGAGGACGAGGGCGTCCGCCACGACCTGACGGAACCGGCGGGCAGGGAGGTCGGCGTAGAGCTTCATCCCGACAACCTAGGGCTCCGCTGCCTCCTGCAACGCTCGCCACGTGCGCTCGACGTCGCTCCGAGAAGTGCGCCAGCCGCCGACCGCTATCCGCATCGCCATGCGGCCCTCGACGGTCGTGTGGCTCAGGTAGGCCACCCCCGAGTCGTTGACGGCCTCCATCGCAGCCATGGTCGCTTCGTCGCCGGCCCGGAGCCGGAAGACCACGAGCGAGAGCACGGGTTCGGTGAGCAGCTCGAAGCGGTCGTCGGCGCGCACCAGGTCGGCGGCGTACGACGCCAGCTCGACACCGTCGCGGATGTGCGCGCGCAGCCCGTCGAGGCCGTAGGTGCGCAGGACGGCCCACAGCTTGAGAGCCCGGAAGCGACGGCCCAGCTGGGGGTGCCAGTCGCGGTAGTCCACCACCTCGTCCGAGTCGCTGGCTCGATTGCGGAGGTACTCCGGCAGGATCGACAGGGCGCCGACGAGCGGGGTCCGGTCGCGCACCCACAGCGTGCTGCAGTCGAAGGTGGTCAGGAGCCACTTGTGCGGGTTGGTGACGAACGAGTCGGCCAGTTCCACCCCGGCGAGGTGCTGACGATGCTCTGGGCAGACTGCGGCCACGCCAGCCCAGGCCGCGTCGACGTGGAGCCACGCGCCGTGCTCCCGCGCCACCTCTCCCAGCGCCACGATGTCGTCCATCGCCCCGGTCGAGGTGCTGCCCGCGCAGGCGTGCACCATCAGCGGCCGTAGCCCGGCCGCCACGTCTTGGGCCACGACGTCACGCAGCGCGTCCACGTCCATCGACTGGGTGTGGGGGTCGACCCCCACGAGGCGCACCGCCTCCTCACCGAGCCCCGCCATGATGGCCGCCTTCACCAGCGAGGAGTGGGCCTGCGAGGAGCCGTACACCCGCCACTCCCCTGCGCTCACGCCGGTGATCCGTGCCTCGCCACCACTGGCTCGATGGAGGGCCGCGACGAGCGCGGTGAACGTGGCCGTGGAGGCCGTGTCCTGGATGACCCCACCGCCCGGGCCGTCGGAGAGGAACGTCTCCGGCAGGTCCAGCGCGCGGACCAGCCAGTCGAGCACCACCTGCTCGACCTCTGTGAGTGCCGGGCTGGTCGCCCAGAGCATCCCCTGCGCACCGATCCCGCTGGAGAGGAGGTCACCCAGGATGGCCACGGGCGAGGAGTTGGCCGGGAAGTATGCGAAGAAGCGCGGGTGCTGCCAGTGCGTCAGGCCCGGCACGACGATGGCGTCGAGATCGTCGAGCAGCGCGTCGAACGGCTCACCTGCGTCGGGCGCCGTCGGCGGCAGCGCACGTCGTACGTCACCGGGCTGTGCGGGCGAGCGCACGGGCAGCTCCTCGAGCGAGGCCCAGTAGTCGGCGATCCAGTCGATGGCCGCGTGACCGTGCTGACGGAACTCCTCGGGGGACATGTGCCCTGACATGGCCTGAAGGTACCCCTCCCGGATGGGTGGGAGTACTCAGAGCAGATCGGGTAGCCGGTCGGATCCGGCCGACGCTCCCCACGGCGAGGCTTGTGCCATGAACTCGACCCTCGCCTCCACCGCCAAGAACACCACCGCCTTCGCCGCCCAGGCCGCCATCTCCTTCGGTGCCGCTCTCTTCGCCATGCTGGTCGCCATCTACTTCATGGAGGCGGACCCGTGGATCAAGGGCTTTCTCGCCCTCGGCACGCTCTACCTGACGACGTCGACCTTCACTCTCGCCAAGGTCGTGCGTGACATGCAGGAGGACAGCACGGTCGTCCACCGCCTCGACCAGGCTCGCCTGGACAAGATGCTCGCTCAGCACGACCCCTACAAGTCCGCCTGACCCACGCCACGCAGCACGAAGCCCCTCCCGGCCAGCCGGGAGGGGCTTCGTGCTGTTGATCAGGCGCTCACTTGAGCTCGGCGCTGCTGAGCCCCAGGATCCGACGGGCCACGATGAGCTGCTGGATCTGCTGGGTGCCCTCGAAGATGTCGAGGATCTTGGAGTCGCGCGACCACTTCTCGAGCAGCTCGGTCTCGCTGTAGCCGAGCGTGCCGCACAGCTCGACGCACGACAGCGTCACGTCGGAGCCCATGCGGCCCGCCTTGGCCTTGGCCATGGACGCCTCGGTGGAGTTGGGCTTGCGGTTGTCGGCCATCCACGCCGCCTGGAGGGTGAGCAGGTGCGCAGCCTCCCAGTCGGCCTCGAGCTGGAGGAACCTGGCCGCCGCGGCGCTCTGCAGGGTGGCGGGACGGTCGTAGTCGACGACGACACCAGCTCGCTCGAGAAGGTCGCGAGTCAGGTCGAGGGCCGCCCGAGCGCAGCCGACGGCCATGGCGGCCACCAGGGGGCGGGTGTTGTCGAAGGTCGCCATGGCGCCCGCGAACCCCTGCTTGACGTCGATCTCGGGCGAGCCGAGAAGGTCGGACGCCGGCACCCGGCAGTCGGTGAACGTGATCACCGCGGTGTCGGAGGCGCGGATGCCGAGCTTGTGCTCGAGGCGCTCGACCTTCATGCCGGGGTTGTCGCGGCGGACCACGAACGACTTGATGGCCGCGCGGCCCAGCGACTTGTCGAGGGTCGCCCACACGACGACGCTGTCGGCCCGCTCACCGGAGGTGACGAAGATCTTCTCGCCGTTGAGGACGTACTCGTCGCCGTCGAGGACGGCCGTGGTCTTGATGTTGGCCGAGTCGGAGCCGGTGCCGGGCTCGGTGATGGCCATGGCGGCCCACGTGCCCGCGAACCGCTCGAGCTGCTCGTCGTTGGCCACGGAGGCGATGGCGGAGTTGCCGAGTCCTTGACGCGGCATGGAGAGCAGCAGGCCGGTGTCGCCCCAGCACATCTCCGCGATGGACATGGCCGAGGCCATGTTGGAGCCGTTCTTGACGCCGCCTTCGTCGGCCTTCTCCTCACGTCGCACGCCGGAGGCTCCTGCGCCCTCGGCTGCACCGGAGTCGGACAGCCCGTCGATCATGGCGGCGAGCATGTCGAGCTCCTTGGGGTAGGCATGCTCGGCCTGGTCGTACTTTCGGGAGATCGGGCGCAGCATGTTCATCGCGACCTGGTGGGCCTGGTCGATGAGCACGCGGTGCTTCTTCGGGACTTCAAGGTTGATCATGGTGTGTTCTCCTCGTCGGTGGTGGAGTCGCGAGCGCAGTCAGCGTCGAACTCAGACGAGGACCACTCCTTCCATCACTCCGATGGCACGCAGGTCGCGGTACCACCGCTCGACCGGGTGCTCCTTGACGAATCCGTGGCCGCCGAGCAGCTGGACCCCGTCGAGGCCGATCTGCATGCCCTTGTCGGTGCACAGCTTGCGGGCGAGGGCGACCTCTCGGCTGAAGTCCTTGCCCTGCGCCGCCCGGGAGGCGGCCTTGTAGGTGACCAGGCGCATGGACTGCAGCTCGATGGCGATGTTGGCGACCATGAAGGCCACCGACTGGCGGTGGCTGATCGGCTCGCCGAAGGCCTCACGCTCGTTGACGTACTTCGTCACGTAGTCGAGGACCGCCTGCCCGGTGCCGACCGCCAGGGCGCACCAGGCGAGGCGGGACAGTCGGACGCACTCCGTGTAGGTCGTGCCGTCGAGCTCGCCCAGCAGAGCGTCCGCCGGGACACGGACGTCGCTCAGCGTCAGGCGGCTCAGGCTCGCAGCGCGGACCCCCATGGACGGGTCGGCCTCGACCAGCATCCCCTCCGCGCCGGACTCGAGCAGGAACAGGGCCGGCTTGCCGTCGAGCGAGGCGCCCACGACGAACAGCTCGGCCTGGTGACCACGGGCGACGGCCGACTTCACGCCGTTGAGGACGAAGCCGTCGCCGTCGCGGACCGCCGTCGTCGTCGGCGTGAGCACGTCGAAGAGGACGGCCGGCTCGCTCAGCGCCAGCGCGGCGACCGGCACCTCGTCGCCGGTGAAGGCGGGGAGATAGGTCTCCTGCTGCTGCTGGGTGCCCCACAGGCCGATCGCAGTCGCCACGGCGCCGGAGGAGAGAGTGCCGACCGCGATGCCCATGTCGCCCTGGGCAAGGGCCTCGGCCACGAGGGTCCCGGCCATGGCCGAGCGCTGCTCGGAGATCCCGCCGAGCGACTCGGGGACACCGAGGATCGGGAGCCCGACCTCGATGCTCGCCTTGAGGACGTCGGCAGGTGTCTCGCAGGCGTCGTCGGCGTCTGCCGCAACCGGGCGGACGAGCTCGGCCGCGAGCTCGCTCACGACGTCGACGAGCATCTGCTCGTCCTCGGTGGGAGTGAGGTCGAAGACGCCGCTGGCGCGTTCGGCCGGCACCCGCACCCCGGCTGCTCCCTGCTTGCCCCGCTTGGCGAACGTGCGGCTCGCCGCGGTCGCAGTCTTGAAGCCGTTGCGCGTCGTGGTGAAGACGAGCTGCTCCACCTGCTTGCGCAGACCGAACCGGTCGAGCACCTCGCTCTGGGCGAGACGGCTCAGCCCCGCGACGGCGTAGCCGATGGGGTCGCGGTTCTCCCGGTGCGAGACGCCATGCTTCCCGCCAGGTCGGAAACTCTTGATCAGCAACATGACCTCACTGTAACTTGGAGTTACAACATCCACCACTCATTCGCCCGTGTCGCGTCTCACTACGATCGCGCCATGGCAGCCCCGGACTCCACACCGCACGCTCCGCACGGCCCTCTCCCCGAGGGTGGCACCGTACGCCCGATCACGCGCTGGGGCACCGAAGTCATGCACCGCCCGCAGAAGCCGGTGACGTCGTACGACGCCTCGCTCACCCAGCTCGCCGCCGACATGGTGGCCACGATGCGCGCCGCCGACGGGGTCGGCCTGGCCGCCTGCCAGATCGGTGAGGACGTGGCGATGTTCGTCTTCGACTGCCCCGACGAGTCCGGCGCCCACACCGTGGGCGTCGTGTGCAACCCGGTGCTCACCCTGCCGGAGGGCCGGGAGCGGAAGCTGGACGACGGCGACGAGGGGTGCCTGTCGTTCCCCGGGGCGTTCGTGGAGTGCCCGCGGCCCGACTGGGCGCGGGTGGAGGGCACGGGTCTCGACGGGACTCCCGTGGCGTTCGAGGGTGACGGCCTGCTCGCGCGTTGCCTTCAGCACGAGACCGACCACACGCTCGGCACGGTCTTCGGCGACCGCCTGTCCACCAAGTCACGCAAGCGGCTCACCAAGCAGCACGACAAGGTCGCGGACGACTACCCGCTCACCTGGCCGGCGGCGACGTCACCGACCTGAGGGCCCTCAGCGACGGGCGGCGATGTAGCACGCGACCGCACTGGCCGCCGCGACGTTGAGCGAGTCGATCCCCGCCCTCATCGGGATGATCGCCCTGCGGTCGGCGCTCGCCTCCCACCGGCTCGAGAGGCCGTGGCCCTCGGAGCCGAGGACGAGTGCGAGCCGGTCGACGCCGGAGACGGCGTCCTCGATGGGCACGGCGTCCGGCGCCAGGGTCAGCGCCACGGTCGTGAAGCCGGCAGCGGACAGCGTCGGCAGGGCGTCGTACCACTCGGGCAGGCGCGTCCACGGGGTGGAGAACACCGCGCCCATCCCGACCTTCACCGAGCGGCGGTAGAGAGGGTCGGCACACCGCGGGGCGAGCAGCACTGCGTCGAACCCCAGCGCGGCGCCGCTGCGGAAGATGGCACCGACGTTGGTGTGGTCGACGATGTCCTCCAGGACCAGCACCGACCGCGCGCCGGTGAGGACCTGTTCGACGCTCGGAAGTGCAGCGCGTTCCATGGAGGCGAGCGCGCCGCGGTGGACGTGGAACCCGGTCACCTGCTCGACCAGAGCCTCGGGGAGCACGAAGCAGGGCACGTCGCACTCCTCGAGGACGTCCGAGAGGCCCTTGACCCAGCGCGGAGCCATGAGGAACGAGCGAGGCGCGTAGCCCGCGCCGACCGCCCTGCGCACGACCTTCTCGCCCTCGGCGAGGAAGAGCCCGTGCTCGGCCTCGAGGTGCTTGCGCAGCTCGACGTCACGCAGGTCGCGGTAGTCGCCGAGCCGCGGGTCGTTCGGGTCATCGAGCTCGACGAGCTCAGCCATCGGTCTCCCCGCTGTGCGGGCCCGGGGCGAAGTGGTCGGGGTGAGCGACCGCAACCACGTCGCCGACGACGATGATGGCTGGCGGGCGGACCGCGTGGCGAGCCAGGTCCTCGCCGAGGGAGCCGAGCGACGTCAGCACCGTCCGCTCCGCGGGCATCGTGCCGTCTGCCACGACGGCGACGGGTGTTGCTGCGTCGCGGCCGCCCTCGACGAGGGCATGCGCGATGGCTGCGGCGTTCTCGACCGCCATCAGCAGGACGAGGGTGCCTTGCATGCGGGAGAGGCCCTCCCAGGAGACGAGGGAGTCCGGATGACCGGGAGCAAGATGTCCGGACACCACCGTGAAGTCGTGGGCCACCCCTCGGTGGGTCACCGGGATGCCGGCACGCGCAGGCACGGCGATCGCCGAGGACAGCCCCGGGACGATCGACACGGGCACGCCTGCCTCACGGCACGCCAGGACCTCCTCGAACCCGCGACCGAAGACGAAGTTGTCGCCACCCTTGAAGCGCACGACTCGCTTGCCCTGGCGCGCGCGGTCGACGATGACCTCGTTGATGAAGTCCTGGGAGGCATACCGTCCACGCGGGAGCTTCGCCACGTCGATCAGCTCCACGTCCGGACCGAGGCCGTCCAGCAGCTCGCGGGGCGCGAGCCGGTCGGCGACGACCACGTCGGCGGACGCCAGTGCGTGCCGAGCCGCCACGGTGACCAGGTCAGGGTCGCCGGGGCCACCACCGACCAGGACGACCCCCGGTTGCCGGTCGTGGGCATCCGGCGCGGCCAGGAGGCCCTCGCGCAAGGCCGTGACGATGTCGTCGCGCACGGCGGCGGACCGACGGGGGTCCCGGTTGCCGAGCACGCCCACCGTGAGGCTCCCGTGGTTGCCCACCGCGGGCGTCCACGCCGTACCACCCGTGGCGTCGTCGCTGCGGACGCAGAAGATCCTTCGTGCCTCGGCAGCAGCAGCCACGCGAGCATTGACGACCGGGTCGTCGGTGGCAGCCACGACGTACCAGCAGTCATCGACGTCACTCTCGCGGAACTCCCTCAGCAGCAGGGTCGTCTCCGCCGACATCCCCTCGATGGCGGGCGTCACCTCTGGGCTCACGACCACGACCTGCGCACCAGCAGCAATGAGGGTGGGGATGCGGCGCTGGGCCACGTGTCCGCCACCGACGACCACGACGCGGCGACCCGCCAGCACCAGGCCAGCCAGATAGGGCCCGGGCCCGGTGCCGGAGTCATCGCTCATGCGTCCATTCTCGTGGCACCGACCGTCAGTCGGCCCCGGGTGTTCGGTCCCTGACACTCCGACTGGTCCAGACCGCCTCAGATCTTCGGGGTTCCACCGTCATGCATGGCATTCACAGTCGTTCCTAGAGGTACTTGACCAAATCTTGGGGCTGCCTCCCGAGGATTCGGGGATTCTAGAGACAAAATCTTAGACTTGCTCCAGACTCCTTATAGATCTCATCAAGTGCTTTTGACCGCCGGAGTCGCTCGAAAACCTCACTGGAGTTCGTCCCATGCGCCTACTTCGCGCTTCGCTGACCGTCGCGCTGGCCTGCCTGTTCATGATGGCCTTCACGCCCACGGCAGCCCAGGCCCGCACGTGGGCGGTGCCGAAGACGACCGCCACCAGCGCGCCGACCTCCCTCGAGGAGTTCGAGACCCAGCTCATGGTCGAGATCAACCAGGCGCGCAAGGCGAACGGCCTGCCTCGGATCGCCCGGTTCGACGGGTGCACCGACCGGATGGCAGAGAGCTGGGGGCGCCGCATCGTGCGGACCGGAGCCTTCGAGCACCGCGACCAGCACCAGGTCATCCGTCGCTGCCGCACATCCTGGGCGGGCGAGACCCTCATCCGTGGCGCTGGGCTGTCTCCGCAGTCGATGGTCACCGCCTGGCTCAACTCCCCCGGTCACCGCGTCATCCTGCTGAGCAAGCGCGCCGAGCTCGCGGGCGTCGCCGTGGCCAGCGACGCACAGGGCCGACTGGTCGGCGTCCTGAACGTCGTCCGTACTCGCTGACTCCCGAGCGCTCTGCGTCCTAGGACGCCAGGTCGGAGCAGTCAGTTCTCGAGGCGCCTCAGCACCAGCACCGCGCGGTCGTCGTTGCCGCCACGCACCTTGCGGAGGATGCGGCGCGGCAGGCCCGGGAAGCCGTGGGAGTCCACCGCGAGCATGGCGGTCTGCCGCAGCCACTCGATACCGACGTCGAGATCGGCGTCACGCTTCTCCACGACCCCGTCGGTGTAGAACATCAAGGCCTCGCCCGGGGCGATCTGTCCCCAGCTGGGCTCGTGGTCCACGTCGTCGATGACTCCGAGCGCCATGCCGCGTGCGTTGTCGACGAACCAGCCGCCGGGGTTTCGGCGCCAGTGCAGCGCAGGCGGGTGGCCGGCGCTGGTGATCGCGTAGGTGCCGCTCTGCAGGTCGATCAGGAGGTGCACCGCGGTCGCGAACGACTCCTCGGCATTCTGCCGGATCAGGAACGTGTTGGCGGCCCGCATCAGGTCCGCCGGCGGCATGACTCCCAGGAGTCCGCCCAGGGCGCCGGAGAACTGCAGTGCCTGCGGTCCCACCGACATTCCCTTGCCGCAGACATCGACCAGGACCATCTCCAGGTGACGCCCGTCGGCCACCTCGGCCAGGAAGAAGTCCCCCGCATAGCTCGTGCCGTGAGCGGTGAGGGTGGCGGACTCGGCGACCCATCCGTGCGGCAGCTCAGGCATGACGCCCTGGGCCTGGAGCCGGTCACGCAGCTGTGTCAGCACGGCCTCGCTCAGAGCCACCGGCAGGCCGGACCGCTGCCGGCTCGACTGGAACAACACGAGGATGCTCGCCAAGGCCAGCGTGAGCAGGCTCATGACGACGCGCTGCCCGTCCAGGCCGACCATCTGCGCGGCGTAGGTGGAGCACACCATCACCACCGCGCAGAGCACCAGCAGCGGGCCGAAGCGCAGCGTCATCATCCCCACCAGCAGCCACAGGGACCAGACCGTCAGGGGCACCAGGTCCGTCGTGGACCGCGCGAGGAGCAGGGTGAGTCCGGCGAGCGCCATCAGCAGGAACAGGACGAACAGCTGGCTCCCGCGCGAGCCGGTACGCCAGCCCTCGATGCGTTGCTGGACATGGGCGTTGAGGCGTTGCCGCGATGTCCCGAGGACAGTCGGCACGTGCGAAAGTCTAGTTCGCAATGGACCCTGCCGATGCCATATCGCGGAATCGTGTGCACGTCCTGTGGCGTACCGTCACGCCGGCCGATCCTCGGCTGCCACGATGTGTGCCATGACGCCGACTAGGACCGACGTGCTGGGTGAGCCCTACACGTCGGAGACGATCGTGCTTCCCCCCGACGACGAGGGTCCGGTCGTGGCGACCCTGGTCAGGCTCCCCGCCACCGGAACGCCCGCCCGCGGCGCCGTGCTCCACGTGCACGGCTTCGCCGACTACTTCTTCCACACCGAGTACGCCGAGTGGTGGGCCGCCCGCGGGTACGACTTCTACGCCCTCGACCTTCGCAAGTACGGCCGGTCCCTGCTCGCGCACCAGACGCCGAACTTCGTGACCGACCTGCGTGAGTACTTCGCCGAGCTGGACCTGGCGTGGTGGCGGGTCACCGAGCGCGACGAGCACGACTCCGTGGTGCTGTCAGGACACTCGACCGGAGGGCTGACCGTCGCGCTCTGGGCGAACGAGCGGCGACCCTCCAGCTTGACCGCTACCGTGCTCAACTCGCCCTGGTTCGACCTCAAGGGGCCGGCGTGGCTCCGTGGCTCGGCCGCGCGGGTGACTCTGGCGCGCGTCGGATCCCGCGCGCCGAAGCGGGTGATCCCACGTACGGTGAGCGGCTTCTACGGTCGTTCGCTCCACCATCAGCTCGAGGGCGAGTGGGACTACGACCTGACCTGGAAGCCCGTCGACTCCCGGCCCATCCGGGTGGGCTGGCTCAGCGCCATCCGCCGGGGTCACGCCGAGCTGCACGCCGGCCTGGACCTCGACGGGCCGATCCTGGTGCTGTCCTCGAGTCGCAGCCACGAGCCCACCGAGATGTCGGAGGAGGTCTACTCCACCGACATCGTCCTCGACGTCGAGCACATCCGACGCTGGGCTTCCTCGGTGGGAGCGCACGTCACCTCGATCGCCATCGATGGGGCCATGCACGACGTCGTGCTGTCCCGCCCGGCGGTGAGAGCCGAAGCCTATGAGCGGATCGACGGCTGGCTTCGGGCCTGGGTCGAGACCGAGGCCACGACGGAGTCGACCCCACCTGACGCGTCACGCGAGCAGCACGACGAGGGCGACGGCGCCCACCATCACGATCACCGTCCGTAGCAGCCAGGGAGGCAGTCGGCGGCCGACTCCCGCGCCCAGCTGCCCACCGATGACCGAACCTGCGGCGATGAGGGCCACGACGGTCCAGTCGACGGTGTCGAAGGCGGCCAGCACGAACACCAGCCCCGCCACCCCGTTGCCGAGGGCAGCGAGCACGTTCTTCACCCCGTTGAGCCGCTGGAGCGTGTCGTCCACACCGATCCCGAGGACGGCCATCATCAGCACACCCTGGGCGGCACCGAAGTAGCCGCAGTAGACGCCGACCAGAAGCACAGCCGGCCACACCCAGGGGGCGCCGTTCTCGGGCACGCCGCCGAGGTGGGCGTGCCGCGCGGCCACCCAGGCCGAGAGCCGGGGCTGACAGACCACCAGGACCAGGCCCAGCAGGATCAGCGCCGGCACGATCGCCTCGAACGCACTCGCCGGCAGCACCAGGAGGAGCACCGCACCTGCCAGCGCTCCCAGGAACGTGCCGCTCGCCAGGCGGAGGACGCGCGCGCGTTGGCCCCCCAGCTCGCGCCGGTAGCCCACGGCCCCGGAGACCGATCCCGGCACGAGACCGATCGCGTTGGAGACGTTGGCCGTCACCGGCGGCACGCCGAACGCGAGGAGGGTCGGGAACGTGATGAGCGTCCCCGACCCCACGACGGTGTTGATGGTGCCGGCTGCGATGCCCGCCAGGACGACCAGGCCGGCCTCGAGCAGGCTCACTGCCCGGTGGGGGCCCCCGGGTCGGAGATGCCCGGGTCAGCAGTGCCCGAGTCTGCAGTGCCAGCTTCACCCGGGATCGACTTGCCCGGGTTGGCGGCGTTGCGCGCCTCGGCGATGGCGTCCTCCACGGCCTTGGAGGTCGAGGCGAGCTCGGGGTCCTGCGAGGCGGGGAGCAGCGGTTCCGTGCTGCCCATGTCCACACGGGTGCGCGGAGTGGCGTCCCGCGGGATTCCGGCGACCTCGTGGATCGAGGAGCCCAGGCCCTCGAGGGCCTTGGTGATCTCGGAAGGGATGACCCACACCTTGTTGGCGTCGCCCTCGGCGATCTTGGGCATCATCTGGAGGTACTGGTAGGCGAGCAGCGACTGATCGGGCTGGCCGTCGTGGATCGCCTGGAAGACGGTCTGGATGGCCTGCCCCTCACCCTGGGCGCGCAGGATCTGTGCCTCGCGCTCGGCCTGTGCGCGCAGGATCTGCGACTCGCGGTCACCCTCGGCGTTGAGGATGGCGGACTGCTTGGCCCCCTCAGCGGTCAGGATGGCCGACTGGCGCTGGCCCTCGGCCGTCAGGATCGCCGCACGCTTGTCGCGGTCGGCACGCATCTGCTTCTCCATCGAGTCCTTGATGGAGGGGGGCGGGTCGATGCCCTTCAGCTCGACACGGTTGACGCGGATCCCCCACTTGCCGGTCGCCTCGTCGAGGACGCCCCGCAGCCGGCTGTTGATCGCGTCGCGGCTGGTCAGCGTCTCCTCGAGGTCCATGCCACCGACGATGTTGCGCAGCGTCGTCATCGTCAGCTGCTCGACGGCCTGGATGTAGTTGGCGATCTCGTAGGTCGCGGCGACGGGGTCGGTGACCTGGAAGTAGATGACCGTGTCGATCGAGACGACGAGGTTGTCCTCGGTGATGACCGGCTGTGGGGGGAAGCTCACGACCTGCTCGCGCAGGTCGATCATGTAGCGCACCTTGTCGATGAAGGGCACCAGGATGTTGAGGCCGGCGGGCAGCGAGGTCTTGTACTTCCCGAAGCGCTCCACGATGCCGGCACGGGCCTGCGGCACGATGCGCACCGTCTTGGACAGCAGGACGACGATGAACAGCGCGAAGAGCGCCAGCAGGACGAGCGGTGTCATGGATTCTCCCCCGGGTGGGTGGTGCGGTGGGTGTTCTGAGGTGGTGTGGATCGACGGGTCGAGACTAGGGCTCGAGTCGGGCGACCGGGTGGACGTAGGCGGTCGCGCCCTTGATCTGGAGGATCTCGACCGTCTCGCCGGCCGTGATCGTCAACGTCTCGTCGTAGGGCAGGGCCGACCAGGTCTCGCCCGCGGCCTTGATGCGGCCCGTGGTGAGCGCGGAGATGTCCTCGGTGACGAGCGCCTGGGTGCCGACGAGCTTTCCGTGCCCGAGCGCGAGCTCGGGACCTCCGTGGAGGCGCTTGGCGAACGCGGGACGGACGAGGGCGATCATCGCCACGGAGGCACCCAGGGCCAGCAGCGCCTGGGCGATGAGCGGAAGCCCCAGCAGAGCGGCGAGCATGCCCACCACTGCGCCCGCGGCGAGCATGATCAGGATCAGGTCGAGGCTGAACATCTCGGCGACGCCGAGCACGATGGCGAGCCCCAGCCACGCCTCCCAGAGGTGGTCCCCGATCCAGTCCATGCAACCAGCCTAGTCACCCCGGTGGACCGCACACTCTCCTCGCGTCACAGGGCGCGGTGGGTCGCCCGTCTCCGGGCGGCGAAGCGGCCCTCGGACCGGGTCAGCGTCAGCGGCATCCCGAACGTCGACGAGAGCGACGCCTCGGTGATCACCTCGTCGAGGGGCCCGGAGTCGACGACCACTCCTGCGCGCAGCAGCAGCGCATGGGTGAACCCCGGCGGGATCTCCTCCACGTGGTGCGACACGAGGACCGTCGCCGGTGAGTCGGGGTCGAGGGCGAGCACCGAGAGGGTGGCCACGAGGTCCTCGCGGCCACCGAGGTCGAGACCGGCCGCAGGCTCGTCGAGGAGCAGCATCTCGGGGTCCGTCATCAGCGCTCGCGCGATCTGCACGCGCTTGCGCTCCCCCTCGCTCAGGGTGCCGAAGGTGCGGTCGGCCAGCGAGGTCGCGCCGACCTCGGCGAGCAACCCTGCGGCACGGTCGTGGTCGAGCTCGTCGTAGTGCTCGCGCCACCGCCCCAGGACGCCGTAGGAGGCGGACACGACGACGTCGCGCACCAGCTCGTCACGTGGGATGCGATCGGCGAGGGCCGCGCTGGTGAGCCCGATGCGGGGTCTGAGGTCGAAGACGTCGGTCGTGCCGAGGACGTCCCCCAGGATGCCCGCCACCCCTGCGCTCGGGTGGAGCTGCGCACCGGCGACCTGGAGGAGCGTGGTCTTGCCCGCTCCGTTGGGACCCAGCACGACCCAGCGCTCGTCCTCCTCGACCTCCCAGTCGATCTCGTCGAGCAGGACCGACCGGCCGCGACGCACCGTGACACCGGCGAACTCGATGACGGCGGACATGGTGTTCACCCTATCGACGCCGGCGTCCGGGGTAGCCTCCCACGCCGTGTCCCTCTCGCTCCCCGTCTCGGCCGACCTCGCCTGGTGGCTGACAGCGTGGCTGCGCGGGAACGAGCCGACCGACCACCTGCTGGACGCGTTCGGCGACCGCGGTCACGTGGTCGCCGGCCTGGAGGACGGGGATGGGGGGATGCTCGACCTCCTCCTGCTCCTGCGGCGCAACGGCGACGCGGCGGCGGGGCTGGCGCTGCCACGAGAGGGCGACCCGGTCGGTCTCGCCGGCCCGCGCGAGCTCAACGACGCGGCGCTCGAGGCCGGTGAGGCCGTCATCGTCGGAGCACTGGGGCTGGTCCCCGAGGACGACGGGGAGGTCATCACCTGGCACGCCCATCGCGCCGATCGCCGGCAGCTGGTCGACGTGGGAGAGGCCGACCGTTCCTTGCGGGCAGCGCTGCTGGCAGCGGCGGGCGACCTGGCAGCCCTCGACGTGGCGCGCTGGCGGCCGGAGGTTGCCGACCAGCTGATGAACCTCCACCACACCCCGCGGCTCGACGCGCCCGCCGGCACGCCGGCGCGCTGCGTGGACCTGGCGGCCCGGGGACTCCAGGCCCGCGCGATCGTCGATCTCGCGCTCGAGGACGACGGCGGGGCACTCTCGTCGTACGAGGTGGAGGCACGACGTGGCCTCCTCCAGCCGCTCGAGCAGGCCGGGCGGCGGGCTGTCGTGGCGGCCTGCTCGGCCGAGGTGTGGCCGGGTTAGCTCAGCGCAACGGCACGAACCGGTAGTACCCGTGCTCCGTCACGACGGGACCCGGATCCACCACCCGCAGCATGACGCCGTCGACGGGTATCACCATCACCCCGTGGTCGGCGAGCTGGTCCACCAGCGAGGCGGGGAGGTCGGTGGCCATGGCCGAGACGAGGATGCGGTCGTACGGCGCCCGGCCCGGGTCGCCGTACTCCCCCGGTGTCGCGGCCTCGATGCGCGCCCAGGGTTGCCGCGTCCTCGCGAGGTTGTCGGCGCCGAACCTCACGAGGTCCGGCTCGAGCTCGAGCCCGAGCACGGAGCCGGACCGACCGACCAGGTGCGCCAGGAGCGCAGTGGTCCAACCGGACCCCGAGCCGACATCGAGCACGTGGTGACCTGGCTGGACGTCGAGCAGGCGCAGCATGTCGGCCACCGTCCGGGGCTGCGAGCTGGTCTGCCCGTGACCGATCGCAAGGGGTCCGTCGTAGCCCGCCCTCCGGCGTTCGGCGCGGCGCAGGAACCCCGCTCGGGGGTGCGCCGCCATGGCCTCCGCCACACGATCCGTGGTGTCCATCGTCCCTGGGGTGTACCCACTCGTGTCCCCCGTCACCATCCATCGCCCGAGGTGTGACCAGCCACCGCCGCGTGCGCACGTCCGGGATAGCCTCGCCCCACCATGGACGAGCAGCCCAAGACCCTGCTGGTGACCCTGACCGGCAAGGACCGGCCCGGCGTCACCTCCGCCATGTTCGCCGTCTTCGCCTCGGCCGGTGTCGAGGTGCTCGACATCGAGCAGATCGTCCTGCGACGCCGCCTGGTCCTGGGGATCCTGGTCACCGCGCCGCGCGACTGGAAGCGGCTGCGCGAGGCGGTGGAGCGCACCGCGGCCGAGCTGGGGATGAGCGTCGAGGTCGAGCGCGGCGCCGGCGACAACCGCAGCCGCACCGGGGATCGCTCCCACATCACCCTGCTCGGAAGTCCACTCAAGGCCACGGCCGTCTCGGCGATCGCCGGTCGCATCGCCGACTGCGGCGCCAACATCGACCGGATCGAGCGGATGGCTCGCTATCCGGTGACCGCGCTCGAGCTCAGCGTCTCCGGCGCCGACGCCGACGTGCTCCGCCCCCTGCTCGCGGCAGAGGCGGCCATCCAGGGCATCGACCTGGCGGTGCAACGCGAGTCGCTCCACCGCCGCGGCGTCCGCCTGATCGTGATGGACGTCGACTCCACCCTCATCCAGGGCGAGGTGATCGAGATGCTGGCCGCCCACGCCGGCTGCGAGGGCGAGGTCGCCCGTGTCACCGAGGCCGCCATGCGAGGCGAGCTGGACTTCGAGCAGTCGCTGCGGCAGCGCGTCGCCCTGCTGAAGGGCGTGCCTGCCACCGCCCTCGACGAGGTCTACGACGCCATCATGCTCGCTCCCGGCGCCCGCACGATGGTGCGGACCCTGCGTCGGCTCGGCTACCGCTTCGCCATCGTGTCGGGAGGCTTCACCCAGATCACAGACCGGCTCGCCGCCGAGCTCGGAATCCACTTCGCCCGAGCCAACGAGCTCGAGATCGTCGACGGCCGGCTCACCGGCCAGATCGTCGGCAAGGTCATCGACCGGGCGGGCAAGGCCGAGGCCCTGCGCGAGTTCGCTGCCGAGGTGGGCGTGCCGATCGAGGCCGTCATCGCCGTCGGTGACGGCGCCAACGACCTGGACATGCTCAACGCCGCCGGCCTGGGCATCGCCTACAACGCCAAGCCGCTCGTGCGTGACGCCGCGGACACCGCCGTCAACGTGCCTTACCTCGACACGATCCTCTACCTGCTCGGGATCAGCCGCGAGGAGATCGAGGCCGCCGACGCGGAAGCCGGTTTCGTCACCCCCGCTCCCCCGGTCTGAAAAGACCTGCCCTGTTGCCACAGGCGCGCGTCGTTCCCATCCGGTCCACGGAGACGAGAGGATGCGGTCGTGGCGGTCGAGCCGAGTGACTACTTCGAGCTCAGCATGGGTGAGCTGCGCGAGGTAGCGCGCTTCGCCGTCCAGGGCGCTCAGGAGGTTCTTGGCACCTTCGAGTCCGTGTGTCCCGGCGACCGGCGCCCGAGGGCTGCTGTCGAGGCTGCGTGGGAATTCGCCAACGGTGCTGCGAGGTCCAACCTGCAGCGCGCGAGGGCCGTCGATGCCCACCGTGCCGCCAGGAACGCCCCCACCGAGGCAGCGAAGCACGCCGCGAACGCGGCCGGTGATGCCGCGTCAGCCGCCTATCTCCATCCATTCGCCAAGGCGGACCAGCTCCGCCACATCCTTGGCGCGGATGCGCACGCTGCGTACAGCGAGGAGCTCAGGACCGGTGATCCGGCGCTGGCAGCGCACCGCATCGCCTGCGCCGTCTCGCGGGCGACTCCGCGGCTGGTCGAGGTTCTTCGGCGATACCCACGTGCACCGGCGGGCAGTCGTCGGGTTGGCATCCTGATGAAGTCCCTGGACGATGAGCTCCGAACGGACGAAGCGCTCCCCAGACGAGGCACGCCAGGAGCTGTCTAGAAGGGTCCTGCCTGGAAACCAGCAGTCAGGCTCGCCGGTTGAGGAAGGACGGAGTCCTGTCTCAAAACCACGCCACCTCGGTGGTTGAGGAAGGACGGAGTCCTGTCTCGAAACCCCTGTGGAGTGGGGCTTTCCGAGGCCTCCGACTGTCAGTGGTCTCCTGTTGGATTGAGTCATGTCCTCCACCACCGCCACCACCATGACGCAGCCGGGTTCTGCGGCTGCGGTGCTGGCGGCGGTGAAGGAGCGACGAGCGATCGAGAACAGGGCCGCCGCGGATGTCCTGACCCTGGCTGCCGAGTGGGCTGACCTGCACCCACCTGAGTCCATCCACCACGCCGCCGGGTTCTCGATCCCGGGGTGTGAGCACGAGGAACCCTTCGCCGGTCCGGGCACGCCGCTGGTGGCGGAGTTCTGCTGCGCCGAGCTCGGCGCCGTCCTGGGCGTCTCGTCCACGGCGGCGAAGCGGCTGATCGGCAACGCCCTCGAACTCAGGCACCGCCTCCCCAGGCTCTGGGCGGCCGTCCAGTCCGGTCAGGTGCCGGCGTGGCGGGCCCGGCTGGTGGCAGAGGCCACGGCCCACGCCTCCCCCGCCCTGACCCTCGAAGCCGCCGGCTGGATCGACGCCCAGGTCGCCGCCGTGGCCGGCAAGGTCGGCGCCGCCCAGCTCGACCGGCTTGTCACCGAGGCCATCGCCCGGTTCCAGCTCGACACCACCGACCCCGACGACGAGAGGTCACCGGGCGAGACCCGGCACGTCACCATCGAGAAGGACATCGTCTCCCGGTGCGGCACCATCTCGGTCAACGCCTCCCTCGACCTGATCGACGCTCTCGACCTCGACCACACCCTCGCTCAGCGTGCTGCCGCGTTGAAGGCGCTCGGCTCCACCGAGTCATTGGACGCCCGCCGCGCCACCGCTCTCGGTCACCTCGCCCGCACCCAGACCAGCCTCGACCTCGCCGGCCTCCTCGGCCACGAGTCCTCAGCGGCTGACGACGGCCAGCCACCTTCGGTGGTTGAGGAGGGCCGCCAGGCCCGTCACGAAACCCCGACAACCCCCACCCCGCGGCTCCCCGCCGCCCGTCAGCTCGTCCTCCACATCCACCTCACCGCCGCCGCAGTCGGCGGCGGGATCGTCTTCGATCACCTCGGTCGGATGGAGGAAGGCATGCGACTCACCCTCCTCGACCAGGTCAGGTCCTGGTGCGGTGACTCTCACACCAAGGTCGTCCTCAAGCCAGTCATCGACCTCAACCAGCCGTTGCGAGCCAACGGCTACGCCATCCCCGACCGGATCCGCGAACGCGTCGTTCTCCGGGACCGGACCTGCGTGTTCCCCCACTGCACCCGACCGGCCCGGCGCTGCCAGGTCGACCACATCGAGCCCTACGACCACGACGCCGAAGCAGGGCGTAGACCCCAACCCGGGCCAACCGAGACAGCGAACCTCGCCGCCCTGTGCACCTTCCACCACCGCCTCAAGACCCACACCGGCTGGCGCTACACCATGGTCGAACCAGCGGTCTTCGAGTGGACCAGCCCCCACGGCCACCGCTACCTCCGCGACCACGACGGCACGACGCCACTGGCGTCACCTGGTTTCGAGACAGGACTCCGTCCTTCCTCAACCACCGACGACCTACGACATTGACCGCGCCCCGCACCCCGCCGCTGCAGCATCCGGCGGGGCCATCGGCACGTCGAGGCCATGGAAGCGTGACCACGCCGCTCCGGTCGAGCAAGCGCCGAGATCGAGACGGCCACAGCCGAGCCTGCTACCAGAGGGACCCGTCGACGGCACCAGCGAACCACCATGGTTTCGAGGCTCGCTCCGCTCGCACCTCAACCAACGACGGCCACGGCGGGGACACAGGCATGTGCGAAGGTGGCCTGATGATCGTGGTCGACCCGCCCGCCGTGCCCCGCTACGGGCGGACGTGGTCGCACCTGGCGAGCGACACGTCGTACGACGAGCTCCACGCCTTCGCGGCAAGCCTCGGGATCCCGCCGCGGGGGTTCCACCGCGACCACTACGACCTGCCGTCGGAGTACTACGACGCAGCAGTCGCCGCGGGCGCACTCCCGGTCTCGTCCCGCGAGCTGGTCACGATGCTGGTCAACGCGGGACTGCGTCGCCGCAAGCACCGTCCAGCCGGCTGAGCTCAGCCGCGACGTTTCCCCGCGCCACCGCCTCCCAGTGCTCGCGGGCGTAGGTCGTGTGGAACAGCGCCGGCTTGGCGAGCAGGTCGCGCAGGACAGCGGACCGGCCGGTCCTGAACTCTTCGTCGGGGACATGGTCGTGCTCTCGTCGCACGTCCGCGGCGTACTCCGCATACCGCTCGCGGCCAGCGGCGAGGATCGCCAGGTCGGCGTCGGAGAGCGCACACCCGTTGGCGTCACCGTCGGCCGGTCGGTGGTGCTCGGTGAGGCGGACCAGACGACTCACCTCGGCAGCGCAGGGGACCCCCGAGAGTGCGGAGTCGGCCCACTGTGCAGAGCGTTCCTCGTCGCCGGGCGCACCGTCGTAGACGGCGTCGTGGAACCACGCGGCCAGGCGGACCGGTACGTCGTCAAACTCCTCACCGCCCTTGCGCAGCTCGTCGAGGCGGTCCAGGACCTCGGCCAGGTGGCGGCCGTCGTGGTACCCACGCCCGGTGGAGTACGCCGCCACCAGCGCGTCGCGGGTGTCGGCGAGCTCGTCGCCGAGCGGCCAGCGAGCCACGAGATTGCTCATCCACCCATCGTGACAGGCTCAGGGCCATGGACCCGGACGTTCTACAGGCATCGGCTCGTCAGATGGGCTTCCAGGCATGGGACGGCCAGGACGAGCTGACCGGAGGACGGAGCCAGACGGTCGTCGTGTGGAAGCGTGACCAGCACTTCGTCCTCAAGGCCTACGACCCGGCCGGGCCCTCCGCAGGCGCACGCGAACAGTCGGCGCTGCACGCCCTGGACGGTGCCAGCGGGACACCGCGCAGCCTGGCCGAAGGGGTCGATCCGTCGTGGGTGCTGATGTCCCGGCTCGCCGGCACGGGGAGCCTGGCGGACGCGTTGCTGGGCTCGGACCCGGAGGCGGCGCGCGGTGCGCTCTTGTCCTGGGCGGAGGCGCTGGCGCGCCTGCACGAGGCAGGCACTCCACAGGTCCGCGCGGCGTTCCGGACCGCCCTCGAGGGACGAGCACCGCACCTGGACGCTCGGTCCCTCCCCAAGGACTTCACGGACGCGGCGGCGAAGCTCCCTCGCCTCCTGGACGAGCTGTCGCTCCCTGGCCACGAGGCGGCCCTTAGTGTCCTCCAAGACCTGCCGGCACGCCTCGCCGGCGAGGAGTGGGAGGTCCTCAGCCCAGCCGACGCCTGCCCCGACAACAACCTCCTCGATGCCGACGGGATGCGCCTGCTCGACTTCGAGTTCGCAGAGCTGCGGCATGCCGCGTGGGACGTGGCCTACCTCCGCGTTCCGTGGCCGAGCTGCTGGTGCGCCTGGCGGCTGCCGGATGACGTGGCGGACGAAGCGGTGGCGCGCTACTGCTCGGTCCGCGGGGCGGCAGCGCAGGAATCCGACTTCCAGGAGGCTATCGACCTGGCGACCATGGGCTGGCAGGTCATGACGTCGGCGCACTTCATCCCTGGGGCACTGACCGACGACGACAACGCCCGGACCGACCGTCCGAGCCGCCGCGCCTTCGTCCTGCACCGCCTCGGCCAAGCCGCGTGCACGAGCCCGTCGAACGCATTGACGACATTGGCAGGTGACCTGCACGGCGCGCTGCGTGAGCGCTGGGGAGACCTGCGGCTCGACCAGGCGCCGTCCTTCCGGCTCTGACTCAGGCTCCGGTGGCTGGGGGGTGAGACGTCATCTCGCCCACAGCGACGCACCCACCGATCTCCTCGTCCTGCACGACGTGCGCGTCAAGCCCTGCGGAGGACATGGCACCGGTCGTGAGCAGCCCCTGCGCGGGGCTGGTCTCGATGAGCAGCACTCCCCCCGGCGCGAGCCACTCCCTCGCCCCTGCAGCGATTCGGCGGTGCAGGTCGACGCCGTCCGGCCCGCCGTCCAACGTGACGGTGGGCTCGTGGTCACGGGCCTCCGGCGGCATCAGGGCGATGGCGTCGGTGGGGACGTACGGCGCGTTGGCCGCCAGCACGTCGACACGTCCCCGCAGCGACGCCGGGAGGGCGTCGTACAGGTCGCCCTGGTGGAGCTCGGCGTGCGGAGCGTTGAGTCGCGCACACTCGAGCGCCACGGCACTCAGGTCGCTCGCGTGGACCTCCCCCGCGTCCACCGTCGCCGCGACCGGAGCGACACCACAGCACAGCTCGACGAGCACGGCTGACCCACTCGCACGGGCCCTGGCGAGCTCGACGAGCAGCTGGGTACGACGACGGGGCACGAACACGCCCTGCGCCACGACGAGCCGACGACCGGCGAACGCAACCCAGCCGAGGATCGTCTCCAGGGGCTCCCCAGCGATGCGACGGCGCAGGCGCGTCTCCACCTCGGTGTCGTCGGTGGACGAGTCGAGGATGAGCCGCGCCTCGTCCTCGGCGAAGACACATCCGGCAGCTCGGAGCCGAGCAGCGGCTTCGAGGAGGTTCAGGACTGTCCTACGTGGAAGGCGACCACGGTGGCCGACGACTCGGCGAGCCCTTCCCACTCCCCCGAGAAGGAGAACAGCGTGGCCGCCCCCGGCGGGTAGCCCATGCTCACGAGCCGGGTGATCGCGTCGTCGTCGCCGGTCCCGTCGTCGAGGAGCTCGGCCAGGTAGGCGACGGTCGGGTTGTGGCCCACCACCACCAGGGTGGCGACGTCGGAGGGGACCTCCCGGATCAGGTCGAGGGCACTCTCCGGTCCCGCGGCGTACATCGCGGCGCTGGCCCGGGGCTCGACGTCCCACCCGGCCGCCAGCGCAGCCTCACGCCACGTGGCCAGGGTGCGGACGGCGTCGGAGGCCAGCACGAGGTCTGGCACCGAGACCTGCTCGGCCAGCCAACGGCCGGCCTCGGCCGCAGACGCCCTGCCCTGTGGTGTCAGGTCACGCGCGTGGTCGCTGGCCGCAGCGTTCTCCGCCTTCGCATGTCGCATCAGCACGAGCGTGCGCGCCCGCACCGCCCCAGTCTCCTGCATCCGCACAGCCTCCCAGCCGGACGGCCCGTCTGTCATGTCGGGTTGAAGACGGACTTGCGATGATCACAGTCCCATGGCATGGAAGCCGCCGTCGACGTGCACGATCTCGCCGGTGGTAGCCGGGAAGAAGTCGCTGAGCAGCGCACACACCGCGCGCGCCGTCGGCTCGTGGTCGCTCTCGTCCCACCCGAGCGGGGCTCGGTCCTTCCAGGCCGACTCGAGGTCCTCGAAGCCGGGGATCGCCTTGGCGGCGAGCGTCTTCAGAGGTCCGGCGGACACCAGGTTGCACCGGATCCCCTCCGACCCGAGGTCGCGCGCGACGTAGCGCGAGGTGTTCTCGAGCGCCGCCTTCGCCACACCCATCCAGTCGTAGGCGGGCCAGGCTGTCGTGGCGTCGAAGGTGAGCCCCACGATCGACCCGCCGCGGCCCAGGAGCGGACGGGTGGCCACGGCGAGGGACTTCAACGAGAAGGCCGAGACCTGCACGGCCTGCGCCACGTCCTCCCAGGGGCCATCCAGGAACTTGCCCCCCAGGAGCGTCTCGGGGTTGCCGTAGGCGATCGAGTGGACCACCCCATCGAGACCGTCGACGTGCTCGCGCACCTGGTCGGCCAGGCCGGCCAGGTGTCCGTCGTCGGTCACGTCGAGCTCGAGCACGGGCGGCTCGACGGGTAGCCGCCTCGCGATCCGTCTGGTGATGCCGAGTGCTCGGCCGAAGTTGGAGATCAGGACCGTGGCGCCCTGCTCCTGGGCGACCTTCGCCGTGGCGAAGCCGATGGAGGACTCCATCGTCACGCCGGCGACGAGGATGCGCTTGCCCTCGAGAATTCCCATCGTCAGTGCCCCATTCCGAGTCCGCCGTCGACCGGGATGACAGCCCCGGTGACGTATGCCGCGCCGTCGGACGCGAGCCACACGACGGCCGAGGCGACCTCGGCCGGACTTGCGTAGCGTCCCAACGGCACCTGCGCCTTGATCGTCTGCTTCTGCTCGTCGGTGAGAACGTCGGTCATGTCGGTCTCGACGAAGCCGGGCGACACGACGTTGGCCGTGATCGACCGGCTCCCGAGCTCGCGGGCCAAGGACCTGGCCAGCCCCACGAGACCGGCCTTGGACGCGGCGTAGTTGACCTGGCCGGCGGACCCGAGCAGGCCCACGACGGAGGAGATGAGGATGATCCGCCCACGCTTGAGCCTGAGCATCCCCTTCGCCGCTCGCTTGGCCAGCCGGAACGAGCCGGTGAGGTTGGTGTCGATGACGGTGTCCCAGGCCTCCTGGGACATGCGCAGGAT
Source organism: Nocardioides seonyuensis (assembly GCF_004683965.1). Classification (NCBI taxonomy): domain Bacteria; kingdom Bacillati; phylum Actinomycetota; class Actinomycetes; order Propionibacteriales; family Nocardioidaceae; genus Nocardioides; species Nocardioides seonyuensis. The sequence goes on from NZ_CP038436.1 coordinate 3,708,664, forward strand.
CAGGGTGTCGTGCGTGACGCCGGCATTGGCGACGAGGATCTCGACCGGCCCGTGGGCCGCCTCGACCTGCGCGAAGGCGGACTCGACGGCGTCGGCGTCGGTAATGTCGCAGCGGACGTCGAGGGCTCCCTCGGGAGCGCCGCCGCTGCGCGTCGTCACCGCGACGTCGTCGCCGAGCGCGACGAACGCCTCGGCGATGGCTCGGCCGATGCCGCGGTTGCCACCGGTGACCAGGACTGAACGAGGAGTGTGACCCACCCCGCCGACGCTAGTGATTACTCCGGGGTACGCCGAAATGCCTCACTCGTCCTCGAGTCGGAACCCCACCTTCAGCCCGACCTGGAAGTGCTCGACCTCGCCGTCCTTGGCGTGCCCCCTCACCTGGGTGACCTCGAACCAGTCGATGTGGCGCAGCGTCTGGCCCGCGCGCTGGATGCCGTTGCGGATGGCCTGGTCGATCCCGTCGGGCGAGGTGCCGACGATCTCGGTGACTCGGTAGGTGCGGCTGGACATGGCGACTCCTGGGGGATGGGATCCCGGTCTCGCGCGACCGGTCGGGTGTTGCCTCGAGGGTAGCGACGTACGATTGACCCATGGCCGACCGCGATGCCATCCGCATCACCAGCGCGGCCGCGAATCGCTCCGATGACCTCGCGGCACGTCAGCGCCGCTATGCGATCTCGATGACGCTGCGCACCGTGTGCTTCATCGCGGCGGTGCTCGTGGGGCCCGGCTGGCTTCGCTGGGTCCTCATCGCCGGCGCGGTGTTCCTCCCCTACGTGGCCGTCGTGCTGGCCAACGCCGGTGACACCCGGGACGACCCCTTCGACGTGCCGGGCACCGGCGCCGCGCACGAGCTGGAGGGGCGGGAGCAGCAGGAGCTGGGCCGCACGCAGAAGGACCCCGAGCACTGACCCACGACACTCCAACTTCACCGATTCGTCGCGTTGGTTTTGCCTGTGAGTCGTGCAAGAATCAACTGCGCGAGCACGGCATCCCCCGTCTGTGCTCGCCTGAGGTGCCGGATGGCTCCCCCCGTGGCTGTCCGGCACCTCCCCATCTCCGGCCAGGACGTCTCCTGTCGGTGCGCAGAGAGGGTGAGCGGTCTTGTCGCCAGAGACGATGACCTGCTCCGCCAAGGGGTGTCAGGCTGCGGCCAGGTGGCAGCTGCTGTGGAACAACCCCAAGATCCACGCTCCCGAACGGCGCAAGACCTGGCTGGCCTGCGAGGAGCACCGTGGGTCGCTCTCGGACTTCCTGGGCGCGCGAGGGTTCCTGCGCGGGACCGAGCCCGTCGAGGACGACTGAGGGCGTGCCCCGGTGGCGGCTACGGCCGCCCTCACCCTCCGATGGCCGACATCGGCCGGTCGGGCTGCAGGAACGACTCGTCGTCGATGCCGTGGCCGGCGCGCTTGCCACGCATGGCGATGACCCAGCGCTCCGCCAGCTCGTCATCGCTCGCACCGGCCCGCATGGCCGAGCGCAGGTCCGACTCCTCGCGCGCGAACAGACAGTTGCGGACCTGTCCGTCTGCGGTGAGGCGCACGCGGTCGCAGTCGCCGCAGAACGGCCTGGTGACCGAAGCGATGATCCCGACGGTCGCCGGGCCTCCGTCGACGTCGAACAGCTCGGCAGGTGCGCTGCCACGCGGGGTGCCACTGGGAGTGAGCGCGAAGTCGGCCGAGAGGCGCTCATGGATCTCGTCCGCGGTGACCATCTCGGCACGGCTCCAGTCGTGCTGGGCGTCCAGCGGCATCTGCTCGATGAATCGCAGGTGGTAGCCGCGCTCGATCGCCCACGCCAGGAGCTCGCCGGCCTGGTCGTCGTTGACGCCGCGCAGCAGGACCGCGTTGAGCTTGAGCGGCCCGAGCCCGGCGGCGGCCGCAGCCTCCAGCCCTGCCACCACGTCAGCCAGGCGGTCGCGACGCGTGATCGTCGCGAAGGTGTCGGGGCGGATGCTGTCGATGCTGACGTTGAGGCGATCGAGGCCGGATCGGGCCAGTGCCTCGGCGGTGCGGACGAGGCCCAGGGCATTGGTCGTGAGTGCCGTCTCGACCCCGAGGGCGTGAGTGCGGCCGACGATGTCGACGAGGCCACGGCGCAGGAGCGGCTCTCCCCCGGTGAACCGCACCTCGGTGATGCCCAGCCGCTCGACCCCCACGGTGATCAGGCGCACGACCTCGTCGTCGGTGAGGGTCTGCTCGGTCGGCATCCAGTCCAGGCCCTCGGCGGGCATGCAGTAGCTGCACCGGAGGTTGCACCGGTCGGTGAGGGACACCCGCAGGTCGGTGGCCACCCTGCCGAAGCGGTCCGACAGCTGGAGCCGGGGCTGCTGGGATGCGGTCACGCTCGCCAGTCTAGGCCGGTGCCGGGCGCATCCGCCCGACGGATAGCCTCGTGACGTGCGAAGACTGCGGTTCCTGCTCACTCGACGGTGGTTGGTCTTCGCAGTCGTCGTGGTCGGCCTCGCGTGGGTCGCATGGCGCCTCGGTGAGTGGCAGTTCCACCGCCTGGAGGAGCGCCAGGACCGCAACGCCGCCATCGAGCGCAACGAGATCGCGGGCCCGGTCCCCCTGACGGACGTGATGGCCGCCGGCCGGCCACTGGCCGGGTCCGACGAGTGGCGCGTCGTCGAGGCGACCGGCACCTACGCCGTCGAGGACACGGTGGTGGTGCGCTACCGCACCCGCGACGGAGCTGCAGGGGTCGACGTCGTGGTCCCGCTCGAGCTCGACAACGGCACGAGCGTCCTGGTCGACCGGGGCTGGTTCGCGACGGAGAACCGCGGCGCGACCCCGGACGACGTACCCGAGCCGCCGCCGGGAGAGGTGACGGTGACGGGCTGGGCCAGGCAGGACGCCACCGGCGACAGCACCGTGGTGACCGACCAGTCCACCCGCGCGATCAGCAGCAAGCAGATCGGCGAGGCGCTCGACCGCGACCTCGTCGGAGGGTTCGTCGCGGCGTCGTCGGAGACACCCGAGGCGGAGCGCCCCCTCGAGCCGCTTGAGGCACCTGAGCTCGACGACGGCCCGCACTTCTTCTACGGGCTGCAGTGGTGGTTCTTCGGGGCGCTGGCCGTCTTCGGCTTCTTCTACCTGTTGTACGACGAGATGCGCGGCGGGCGTGGACCCGCCGGCCGTCGGCCGCGGGAGACGTCAGAGCGTCCGCAGCAGGCCCCCGTCGACCGGGAGCATCACGCCGTTGACGAATGAGGCTGCCGGCGACAGCAGGAACGCCGCCGCCCGGCCGAACTCCTCGGGCTCCCCGTAGCGACCCAGGGGGATCTGGGACTCCGCCGCGGCCCGTGCCGCGGCGGCGTCGCCCGTCGAGGCGTCGAGCTCGGTGACCCGCTCGGTGCTGATGCGACCGGGCATGAGGCCGTTGACCCTCACGCCTCGCGGGCCGAGCTCGTCGCTGAGCGTCTTCGCCACCATCGCCAGACCGGGCCGGAGTCCGTTGGAGATCGCCATCTCCGGCAGGGGCGACCGGACGCTGGAGGAGAGGACGAGGGCCAACGAGCCGCCGGACGGCAGGGCCGTGCCGATGTCACGGGAGAGGCGGATCGCACCGAGGAACACCGCCTCGAACGAGGCTGTCCACTGCTCGTCGGTGATCTCGGTGACCGGCCCCTTCGGGGGCCCGCCCACGCTGATGAGTGCGCCGTCGACGCGACCCCAGGCCTGCTCGGCCGCCTTGAGCAACCGCGAGGGGGTGCGTGCGTCCGCGTTGTCCGCCTCCACCGCGACGGCGGTGTTGCCGCCACTGCCCTCCGACAGCTCGGCGACGGCGGCGTCGAGCGACTTCCGCGACCGCCCGGAGATCACCACCCGGGCGCCCTCCGCGACGAGTGCGTCGGCCGTCGCGCGGCCGAGTCCTCGCGCACCGCCGGTCACGATGAAGACGCGCTCTGCTAGGTCGAGGTCCACGCCCCGAAACTACTACTTCTGCGCGGCGCCGGAGTGGGTCGCCCGGAACTGCGTCGCGTGGAGCGTGGCGTAGAGCCCCCTGCTTGGAGCAGCTCGTCGTGGGTGCCCGACTGGACGACCCTGCCCTCGTCGAGGACGAGGATCAGGTCTGCCTCTCGCACCGTGGAGAGGCGGTGGGCGATCACCAGGGACGTCCGACCGGCGAGAGCAGCGTCGAGGGCATGCTGGACGGCCATCTCCGACTCGCTGTCGAGGTGGGCGGTGGCCTCGTCGAGGACGACGATCGGCGGTGCCTTCAGCAGCAGCCTCGCGATCGCGAGCCGCTGTCGCTCACCGCCGCTGAGGCGGTAGCCGCGATCACCGACCACCGTGTCGAGGCCGTCGGGCAGCGATCGCACCAGGAAGGCGATCTGCGCGGCCTCCAGCGCGGCCCAGATGTCGGCGTCGCTCGCGCCGGGTCGTGCGTAGAGCAGGTTGGCCCGAATGGTGTCGTGGAACATGTGGGCGTCCTGGGTGACGTAGCCGACGGTGTCCTCCAGTGACTGGAGGGCGACGTCGCGGACGTCCCACATGCGATCACGGTTGCCGACGCGCACCGCACCCGAGCCGACGTCGTACAGCCTGGCCACGAGGTTGGTCACGGTGGTCTTGCCGGCACCGGAGGGACCCACGAGCGCGATCATCTGCCCGGGCTCGGCGACGAACGACAGGCCGCGGAGCACCTCGACGTTGTCTCGCTGCTCGGCTCGCGCCACCACTTCCAGCGACGCCAGCGAGATCTCGTCGGCCCGCGGGTAGCGGAACGACACGTCGTCGAACTCGAGCCGCTGGGCGTCTGCCGGCAGGGAGACGGCGCCGGGCTTCTCCTGGACCATGCTGGGGAGGTCCAGGAGCTCGAAGACCCGCTCGAAGCTGACGAGCGCGGTCATCACGTCGATGCGCACGTTGGAGAGGCCCTGCAACGGTCCGAGGAGCCTCACCAGCAGCGTCGAGAGGGCCACCAGGGTCCCGACCGTGATCGTGCCGCTCATCACGAGGTTGCCGCCGACGCCGAACACGAGGGCAGTCGCCAGGGCTGGCACGAGGAGCATGGCCGCGACGAAGACCCGCTGGACGAGCGAGATCCGCACGCCCAGGTCGCGCACCACCGCCGCCTTGGCCTGGAAGTTGCGGTCCTCCTCCTCGCGCCGACCGAACAGCTTCAGCAGCATGGCGCCGCCGACGTTGAACCGCTCGGTCATCGTGTTGCCGAGGTCGGCGTTGCCGTCCATCTGCCTGCGCGTCAGGCCGGCGAGGCGGCTGCCCACCCAACGCGACGCGACCAGGAGGACCGGGAAGAGCGCCAGGCACAGCAGCGTGACCCGCCAGCTGAGGGCCAGCATGGCGATGCCGACCACGACCACCGAGATGGCGTTGGAGACCGTGCCCGACAGGGTCGAGGTGAAGGCGCGCTGCGCGCCGATGACGTCGTTGTTGAGGCGGGAGACCAGGGCGCCGGTCTGGGTGCGCGTGAAGAACGCCAGCGACTGACGCTGGACGTGCGCGAACACCTGGGCTCGCAGGTCGAAGATCAGCCCCTCGCCGATGCGCGAGGAGAGGTATCCGGTGGCGACGCTGAACAAGGCACCGACCACGGCCACGACGGCCATCAGGACTGCGAGCAGGGTGACGAGCCCGCGGTCGCCCTCGGCGATGCCGTCGTCGAGGAGCTTCTTGACCAGCAGGGGCGGGATGACCACGAGCCCGGCGTCGATGACGGTCAGGACCATGAAGACCGTGATCTGGGCACGCAGGGGGCGGGCGAAGCCGAGCACCCGACGGACGGTCTCGCGCCCCAGTGGATGCTGCGCGACAGAGCGGTCCGCCCTCATGTGGCGGAACGCCGGTCCCATGCCGTGCATCCCGGACAAGCGCTCTCCCTCCGGTCGTCGACCTCTCGCCGAACCGCGGGGTGAACCGCCGCCGGCGCTGGTTTGTTCCCCGGTCCTAGCCCGCGAACGCCGCGACCAGGGCGCGGAAGCGCTGCACCTGCGCCTCCCGCTCCAGGCGGCACTGGTCGTCGAGGCTGCGGCTGTCGGCTCCCTGCAGCAGCGCCTTGGTGGCGGGTACGACGCCGGGCATGGGGGCGCACAGGGCGCTCGCCAGCTCTGCCACGGCAGCGTCCAGGCCGTCCGCCGGCACGACACTGTTGGCCAGGCCGATGGCGAGGGCCTCCTCCGCCTCGACGAAGCGAGCCGTCGCACAGATCTCCAGGGCGCGCGCGTAGCCGACGTGCTCGACCAAGGGCTTGGTGCCGGTGAGGTCGGGCACCAGGCCCAGCGCCGACTCCTTCATGGAGAACCTGACGTCGTCGGCCACGACACGCAGGTCGCACGAAAGCGCCAGCTGGAAGCCCGCGCCGATCGCGTAGCCGCGCACGCCCGCGATCGAGACGAACCGGGGGTCCCGGAGCCACGTGAAGCCCTCCTGCAGCCCGCCGATCCAGTCGGCCAGCTCGGCGTCGCCGAGAGCGACCCGGGCAGCGACGCCGTCGGGCGTGGAGGGGTCGAGCATGGCTCGGTCGAGCCCGGCGGAGAAGGTGTCGCCGGCCCCGGTGAGGACCACGACCCGCACCTCGTCGGGGATCGAGCGGCCCAGCTCGGCCATCGCCTGCCACATGGCCGGGGTCTGCGCGTTGCGCACGCTCGGACGATCGAGGGTGAGGGTCGCGACGGGGCCGTCCACCTCGAAGCGCAGGCCGACGGAGGCGAGGTCAGGAGAAGTCATGGCGGACATCATCCCAGCCCCGTCAGGCCAGTGACACGAGGTCCGCGTAGTCCTCGCTCCACAGGTCCTCGTCGCCGTCGGGCAGGAGCAGCACACGGTCGGGCTCGAGCGCACGGACCGCGCCCTCGTCGTGGGTGACCAGGATGATCGCGCCCTCGTAGGTGCGGATCGCGGCAAGCACCTCCTCGCGCGACGCAGGGTCGAGGTTGTTGGTCGGCTCGTCGAGCAGCAGCACGTTGGCGCTGGAGACCACGAGGGACGCCAGGGCCAGCCGGGTCTTCTCGCCGCCGGACAGGACCGCGGCCGACTTGTGCGCGTCATCGCCCGAGAAGAGGAACGACCCGAGCACCGAGCGTGCCTCGCTGTCGGTCAGCTGCGGTGCGGCGGACTGCATGTTCTCCAGGACGGTGCGGCCGGTGTCGAGGGTCTCGTGCTCCTGGGCGTAGTAGCCGAGCTTGAGGCCGTGGCCGGGGACGACGCGGCCTGTGTCGGGCTGGTCGACGCCGGCGAGGATGCGCAGCATCGTGGTCTTGCCGGCGCCGTTGAGGCCCAGGATCACCACGCGCGAGCCGCGGTCGATGGCGAGGTCGACGTCGGTGAAGACCTCGAGCGAGCCGTAGGACTTGGAGAGCTCCTCGGCGGTGATCGGGGTCTTGCCGCAGGGCGCCGGGGCCGGGAACTTGATACGGGCGACCTTGTCGGCGGCGCGCTCGCTCTCGAGCCCGGCCACCATCTTCTCGGCGCGCTTCAGCATCGACTGGGCCGCGGTGGCCTTGCTGGCCTTGGCGCGCATCCGGTTGGCCTGGTCGGTGAGCGTCTTCGCCTTGCTCTCGGCGTTGGCCCGTTCGCGCTTGCGGCGACGCTCGTCGGTCTCCCGCTGGGTGAGGTAGTTCTTCCAGCCCATGTTGTAGACGTCGATCTCGCCGCGGTTGGCGTCGAGGTGCATCACCTTGTTGACGGTCGCCTCGAGCAGGGCGTTGTCGTGGCTGATCACGATCAGCCCGCCGCGGTGGGACTTCAGGAAGTCGCGAAGCCACACGATCGAGTCGGCGTCGAGGTGGTTGGTGGGCTCGTCGAGCAGCAGCGTCTCGGCGCCTGAGAACAGGATGCGCGCGAGCTCGACACGGCGCCGCTGACCGCCCGAGAGCGTCTTGAGCTGCTGGTCGAGGATGCGCTTCTCGATGCCGAGGCTGCTCGCGATCTGGGCCGCCTCGGACTCAGCCGCGTAGCCACCGCCCGCGTGGAGCTCAGCATCGGCCCGGGTCCAGCGCTTCATCCCGCGCTCGTGGACCACGGGGTCCTCGGAGGCCATCTCGTCCTCGGCCTCGCGCATGCGACGTACGACGTCGTCGAGCCCGCGTGCGGAAAGGATCCGGTCGCGTGCCAGGACCTCGGGGTCGCCGATCCGCGGGTCCTGCGGGAGGTAGCCGACGTCGCCGTTGGTGATGACCTTGCCGGAGGCAGGGAGCGCCTCTCCGGCGAGGATCTTGGTCAGGGTCGTCTTGCCGGCGCCGTTGCGCCCCACGAGACCCACCTTGTCGCCAGCGGCGATCCGAAAGGTGACGTCCTCCATGAGGAGCCGTGCGCCCGCTCGGACCTCGAGCTTCTGGGCGGTGATCATCAGGGGTCCCATCCTACGGAGGTCCGCCCCCCGTGCTGGCATCGACGATGCTGGGTACAGCAGGGGCTAACCTGCTAGCCACACGCAGCAGCCCCGTCGAAAGGCACTCCCTCATGCGGTTCAACCCCAAGGCAGACATCAGCGGAGGTCGGGTTCGCGACGTCGGAGGCGGCGGGGGCGGCCTCGGTGGCGGAGGCATGCGACTGCCCATTCCTGGCGGCAGCAAGGCCGGCGGAGGGCTCGGCGGCCTGCTGATCATCGTGCTGTTCGTCGTGCTCACCCAGTGCGTCGGCGGCGGGGGCGGCGGACTGCCCACCCCGGGCGGCACGGGGATCGACCCACAGGGGCAGAACGGCCAGGCGCAGGGCATCGACAGCGGCGACGAGCGCTACGCCAACTGCAAGTCGGGGGCGGACGCCCAGGAGGACGTCGACTGTGCCCGGGTGGCCGTCGTGGCCTCACTGGAGCAGTACTGGGCCACGACACTTCCGGAGCAGGGCACGCAGTTCCAGCCGTCCCAGGTCAACACCTTCAGCGGCGGGGTCGGCACCGGGTGCGGCCAGGCGTCGTCCCAGGTGGGACCGTTCTACTGCCCCGCAGACCAGCAGATCTACCTCGACACCACGTTCTTCCGCGACGTGCTGGAGGGCCAGCTGGGCGGTGAGGGCGGCGCGTTCGTCGAGCCCTACGTGCTCGCCCACGAGTATGGCCACCACATCCAGAACCTCATGGGCACGATGGGCCGCGTCCGCACGCAGAAGGGCCCCGAGTCCGATGCCGTACGGCTCGAGCTCCAGGCCGACTGCTACGCCGGCATGTGGACGAAGGACGCCAGCGACGGTGACGGGATCTTCGTCGGGCTGACCGACCAGGACATCACCGAGGCGCTCGACGCCGCCAAGACCGTCGGCGACGACCGCATCCAACAGAAGTCCGGCCAGGGCGTCGACCCCGAGGGCTGGACCCACGGCTCGTCCGAGCAGCGCATGCGGTGGTTCACCACCGGCCTGGAGCAGGGCTCCCTGGAGGCCTGCGACACGTTCGCGGCCAGCCAGCTCTAGCCGAGCAGCGCCTCGATCTGGTTGACCTGGCGCTGCATCGAACGGATGTAGGGCGCCACGCTCGGGTGGCGGAACTTCCCGAGCAGGGCGCCCTCGCCCTCGGCGACCCGGGCGAGCGCCCAGTCCAACCGGGTGAAGGCGGTGTAGACGGCCGTCACCCGCGCTCCCGTGAGCACCTGGGAGGGGTCGGCCAGGCCCCCGGGCAGCGCGGCCACGTAGGCCTCGGCGAGCGGTTCGAGCTCCTCGCGGGTCGAGAGCGAGAGGTAGCCGAGGTCGGATCCCACCGGGCCCGTGCCCAGGTGGGCCCAGTCGATCGCCACGGCGTGGTCGCCGTCCCGTCCGGGCACGTTGGCCGGGGAGACGTCACCGTGCTGGGCGACCTGGGGCAGGCGATCGGCGCGGTCGAGCCAGGTCGAGCGGCGCTCCCACAGGTGCTCGGCCACGTCCGCGACCGGGGTGCGGGCCAGTGTGCGCCAGCCGCCCCGCCGCTCCACCAGCGCCAACCGGGCACGCAGCTGGCCACGTGCGAGCCACGGGTGACCGCCCAGGGAGACCTCTGCGAACCGCCCCAGGCTGGCGGCGAGCCACAGACCGGAGGTCTCCTGACGTCGCACCCGACGGTGCACCAGCGTCACGCCCGCGTCGTCCTCGTCCACGCGCACCACCGGGGCCTCGCGCATCCCGGGTGCGTCCTCGACGACACCACTGAGCGCGACGTCCGCGGCGCGACGCCAGTAGTTCACGTCGGCAGGGTCGAAGAGCCCCGGGTGGTCGTGGGGCTCGGGCCTGGCGAGCCGCTTGACCACCACGTCGACGCCGTGCTCGGTCGCTGACCACACGCCCGCGGACGCCGGGCCGGCACCCGGCAGCCGCTGCCACCCGGGCTCGGGTTGCCACATGGCGGCGAACCTAGCGCACCTCGGCGTTGTCGACCTCGACCTGGAGCGCCTGCGCGTCGAGGATCGCCGCGTCCAGGACGCTGCGGCGAGGATCGGGCACCGCCAGCCAGGGACCGACGACGACCACGCCGCGCAGCCGGGGGTCGGCGAGCACCTCCTCGACCGCGCCCCTGTCGCCCCCGGCCACGACAGGGCCGGGCTGCAGGATCCTGGCTGCGTGGTCCGCGGCAGCCTCGTAGGCCTGCCGGGCCTGGTTGTCCCGGCGGCGTGCGAAACGCTGCTGGCTCTGGCCGCCCGCCTTGGTGCGTCCCTGGACGTGCCGTCGCCCGATCTTGTGCTCCGCCAGGCGTTCCTCCTCGAGCCGGGCCACGGCGAAGCCGCCCTTGCGCACCAGAAGCACGCCCCAGGAGCCCGGCGGGACGACCCGGGCGAGGAAGGAGTCGACGTCGGGCGCGTCGTCGTACGACACCTCGAACGGGAGGCGTGCGACGAAGCGCGACCCGTCGGGGGCGGCGCCCCGCAACCCTCCGTCGGACACCGACAACGACGCAGGTCCGTGACGGTCTTCGAAGTTGGCGACCCAGCGAGCCAGGCGCTGGGGCGGCACGAGGACGAGTGGCATGGCCTAGAGGAAGTCGAGCGGGTCGAACTCGTCGATCGGGATGATCTTCACGCGGGGCAGCGGGGTGTTGAAGGCGCCGATGTCGTACTCGAGGTCGATCAGCCGCACGCCCGGCAGCCCGCGGAACGCGGAGTTCACGAACTCGCCGAAACCCACCACGCCGACCTGTCGGGTGCCGTCGCACAAGCGCGCCACCTGGTCGACGAAGTCGCCGTCGTGGCTGACGAGGAGCACGTCGGCCTCGCGGTCCACGAGGGCCTCGGCGGTGCGCTGGATCGCGATGTCGACGACCTTGCCCTCACCGCTGAGCGGGATGGGCCGGAACCCGATCGCGTTCAGCGCCTGCACGAAGCTGATCGGCAGCTCCGTCCCGGCGGCCAGGAAGAACAGGCCGCTCGCGGACTGGTCGAAGGATCGCTCCGCCCACTCCAGGACGCGGTCCCAGCGAGGTCGCTCATCGGGTCGGGGGCGCCGTCCGAGGATCGAGTTGCCCAGGGTCGCGTCGATGTTCTCGCCGTCGACCAGCACGTAGGTCATCCGCTCCGCCACGCGACGACTCTCCCACACCTCGCGGTGTCAGGCTGGTTGGTAGACCACCCGGAACGACTCCACGAGTGCGTCGCCGGCGCGGGTCACCTCGGTGGTCTGCACGAGGGCGCGCGGTCGGCCGTCGGAGTCGAGCACGATCGCCAGGGTGCCGACCTCGGGGAGCTCGTCGCCGTAGTCCTCCGCCGGCGCCGACAACGAGGCCTTCCCCGTGATGAGCAGGGCCTCCAGCTCGTCGTCCGCCTCACCGCTGGAGGCGTCGAACGACCAGGTGGGAGGCGGGACGCTCTCCATCGCCGTCTGGCCGAAGTAGCCGGGCGCAGGATTGAGCTTGGCGTGGAACCGGGCGAGGTTCCAGAAGGCGTCGACGTCGTCCTGGGGCTCGTCCGGTGCGCTCATGTCCAGAGGATAGAGGCCCGGACCGCAGCAGCTGTTGGGACGCTCCGGGACATGCTCCGGCCGCACCCGGGTACCCCCACGCCATGAGGGACGACGACGCGCAGACCGACCAGGACCGCCGGCACGAGCGCGAGGCGCTCACCCAGCAGGTCAACGAGGTGCTGGCCGAACGCGGCGTGCGGTTCGGGGGCGAGGACGGTCACCCGTTCCGCGCCGACCCGCTCCCCCGCCTCCTCGACAAGGAGGAATGGCGGCGCCTCTCCGACGCACTGGCCCAGCGCATCCGTGCCCTCGACGCGTTCGTCTCGGACGTGTACGGCGCCCGCACGTGCGTGGCCGACGGCGTGGTCCCCGAGCGGGTGCTCCAGGGCACTCCCTACCTCGAGCCGGACCTGCAGGGCCAGGCACCGCGGGGCGGCGCCTGGGTCTCGATCGGCGGCTTCGACATCGTCCGCGACGACGACGGCACGCTGCTGGTCCTCGAGGACAACCTCCGCACGCCGTCGGGGATCGCCTACGCGATGGCGGTGTCGGAGACGGTCGCGGCGGTGCGGGGGCTCGAGCCGCCCACCGGGCTGGAGGAGGCGACCCACGCCCTGCGACGGTGCCTGGAGAGCAGCAACCCCGGGTCCGAGGGAGCGCTGGTCCTGCTGACCGACGGTCCGGTCAACACCGCCTACTACGAGCACCAGCGCCTGGCCGAGGAGGCGGGCCTCCTGCTCGTCACCCCGGGCGACCTCCGTCGTACCGGCACCAGCCTGACGCTCGCCGACGGCAGCCCCGTGCGCGCGGCCTACCGGCGGACCGAGCAGGACAGCATCAACGCCGGCGGCGAGCGGACGCCGATCGCGGAGCTGCTCCTCGAGCCCTGGCGCGCAGGGGCCGTCGGGATGGTGAACTGCTACGGCACGGGCGTGGCAGACGACAAGTCGGTCTACGCCTACGTCGAGGACATGGTCCGCTACTACCTCGACGAGGAGCCCCGGATCGGTTCGGTGCCGACCTACGACCTGCTCGACCCCGCCCGTCTCGAGGAGGCACTCGACCGCCTCGAGCAGCTGGTCGCCAAGCCGCGCGACGGCGCCGGCGGCGCGGACGTCCTGATCGGACCTGCCGCATCACCCGAGGAGCTGGAGTCGACGAGGTCAGCCCTGCGGGCCCACCCGGAGAACTGGATCGTGCAGCACGTGGTGAGCCTGTCGACCCAGCCGACGGTGATCGACGGGAAGGTGCAACCGCGACACGTCGACCTGCGGCCGTTCGCGTTCTACGACGGCGAGCAGGTGACGGTGCCCACCGGCGGTCTCACCCGGGTCGCCCTCGAGGAGGGCGAGATGGTGGTCAACTCCTCGCAGGACGGCGGGGCGAAGGCCACCTGGGTGGTCTGAGGAGGCGCTGGCCGCTCTCAGACGTTGAAGCCGAGGGCGCGCAGCTGCTCACGGCCGTCGTCGGTGATCTTGTCCGGGCCCCACGGCGGCATCCACACCCAGTTGATGGCGACGTCGTTGACCAGCCCCTCGAGCGCCGACTCGGTCTGGTCGGTGATGACGTCGGTGAGGGGGCACGCAGCCGAGGTGAGCGTCATGTCGAGCACGACGTTGGAGCCCTCGTCGAGGTGGACGTCGTAGACGAGGCCGAGGTCGACGACGTTGATGCCCAGCTCAGGGTCGACGACGTCCTTCATCGCCTCGGTGACGTCGTCCTTGGTCACGGTGGAGACACCTCCGGCGGCGCTGACCGCCTGGGGCACCTCGGGCAGGTCGCCGTGGTCGACGGGAGTGTGGTCGATCGGGCTGCTGTCAGTCATGAGCTCTCCTTCGAAAGAGTCTGGGACGTGGCGTCCTTCCAGGCCATCCAGCCGAGCAGGGCGCACTTGACGCGTGCGGGGAACTTCGCGACGCCGGCGAACGCGATGCCGTCCTCGAGGACGTCCTCGTCGGGCTCCACCTGGCCCTTGCCCTGCATGAGCGTGAGGAACGACTCGTGGATCCGCATCGCTTCATCGACCGGCTTGCCGATGACCAGGTCGGCCATCACCGACGCCGAAGCCTGCGAGATGGAGCACCCCTGGGCGTCGTACGACACGTCGTCGACGACACCGTCCTCGACGTGCACCCGCAACGTGACCTCGTCACCACAGGTGGGGTTGACGTGGTGCACCTCGGCCTCGAAGGGCTCTCGGAGCCCTGCGTGGTGGGGGTTCTTGTAGTGGTCCAGGATGATCTCCTGGTAGAGCGTGTCAAGGTCCATCAGGTCAACCCACCTTGAAGTAGGAACGTGTGTGGTGGAGTCCCTCGACGAGTGCGTCGATCTCGGCCGGCGTCGTGTAGAGGTAGGACGACATCCGCGTCGAGGCCTGCACGCCGAAACGTGCGTGTGCCGGCTTGGCACAGTGGTGGCCGGCGCGCACCGCGATCCCGCGTGAGTCGAGCACCTGGGCGATGTCGTGGGGGTGGACCTCCTCCAGCTCGAACGCGATCGCGCCCCCGCGCTCGGAGGCCGTCAGCGGCCCCAGCACGGTCAGGCCCGGGACCGTCTGCAGGCCCTCGAGCGCGTAGGCGGTGACCGCCTGCTCGTGGGCGTGGACGGCGTCCAGCCCGATGTGCGCGAGGTAGTCGACTGCGGCTCCGAGGCCGACGGCCTCGACGATCGGCGGGGTGCCGGCCTCGAACCGGTGCGGGGCCTTGGCATAGGTCGAGCGCGCCATGGTGACGGTCTCGATCATCTCGCCCCCGCCGTGGAAGGGCGGCAGCTCGTTGAGGAGCGCCTCGCGACCCCAGAGGACGCCGATGCCGGTCGGGCCGCACACCTTGTGCCCGGTGAACACCAGGAAGTCGCAGCCGACCTCCTGGACGTCCACGGGCAGCTGGGGCGCTGCCTGCGAGGCGTCGATCACCGAGAGTGCACCGTGTGCCCGGGCACGCACGACGAGGTCGACGACGGGGTTGATCGTGCCCAGCATGTTGGACACCCAGGTGAACGCGACCACCTTGGTGTGCTCGTCGACCAGCTGGTCGGCGTTGGTGAGGTCGAGGTGACCGTCGTCAGTGATCCCGAACCACCGGAGCTCTGCGCCTGAGCGCTCGCAGGCGAGCTGCCACGACACGATGTTGGAGTGGTGCTCCATCTCCGTGATCACGACGTTGTCGCCCGGACCGAGCTCGATGGTGCGAGCGAGGAGGTTCAACGCCTCGGTGGCGTTCTTGGTGAAGACCACCTCGTTGCGCGAGGCGGCGTTGAGGAACGACGCGACCTTGTCGCGCGCGTCCTCGAAGGCCTCCGTGGACTCCGCCCCGAGCTGGTGCATGGCGCGGGCGATGTTGGCGTTGTGCCTCTCGAGGTGGTCGACCATCGTGTCGATGACGACCTGCGGCTTCTGGGAGGTGTTCGCGCTGTCGAGGTAGACCAGCGGGAACCCACCCGCGAGCGTGCGCTCGAGGATCGGGAAGTCCTTGCGGATGACTTCCAGCTCGGGGAGGAGGCCGGGCAGGGTCATCAGACCGCCGCAGTCCTGACGTACTTGTCGTAGCCCTCTGCCTCGAGCTGGTCGGCCAGCTCGCGGCCCCCGGACTCCGCGACCTTGCCGTCGACGAAGACGTGGACGAAGGTCGGCTCGATGTAGCGCAGGATCCGGGTGTAGTGCGTGATCAGCAGGACGCCCTTGCCCTCGCGCGCGCGGAAGCGGTTGACGCCCTCGGCGACGACCTTGAGCGCGTCGATGTCGAGGCCGGAGTCGGTCTCGTCGAGGACGGCGACCTTGGGGTCGAGGAGCTCCAGCTGGGCGATCTCGTGGCGCTTCTTCTCACCACCGGAGAAGCCCTCGTTGACCGAGCGCGTGCCGAAGGTGGGGTCCAGGTCGAGCGCCTGGAGCGCGGTGTTGACGTCCTTGACCCAGGTGCGGAGCTTGGGGGCCTCGCCGTCGATCGCGGTCTTCGCGGTGCGCAGGAAGTTCGACACGGAGACGCCGGGCACCTCGACGGGGTACTGCATGGCGAGGAAGAGACCCGCCCGGGCCCGCTCGTCGACCGACATGGCCAGCACGTCGGCGCCGTCGAGCGTCACCGAGCCACCGGTCACGGTGTACTTGGGGTGCCCGGCGATGGAGTAGGCCAGCGTCGACTTGCCCGAGCCGTTGGGACCCATGATCGCGTGGGTCTCGCCGTCCTTGATGGTGAGCGTGACGCCCTTGAGGATCTCCTTCGGGCCGTCCTCGGTCTCGACGGTGACGTGCAGGTCCTTGATGTCCAAGGTGGTCATGAGGGGGTGACTCCGTTCAGGGTGGTGTCGACGTCGACGTACACGTCTCCAGAGCGCACGTCGACAGGGAAGGTGGAGACCGGCTCGGTGGCCGGGAGGTTGGTGGGCTTGCCGGTGCGCAGGTCGAACATCGACCCGTGCAGCCAGCACTCGATCTGGCAGTCGGCGACCTCGCCCTCGCTCAGCGCCACCTCGGCGTGCGAGCAGAGGTCCTGCAGCGCGAAGACCTCCTCGCCGTTGCGGGCGACCGCGACCTCGAGGTCGCCGATCGTCACGGCGAGAGCCTGGTCGGCCGGGACCTCGTCGAGGGAGCAGGCGCGCACGAACGTCATGAACCGGCCCCCGCGATCTCCTTGAGGACGTTCTTGGCGAGCTCGGCCTCGACCGTGGTCAGCAGGCGGTCCTCGATCGAGGGGACGCCGACCTTGCGGATCAGGTCGTTGAAGAACCCGTGGACGACCAGACGCTGGGCCTCCTGCTCGGACACGCCGCGCGACTGGAGGTAGAAGAGCTGGTTGTCGTCGAAACGAGCGGTGGCGCTGGCGTGCCCGGCGCCCTCGATCTCGCCCGTCTCGATCTCCAGGTTGGGGATCGAGTCGGCCTGGCAGCCGTCGGTGAGCACGAGGTTGCGGTTCTCCTCGTAGGTCTCGATCCCTTCGGCGATCTTGCGGATGAGGACGTTGCCGACCCACACCGTGTGGGCCTTCTCCCCCTGCAAGGCCCCCTTGTAGACCGCGTGGCTCTTGGTCCGCGGGGCGTTGTGGTCGGCGAAGATCCGGTGCTCGATGTGCTGGCCGGCGTCGGCGAAGTAGAGGCCGAGGAGCTCGGCGGAGCCGCCGGGCCCGTCATAGGTGACGTTGGCGTCCATCCGCACCACGTCCCCGCCGAAGGAGATCGCGGCGTGCTTGTAGGACGCGTCGCGACCGACCAGCGCCTGGTGGTGGGAGAGGTGCACCGCGTCGTCGGCCCAGTCCTGGATCGAGACGACTGTGACGTCGGCGCCCTCGCCGACCACGATCTCGACGACCGCCGCCACAGCGGCGGAGCCGGTGTGGTTGACCACGACCACCGCCTTGCTGTGACGACCGAAGCGGAGCACGACGTGACCACCGCTGGTCACCGTGGCGTCGGTGCCGTCGACCTCGAGGACGATGGGCTCGGTGGCCTCAAGCTCGGCCGGGACGTCGACGAGCAGCGTGGCGGGAACCTCGGCCAGGACACGCGCGGCGAAGCGGGTGTTGGGCGCCCAGCCGCTCACCCCGCGCAGTGCCCGGGCTTCCTCACCCGTCACCGGCCCCACGTGGACGCCGTCGGGTGCGGTCCACGAGGTCCTGGTGTTGCGACCGTCGAGGGGAGCGTCGGCGTGGAGCTGCTTGAGCCGCTTGAGCGGGGTGAACCGCCAGATCTCCTCGCGACCGGTCGGCACGGGGTTGTCGGCGACCTCGAAGGAGCCCACCGGGTTGAGGTGGCTCTCGACCTTGTCCTGCTCCAGGGCGGAGCGGACCGAATCAGTGGTGACTGTCACTACATCTCTTTCTACGGGTACGGCGCTGTGCTTGTCTTGCTTCGGACGCTGCGGGGCTCGCCTCCGCCGGACCTCGTTGCTCGGCCCGGCTCCGGCTCACTCCTCGGTCCTCAGCCGACGGCCCCTTCCATCTGCAGCTCGATCAGGCGGTTGAGCTCGAGGGCGTACTCCATGGGGAGCTCCTTGGCGATGGGCTCGACGAAGCCGCGCACGATCATCGCCATCGCCTCGTCCTGCTCCATGCCACGCGACATGAGGTAGAAGAGCTGGTCGTCGGAGACCTTGGAGACGCTGGCCTCGTGACCCATCGACACGTCGTCCTCGCGGATGTCGACGTAGGGATAGGTGTCGGACCGGCTGATCTGGTCGACCAGCAGCGCGTCGCACAGGACGTTGGACTTGGAGCCGTGAGCGCCCTCGTTGACCTGGATGAGGCCGCGGTAGGACGTGCGACCACCGCCGCGGGCCACCGACTTGCTCAGGATGGAGCTCGAGGTGTTCGGTGCCGCGTGCACCATCTTGGCGCCGGCGTCCTGGTGCTGGCCCTCGCCGGCGAACGCGATCGAGAGCGTCTCGCCCTTGGCGTGCTCACCCATCAGGTAGATCGCGGGGTACTTCATCGTGATCTTGGAGCCGATGTTGCCGTCGACCCACTCCATCGTGGCGCCCTCCTCGCAGGTGGCGCGCTTGGTGACGAGGTTGTAGACGTTGTTGGACCAGTTCTGGATGGTCGTGTAGCGGCAGCGGCCACCCTTCTTCACGATGATCTCCACGACCGCGGAGTGCAGCGAGTCGGAGGAGTAGATCGGCGCGGTGCAGCCCTCGACGTAGTGCACGTAGGCGCCCTCGTCGACGATGATCAGCGTCCGCTCGAACTGCCCCATGTTCTCGGTGTTGATCCGGAAGTAGGCCTGCAGCGGGATGTCCACGTGGACGCCCGGCGGGACGTAGATGAAAGAGCCGCCCGACCACACGCTGGTGTTGAGCGCGGAGAACTTGTTGTCACCGACCGGGATGACGGTCGTGAAGTACTCCTTGAAGAGCTCCTCGTGCTCCCGAAGCGCCGTGTCGGTGTCGACGAAGATGACGCCCTGCTCCTCGAGGTCCTCACGGATCGAGTGGTAGACGACCTCGGACTCGTACTGGGCGGCGACGCCGGAGACCAGGCGCTGCTTCTCGGCCTCGGGGATGCCGAGCTTGTCGTAGGTGTTCTTGATGTCCTCGGGGAGGTCCTCCCACGAGGTGGCCTGCTTCTCGCTGGAGCGGACGAAGTACTTGATGTTGTCGAAGTCGATCGTGGAGAGGTCGGAGCCCCACGTCGGAAGCGGCTTGCGGTCGAAGAGCTTGAGCCCCTTGAGGCGCAGGTCGAGCATCCACTGCGGCTCGCTCTTCTTCGCCGAGATGTCTCGGACGACCTCCTCGCTGAGGCCCCGGGTGGCTGCGGAACCGGCCTCGTCGGAGTCGGCCCAGCCGAACTCGTAGCGGCCGATGCCCTTCAGCTCGGGGTTCAGCTCTTCGATGCTGAGGTTCTGGGCAGTCATGCCTTCTCCTTCTTCGGGGTCTGGGGGATGCAGGTCGTGCACACGCCGTCGCCGTGGGCGATGGTGGCGAGCCGCTGGACGTGGGTGCCGAGCACGAGGCCGATCGCCTCGGTCTCGGCCTCGCACAGCTGCGGGAACTCATGGGCGACGTGGGACACGGGGCAGTGCTGCTGGCAGAGCTGGTCGCCGACGGGCAGCTCCCGCACGCTGGCGGCGTAGCCCTCCGCACTGAAGACCCTCGCCAGGGCCTCGGCAGGACTCAGGGTCGGGTCCTGGGCGATCACGTCGGCGTAGTCGCGCCCCACGAAGGCGACGCGCCTGCGCGCGAACTCGACCACGGCCTGCTCCCCGCCGGTCTCGGCGAGGAAGCGGAGGGCCTGCACAGCGAGGTCGTCGTACTGCTGGTCGAACTGGTCGCGCCCGCTCTCGGTGAGGGCGAAGACCCGGGCGGGCCGTCCGCGGGTGCGGCTGCCGTAGACCTTCTTCTCGCGCGACTCGACGATGCCCTCCTCGACCAGGTGGTCGAGGTGGCGGCGCACAGCGGCCGGCGTGAGGGCGAGCCGACCGGCCAGGTCGGCGGCGGTGGAAGGGCCGTTCTCGAGGATCGACCGAGCCACGCGCTCACGCGTGGGAGCGTCCCCCTCAGGGGGCGCCGTCGTCGTCCTCATGAATTCCACAACGCCAGTGTGTCGTTAATGCTTCCCCCGCTTCAAGGAAGGCTCCCCTAACATGGCGTGGGTCACGAGCGCGGACTGCGGTTGAGCACCTCGTCGCCGGAGAGATCGGTCTCGAGGCTGGCCTTCTCCCGGAACTCGTTGGCGACCTCGAACCGAAGGCGCGCCGGTCCGGCGGGCGGATCCCCGACGTCCACCGACACGTGGCTCACGTCCTCGACGCCCAGCGTCGTGCGCGCCGCCTCCGCCGTCTCCACCAGCGCTGCGGCGTCGACGTCGGCGAGGTCCACCAGCTGCCCCTGGGGGACGCCGCCGCGGTACCAGAGCGAGAACTCCTTCCCGTCCCAGCCAAAGGTCTCCGAGTGCATGCCGTCATCGGTCGGCACGGTCACCAGCGCCCGTTCGTCGGTGATCTCGGCCTCGACGACCTCGGTGGTCCCGAAGGTGTCGTCGACCTCGTCGACCAGACGCTCGATCCCCTCCGGTGCAAGGATCGGTCCCGGGTCGTCGGGACCCGTCACGATGCCCATCACGACTGCGGCTGGAACGGTCACCGTGAGCAGCCCCAGGAGCAGCTTCATCCAGCGCGGAGTCGCGTCCCACCGCTGCTTGGACTCCCTCCAGCTCCGCGGCCGTCCGGTGAGGACGACGCTCCCCGGGGTCGAGCCACCCACATCCGGCTCAGCCAGGCGCAGGCCCGGCGGCAGCTGCAGGTCCGAGACAAGGGGCCTGAGGTCGTCGAGCCCCTCGGCGGTGAGTGCCCGGGACACGCGTTCCTCGCGCTCGGCGTCGTCGAGCTGACCCTCCACGTAGGCGGTGGTCAGCGCCTCGACCACGCGGTCTCGGTCTGCCGAGCGGGCGCGCTTCCGCTGGTGGCGGGACATGGCGGAACCCTAGCCCCGGGCGACGCGGCGCCTGAGGCACTGCGTCCCCAGAGGTGTCGCCAGAGGTCTAGCCCACGATGACGTGGCCGTCGCGCGGTGTGATCCTGACAAGACCATTCTCCCGGGAGGCACCCATGCCACGTCTGCGCCAAGGGCTCTACGCCAACATCGTCTCCACGCTCGCACTCCTGCTTGCCTTGGGCGGCACCTCGTACGCCGTAGCGAACATCACAGGCAAGGACATCAAGAACGGCTCGGTGACGGGCAAGGACCTCGCCCGCAACTCGGTCAACTCGGGCAAGGTCCGCAACGGGTCGCTCAAGGCCAAGGACTTCAAGTCGGGCGAGCTGCCGGCCGGGGCTCCTGGCGCCGCCGGACCGGCCGGACCTGCTGGGCCCGCCGGAGCGACGGGCCCAGCGGGAGCGACCGGACCCGCGGGGGCAACCGGCCCCCGGGGACCCTCCGCCGCGTTCACGGCTGCGAACGCCGCCCCGACGAGCATCCAGAGCGAGACCAACGTGGTGACGTTGTCGTTGCCGGCCGGGTCCTACGTCCTCAACGCGAAGGCCACCATCACCAACAGCTACACCGGCGAGGTGCTGACCCGGTGCCGTCTCGTCGCGGGCGCGAGCGAGGACGTGGCCAGGGCAAGCCTCACCACCCCCACCGCTGCCGGAGGCAATGTCGAGACGCTGCCGATGACGCTCACGCACACCTTCGAGTCCGCCGGGGAGGCTCTGCTCAGGTGCTACAACTTCGGTGCCGCCGGACACTCCGAGCACGCCCGGATCACGGCCGTCCAGGTGGCCTCGATCACCCCCTGACGCGGCAAGCGGGTCCACCCGGACCCCTGGCACGCCCGGCTCCGTAGACTCCGGGCGTGCCTGCCGACTCCCCCGCCGTCGAGATCGACGGCCTGGTGATGGCCTACGGCGCCAAGACGGCCGTCGACGGCCTCTCCCTCCGAGTCGAGCGCGGCACGGTCACCGCCGTCCTCGGCCCGAACGGTGCCGGCAAGACCACCACCCTGGAGACGTGCGAAGGCTACCGTCGGCCGCAGGCGGGCGTCGTACGCGTGCTCGGCCTCGACCCTCAGCGACAGCGCGGCGCCCTCCTCCCGCGGATCGGCGTGATGCTCCAGTCGGGCGGCGCCTGGTCCGGGGTGCGGGCGGTCGAGATGCTCGACCACGTCGCTGCCATGCATGCACACCCGCTCCCCACCCCCGTCCTCGTGGAGCGCCTCGGGCTCGGTGACTGCGGCAAGACTCCCTACCGGCGACTCTCCGGGGGCCAGCAGCAGCGGCTCGGGCTGGCGATGGCACTGGTCGGGCGGCCCGAGCTGGTCTTCGTGGACGAGCCGACGGCCGGCATGGACCCCCAGGCACGACGCACCACCTGGGACCTCCTCGAGGAGGTGCGCGCCGACGGGGTGACCGTCGTGCTCACCACCCATCACATGGACGAGGCCGAGCACCTCGCAGACCACATCCACATCATCGACCACGGTCGACTGATAGCCACTGGCACCCCTTCCGAGCTGACTCGTGGCGGGAGCACTGCCACCATCCGCCTCGTGGTCAACCGGCCGTTCCCGGAGTCAGCACCCGAGTCGCTGCGCACCGAGCTCGGGCCCGGCACGGAGATCCGCCAGCTCGACGCGGTGAGCATGCTCATCAGCGGCCCTGCGGATCCCACCACCCTGGGCCGGGTGTCACGCTGGTGCGAGGCCCACGACGTGCTCCCGCAGACGCTGACCCTGGGGCAGCGCAACCTCGAGGACGTCTTCCTCGAGCTGACCGGGCGAGGGCTCTCGTGACCACCCGCACGGCCGAGGGCACCTTCGCGCCGCATCCCGGTGGCGCGCCCCTGGCGTCCCAGGTCCGCGCCCAGGCCACCATGGAGGCGCGGCTCATGCTGCGCAACGGCGAGCAGCTGCTGCTCGCCCTCGTCATCCCGGTCATGGCACTCGTCGGAGGCGTCGCCGGCGCCGAACGCCTCGGGATCGACCTCGACGGCCACCGGCCGGTCGACGTCCTCACCCCGGGCGTGCTCGCCCTCGCCGTGATGTCGACCGCCTTCACCTCGATCGCCATCGCGACCGGCTTCGAGAGGCGCTACGGCGTGATCAAGCGGCTCGGTGCCTCGCCCCTCCCCCGGCACGGGCTGCTGCTCGGCAAGGTGGTCGCCCTCCTCAACGTCGTGGCGCTACAGCTCGTGCTCCTGGTGGTCGTCGGCCTCACCCTCGGGTGGGAGCCGTCCTCACTGAGCCCTGCGATCTCGGTGGGTGCAACGGCGCTCGCCGTCGCCACCGGCACCTGGGCGTTCGCCTCGTTGGGACTCTTCGTGGCCGGTGTGATGCGCGCCGAGGCGACGCTCGCCCTCGCCAACCTCGTCTACCTCCTGATGATGGCCGGCGGGGGCGTGGTCCTCCCCACGTCCTCCTACGGACAGGCGGCCGTGTTCATCCAGTGGCTCCCCTCGGCCGCGCTGGGCGATGCCATGCGTGCCGCCCTGCTCGACGCCTCGGTCGACGGACGCGCGGTCGTCATCCTCCTGGCATGGGCCGTCCTGGGGACCCTGCTCACCGCGAGGACCTTCTCGTGGGAGTGACCGAACGCCTCGCGCCCCTGGCCCGCTGGCTCTGGCCACTCGCGATCGCCAACCTGCTCGCCAACATCGGCATCGTCGTCACGGGCGCCGCCGTGCGGCTCACCGGATCTGGGCTCGGCTGCCCCACGTGGCCGCGATGCACGGAGGAGTCCTACGTCGCCCACGGCGAGCTGGGGATCAACGGCGCCATCGAGTTCGGCAACCGGCTGCTGACCTTCGCCCTCGCGGCCGTGGCCATCCTCTGCTTCCTCGCCGCGGTCGGCGCCCGGCACCGGCGAGCCACGCGCCTGTCGCTCGTGATCGGGCTCGGCATCCCGCTGCAGGCCCTCATCGGCGGGGTCACCGTGCTCACCGACCTCAACCCGTGGGTCGTCGCAGGGCATTTCATGGCCTCGATGTTCATCATCATGGTGTGCGTCGCGCTCCTCGACGAGCTGCGCAGCCCCGAGCGCGGGCTGGCGTCCCGCCCGCAGCGAGCCCTCGCGTTCGCCACGCTGGGGATGGGCTGGGTCGTGCTCTACCTCGGCACCGTCGTCACCGGCGCAGGACCGCACGCCGGTGACGCCCACGCACGCCGCAACGGGCTGGATCCCGCGGCTGCCTCGCAGTCCCACGCCTTCGCGGTCTACGTCCTGGTGGCCCTGACCGTCGTCCTCCTCGTCGTAGCGCTCCGTGCAGGCGACCGGTGGCTGGCCCTCGTCACCGGGCTGGTCCTCGGCATCGAGCTGCTCCAAGGAGTCCTCGGCTGGGTCCAGTACCTCCTGGACCTCCCGGTCGGCCTGGTCGCGTTGCACATGCTCGGAGCCGGCCTGCTCGCGGCCGGCCTCGCACGGATCGCGCTGGCCGTTCTGCCCCACCGGACCGATCACGAGCCGCGGGCCGACGACACCGTCCAGACCACGCCGGCGACCCGCGCGTCCACCGACGAGGGCTGAGCGCGGAGTTGGATGGCCGCATGGACGAGATCCCACTGACCAACCGATGGGTCGCGTCGGCTGGCTCAGCCCGCAGCGCCACGGCCTCCTACATCGGCTTCGCAGCGCGCAACCGACGCCTCCTGGTCATCGTGGGGTTGACGTGGCTCCCGTTCTCGGTCCTCTTCGGCGCCTCCTTCGCCGGGCACCCCACCTTGGCCGCACGCCTGATGTGGGGCCCGGTCTACGCGCTCGTTCCCACCGCCTTCGTCTATGTCGCGGTGTTGACGATCCTGTACCTCCAGACCAGCACGAGCTTCCGTCAACGACTGAGGGCAGGCGTCGAGCTGGCCAGCGGCTTCGGCGAGGACGCCGTCCTGCTCGTGGGGCCCTCCGGAGAGCACCGCCTGGCACGTGAGTGGATTGCGTCGGTCCAGCCGCGCGGCGACTGGGTCCTCATGCGCCAGCGGGCCTCCGCGATCATCACGGTGTGGCCGCGGGCGCTGTTCCCGGACGAGGACCTGGCCCGGCTCACGGGAGGCCCGCTTCCCCGCAGGATTCGGTCAGCCGAGCAGCGGGTCGAGGGCGACCGCGACGAAGAGCAGTGAGAGGTAGAGGTTGGATGCGTGGAACAGGCGCATCGGGTTGATCTCGGCCAGTGCGTCGGAGGAACGGGCTCGCGACCACATCTTGTGGGCCTCGACCAGGAAGACCGCACCCAGCACGGCGGCGGCCACGGGGTAGACGAGGCTGGTGCCCGCCACCGGCCACAGGAGCAGCGACGTCACCACCATGACCCAGCTGTAGAGCACGATCTGACGACCCACCTCCCCGGCGGGCTTGACCACCGGAAGCATGGGCACGTCGACGTTGGCGTAGTCCTCCCGGTAGCGCAGCGCCAGCGCCCACGTGTGGGGAGGCGTCCAGAAGAAGACCACCATGAACAGCACGACCGGTGTCCAGGCCAGCTCACCGGTGACGGCGGTCCAGCCGATCAGCGTCGGGAAGCAGCCCGCGATCCCGCCCCAGACGATGTTCTGCGTCGTACGGCGCTTGAGGAGCATCGTGTAGACGAACACGTAGAACGCGATCGCCGTCACGGACAGCAGCGCGGAGAGCCCGTTGACGCCGAGGTAGAGCACGATGGTCGAGCCGATCCCCAGGACGAAGCCGAAGACCAGCGCCGCGAGCGGGGAGACGATGTGCCGTGGCAGGGCCCGTCGCCGGGTGCGGCGCATCTGCTCGTCGATGTCGCGGTCGTAGACGCAGTTGAACACCGACGCCGAGCCCGCCGAGAGGGTTCCTCCCAGGACCGTCCAGACGACGGTGCCCAGCTCGGGGACACCGCGCGCGGCGTAGAACATCACCGGGACGGTGGTGAGCAGCAGGAGCTCGATCACCCTCGGCTTGGTGAGGCCGACGTAGGCGCCGATGACGTCGCGCCACGACTTGCGACCCGCGTCGACGGGAGCTTCCGGAGCTGAGCCGTCGCCGGGTGGCGTCCGCGCAGCGGCGGAAGCCTGTCGGCCGGCATGAGACACGGTGGAACCTCACGGGTGGGACCTGAGCGGGAGTCGGACGAGGGGCAGGAGGACCACCCTCGGGCGGGGTCGAGTCTAGCCCGGCACGGGGATAGGCTCGCATCGGTGCCCTGCGCCGGACCTTGTGATCCTGACTTCACCGACTCAGTCCGCCATGACGAGAGGACCCCCGTGACACCCAGCAAGATCGCCCTTCCCGCCAAGCTCGAGTGGACAGAGCTCGACGAGCGCGCGGTCGACACCGTCAGGGTGCTCGCCATGGACGCGGTCCAGAAGGTCGGAAACGGTCACCCCGGCACCGCCATGAGCCTGGCACCCGCGGCCTACCTGCTCTTCCAGAAGGTGATGCGACACAACCCCGCCGATCCCGACTGGAGCGGGCGTGACCGCTTCGTCCTCTCCTGTGGGCACTCCAGCCTGACTCTCTACATCCAGCTCTACCTCGGCGGCTGGGGCCTCGAGCTCGACGACATCAAGGCGCTCCGCACGTGGGGCTCCAAGACGCCCGGCCACCCGGAGTACGGCCACACGGCCGGTGTCGAGACCACCACCGGGCCGCTGGGGCAGGGCATCGGCAACGCCGTCGGCATGGCCATGGCTGCCAGGCGCGAGCGCGGGATGCTCGACCCCAACCCCGTCGAGGGCGAGTCGGTGTTCGACCACCAGATCTACGCCCTCTGCAGCGACGGCGACATCGAGGAGGGCGTGAGCGCCGAGGCCTCTGCCATCGCCGGCGTCCAGCAGCTGGGCAACCTCACGGTCATCTACGACGCCAACCGCATCTCCATCGAGGACGACACCGACATCGCGCTCGGCGAGGACGTCGGCGCCCGCTACGAGGCCTACGGCTGGCACGTGCAGACCGTCGACTGGACCCGCGACGAGTCGGGCTACGTCGAGGACGTCCCCGCGCTCTACGAGGCGATCCGCAAGGCACACGCCGTCACCGACCGGCCCAGCTTCATCGTCTTGCGCACGATCATCGCCTGGCCGGCACCCACCCTGCAGAACACCGGCAAGAGCCACGGCTCGGCGCTCGGCGAGGAGGAGGTCGCAGCCACCAAGGAGATCCTCGGCTTCGACCCGACGAAGACCTTCGAGGTCTCCCCCGAGGTCATCGAGCACACCCGACAGGCGGTGGTGCGCGGGAAGGCCGCGCAGTCCGCGTGGGACGAGCAGTTCACCCGCTGGGCCGCCAAGCCCTCAGCAGATCCCGAGCTCTACACCCGCATGCAGACCCGCAGCCTGCCCCAGGGATGGGACGCCGACCTGCCGGTGTTCGAGGCCGACGAGAAGGGCGTGGCGACGCGCGTGGCCTCGGGCAAGACGATCAACGCCGTCGCCCCGGTGATGCCCGAGCTGTGGGGCGGCTCCGCCGACCTGGCCGGTTCCAACAACACCACCATCGACGGTGTCCCCTCGTTCCTGCCCAAGGACCGCTCCACCAAGATGTTCCAGGGCGACCCCTACGCCGGCCGGGTGCTCCACTTCGGCATCCGCGAGCACGCGATGGGCGCGATCATGAACGGCATCGCCTCCCACGGAGGCACCCGCGTCTTCGGCGGCACGTTCCTCACGTTCTCCGACTACATGCGCCCGGCGGTGCGACTCGCGGCGCTCATGCAGCTGCCGGTGACCTACGTGTGGACCCACGACTCGATCGGTCTCGGTGAGGACGGTCCGACCCACCAGCCCATCGAGCACCTCGCGGCTCTGCGTGCCATCCCCGGGCTCGACGTCGTACGCCCCGCGGACGCCAACGAGACCGTCGCCGCCTGGAAGGCCGTGCTCGAGCGCAACGACCGGCCGGCCGGCCTGTGCCTGAGCCGCCAGAACGTCCCCACGTTCCCGCGGGGCGCGGACGGCTACACCGACACCAGCAAGGTCCACCGTGGCGCCTACGTCCTGCTCGACACCGACGGGATCCCCGACGTCGTGCTCATCGGCACCGGCTCGGAGGTGCAGCTCGCCGTCCGGGCGCGCGAGCTCCTCGCCGCCGAGGGCATCGCAGCCCGCGTGGTGTCGATGCCGTGCCGCGAGTGGTACGACGAGCAGGAGACGTCCTACCAGGAGATGGTCATCCCGCCGACCGTGAAGGCGCGCGTCAGCGTCGAGGCCGGCATTGCCCAGGGGTGGCGCGAGGTCGTCGGCGACCACGGCCGCATCGTCTCGATCGAGCACTACGGCGCATCGGCCGACTACCAGCGCATCTACTCCGAGTTCGGCGTCACGGCCGAGGCGGTCGCGCAGGCTGCCCGCGACAGCATCGCCGCCACGGAGGCCTGACCCGGCGTATCCCGGGCGCCGCCCAGGGCACACACGAAGCATGTCCACCATCGAACTGGAGGAACCACATGTCTGACCGTATGAAGGCCCTGGCGGACGCGGGGGTGTCGATCTGGCTCGACGACCTGTCCCGCGAGCTCATCGAGACCGGGCGCCTCGCAGACCTGATGAAGGAGCGCTCCGTCGTCGGGGTGACCACCAACCCGTCGATCTTCGCCGCGGCCCTGGCGGAGGGCGAGCGCTACGACGACCAGGTGCGCGACCTCGCGGCCGAGGGTGCTGACGTCGACACGGTGGTCTTCGAGCTCACCACGACCGACGTCCGGAACGCCTGCGACATCATGCGGCCCGCCTACGACGCCTCCGACGGTGTCGACGGGCGGGTCTCGATCGAGGTGGCGCCGACGCTGGCCTTCGACACCACCGCGACCCTCGAGTCGGCGCGCGCCCTGTGGAACGAGGTCGATCGCCCCAACCTGTTCATCAAGATCCCGGCCACGACCGAAGGAGCGCCGGCGATCACCGACGCCCTAGGCGACGGCATCAGCATCAACGTGACGCTGATCTTCGGCCTCGAGCGCTACCAGGGCGTGATGGAGGCCTACGTGACAGGTCTGGAGAAGGCCAGGGACGCAGGCCAGGACCTCTCGAGCATCCACTCGGTGGCCTCCTTCTTCGTCTCGCGCGTCGACACGGAGATAGACAAGCGGCTCGAGAACATCGGCTCGGCCGAGGCGCTCGCCCTGCGCGGCAAGGCTGGTGTCGCCAACGCCGTGCTGGCCCACAAGGCCTACAGCGAATTCTTCGCCGGCGACCGCTGGGAGGCGCTCGCAGAGGCCGGTGCCAACACCCAGCGCCCGCTCTGGGCCTCCACGGGCGTCAAGAATCCCGACTACCCCGACACGATGTACGTCAGCGACCTGGTCGTCCCCAACTCCGTCAACACCATGCCGGGCAAGACGATGGAGGCGTTCGCCGACCACGGTGAGGTCACCGGCGACATGGTTTCGGGCAGCTACGACCGGGCGCAACAGGTCATGGACCAGCTGTCCGAGGTCGGCGTCGACTACGACGACGTCATCGCCACCCTCGAGCAGGAGGGCGTCGAGAAGTTCGAGAAGTCGTGGGCCGAGCTGCTGGAGACCGTCGGCGACCAGCTGGAGGCGGCCAGGAGCCGGTCATGACGTCGGCGTCGGTCGACCCGTCGACGACCCGGGCCTGGCCGAGGCTGGCCGAGCTCGCGGAGCGTCCGCGCCCGGACCTGCGCCGGCTGCTCGCCGACGATGGCCGGGTCGGACGGCTGACGCTGGAGGCTGCGGATCTCCACGTCGACCTGTCGAAGAACCTGGTCGACGACGACGTCCTCGGAGCCCTCCTCGACCTGGCCGCCGAGCTGGGCGTCCTCGAGCGGCGTGACGCGATGCTGACCGGTGAGCACATCAACGTCACTGAGGACCGCGCGGTCCTGCACACCGCCCTCCGCCTCCCCCGCGACGCAACCCTCGTCGTGGACGGCCAGGACGTCGTGGCCGACGTCCACGAGGAGCTCGACCGGGTGTGCACCTTCGCCGAGCAGGTCGGCTCCGGGGCGTGGACCGGCGCCACCGGCCGGCGCATCGAGACCGTGGTCAACATCGGGATCGGCGGCTCCGACCTCGGGCCGGTGATGGCCTACGAGGCGCTCGCGCCCTACCGGCGGCCAGGGCTGACCTGCCGCTTCATCAGCAACATCGACCCGACCGACGCCGCCACGACGCTCGACGGGCTCGATCCCGAGACGACCCTGTTCATCGTCGCGAGCAAGACGTTCAGCACGCAGGAGACCCTCACCAACGCCCGTCTCTGCCGGGCGTGGCTGCTGGACGCGCTGGGTGAGCACCAGGATGCCGTGGCTCGACACTTCGTCGCGGTGTCGACCGCCCTGGACAAGGTCGCCGAGTTCGGGATCGACCCGGCGAACGCCTTCGGCTTCTGGGACTGGGTGGGCGGTCGCTACTCCGTGGACTCCGCCATCGGCACCTCCTTGGCCGTCGGGATCGGTCCCGAGCGGTTCCGTGAGCTCCTCGCAGGCTTCCACGCCGTCGACGAGCACTTCCGCACCGCACCGCCCGAGTCCAACGTCCCCCTGCTGATGGGCCTGCTGAACGTCTGGTACGTCAACTTCCTCGGCGCTGCCACGCACGCCGTGCTCCCCTACGCCCAGCTCCTGCACCGATTCCCCGCCTACCTCCAGCAGCTGACGATGGAGTCCAACGGCAAGGGCGTGCGGTGGGACGGAGCAGCGGTGACCACCGAGACCGGTGAGATCTTCTGGGGCGAGCCCGGGACCAACGGACAGCACGCGTTCTACCAGCTGATCCACCAAGGGACCCGCCTGGTTCCGGCCGACTTCATCGCTTTCGCCAACCCGTCCTACCCGCTGACCGACGACGCCGGGGACGGGACCAGCGTCGACGTCCACGAGCTGCTCCTGACCAACTTCCTGGCTCAGACGCAGGCGCTCGCCCTCGGGAGGACCGCCGAGGAGGTCCGCGCCGAAGGCGTCGACGACGCGCTCGTCCCCGCGCGGACGTTCCCCGGCAACCGGCCCACGACCTCGATCATGGCGCCCTCGCTCACCCCGTCGGTCCTGGGCCAGCTGATCGCCCTCTACGAGCACATCACCTTCGTCCAAGGTGCCGTGTGGGGCATCGACAGCTTCGACCAGTGGGGCGTCGAGCTCGGCAAGCAGCTCGCCCGGGGGCTCGCGCCAGCCGTCGCCGGCGACGAGACCGTCGCCGCCGAGCAGGACGCCTCCACCCGCTCCCTGATCGCCTACTACCGAAGGACGCGCCAGTGAGCGACCACTCCAACCCGCTGCGCGACATCGAGGACCGCAGGCTCCCGAGGATCGCCGGACCCTGCGGGCTCGTGCTGTTCGGGGTGACGGGCGACCTCTCGCGCAAGAAGGTCATGCCCGCGATCTACGACCTCGCCAACCGCGGCCTGCTGCCACCGGGCTTCAGCCTCGTCGGCTTCGCGCGCCGCGACTGGGCCGACCAGGACTTCGCCCAGATCGTCCGCGACGCCGTCCGCGAGCACGCCCGGACCCCCTTTCGCGAGGAGGTGTGGAACCAGCTGTCCGAGGGATTCCGCTTCGTGCCCGGCGAGTTCGACGACGACGTGGCGTTCGAGCAGCTGCGTCGTACCGTCGAGGAGCTCGACGAGCTTCGCGGCACCGCGGGCAACATGGCCTTCTACCTCGCCATCCCGCCGGCCTTCTTCGGCGCGGTCGTGGGACAGCTCAAGGAGCACGGCCTCGCCGACCCCGAGGCCGACTCGTGGCGCCGCGTGGTCGTCGAGAAGCCGTTCGGGCACGACCTCGAGTCCGCGCGCGAGCTCAACGAGGTGCTCGAGTCGGTGTTCCCGGCCGACTCGGTGTTCCGGATCGACCACTACCTCGGCAAGGAGACGGTCCAGAACATCCTGGCGATGCGGTTCGCCAACAACATGTTCGAGCCGATCTGGAACTCCAACTACGTCGACCACGTCCAGATCACGATGGCCGAGGACATCGGCATCGGCGGTCGTGCGGGCTACTACGACGGCATCGGCGCGGCACGCGACGTCATCCAGAACCATCTCCTGCAGCTCATGGCACTCGTCGGCATGGAGGAGCCGATCTCCTTCGAGGCCGAGGCGCTGCGCATGGAGAAGCAGAAGCTCCTGGCCAGCGTCGTGCTTCCCTCACGGCTCGACCTCACCACGGCCCGGGGCCAGTACGCCGCCGGCTGGCAGGGCGGGGAGAAGGTCATCGGCTTCCTCGAGGAGGAGGGCATCCGCCGCACGTCGAAGACCGAGACCTATGCCGCGATCACCCTTCACGTCGACACGCGGAGGTGGGCCGGCGTCCCGTTCTACCTCCGGGCCGGCAAGCGGCTGGGCCGGCGCGTCACCGAGGTCGCGGTCGTCTTCAAGCGTGCCCCGCACCTGCCGTTCCACGAGACGGCGACCGAGGAGCTCACCCAGAACGCCCTGGTGATCCGGGTGCAGCCAGACGAGGGCATGACCATCCGGTTCGGGTCCAAGGTGCCCGGCACGGCGATGGAGATCCGCGACGTCAGCATGGACTTCGCCTACGGCGGCTCTTTCACCGAGGCCAGCGCCGAAGCCTACGAGCGGCTCATCCTCGACGTGCTGCTCGGTGATCCACCGCTCTTCCCCCGTCACGAGGAGGTCGAGCTGTCGTGGAAGATCCTCGACCCGGTCCTCGAGCACTGGGCCCGCAAGGGCAAGCCCGAGGCCTACCCCGCCGGCACCTGGGGGCCCGAGTCCGCCGACAAGATGCTCGCCCGCGACGGACGCACCTGGAGGCGGCCATGACGACCCGATGGAGCGGCATGATCGAGCTGGAGAACACCACGGCCTCCGCGATCGCGGCCGCCTTCGTCCAGGCGCGCGAGCGTGCCGGTAGCCCCGCGATGGGCATGGTGATGACGCTCATCATCGTGGTGCCCGACGACGACGCCGACGCCGCCATGGCCGTCGCGCAGCAGGCCTCCCACGAGCACCCGGCACGTGTCCTGGGCGTGATCCTCGGGGACGGCCGGGGCACCGGCTCCGTCGACGCCCGGGTGGGCACCGGTGACGGCTGGGGCGGCGAGACGGCGCTGATCCGCCTGCGGGGACAGGTGGTCAAGTACGCCGAGTCGGTCGTCCTCCCGCTCCTGCTCCCGGACTCCCCCGTGGTCGTGTGGTGGCCCACGGATCCTCCCGAGCACCCCTCCGAGGACCCGCTCGGAGCGCTGGCCAAGCGCCGGATCACCGACGCCTCGGCGGTCAACCGAGGGAAGACCACCAAGATGATCGACCTCTGCTCGGCCTACTCGCCAGGCGACACCGACCTCAGCTGGACCCGGCTGACCGCCTGGCGCGCCCTGCTGGCCGCGGCGCTGGACCAGCACCCTCTGAAGGTCACCCGCGCCTCGGTGTCCGCCGAACGCGTCAGCCCGAGCGCCGAGCTCCTGGTCGCCTGGCTCAACGACCGGCTGCGCGTGCCGGTGGAGCGGCACACCTCCGAGGGTCCCGGGATCACCGAGGTCATGATGGAGACCCGCAAGGGCCCGATCACCATCTCGCGCAGCGACGGCAAGCTCGCCACGTTCTCCTCACCCGGGCGCCCCGACCGGCCAGTCGCGCTCAAGCGTCGCGGGCTCCCGGAGCTCCTCGCCGAGGAGCTGCGCCACCTCGACGAGGACGACATCTACGCCGCAGTCACCAAGCGCCTCCTGCACCTGGAGAAGAACCAATGAATCTAGACATCCGCCGTCACGGCGACACCGGCACCCTGGCCGGTGACCTGGCCTCGGCACTCCTCGCACGGCTGGAAGAGGCGCAGGCACGTGGCGAGGTCCCCCACGTCGGCCTCACCGGGGGCTCCATCTCCGAGGACGTGCACCGGGAGGTCGCGCGGCGTGCGACGGAGTCGGCGGTCGACTGGTCGCAGGTGGTCTTCTGGTGGGGCGACGAACGGTTCCTCCCGGCCGACTCCCCCGACCGCAACGCCCTGCAGGCCCGCCAGGCACTCCTGGACCACCTTCCCGTCGATCCGGCGAACGTGCACGAGGTCCCCGCATCGGACGCTGTGGCCAGCGCCGAGGACGCGGCAGCGTCGTACTCCGAGACGATGCGCAGCCAGGGTGCTGGGTTCTTCGAGGTGCTGATGCTCGGCATGGGTCCGGACGGCCACATCGCCTCGCTCTTCCCGGGCCACCCGGCCGTGGATGCTGTCGACGAGATCGCCGTCGCCGTGCACGACTCCCCCAAGCCTCCGCCCGATCGGGTCTCGCTGACCTTCGAGGCGATGGATCGCGCGCGAGCTGTGTGGTTCATGGTCTCCGGTGAGGGCAAGGCCGACGCCGTCGCCGCGGCGTTGGAGGTCAGCGACCGGCTCCCGACCCCCGAGGAGATCCGTGCCGTGCCGGCCCGTGGGGTGCGCGGCCAGGTCGAGACCGTGTGGTGGCTGGACGAGGCTGCGGCCGCGCGCCTCTGACGTCCCGGGGGCACTCACGGAAGCGACCGTGGCCGCACCTCTCAGGTCCGCGCCGGAGATGCCGAACCATCTGGTAGCCCTCCCCGGATGGCCGGCTGACCCTGCCCCATGAGAAAGCGCGGACACCATGACCGAACAGCGCGACTTCCGTCGCCTCGCCCTGGCCGTCACGGCTGCCGTGATGTCGCTGGGCGTCGTGGTGGCGACCGCCCCCACCACGACCGCCTCCGCGACAGCCGAGACCTCCCAGTCACAGCCGCGGCGGGCCAAGGCCCCCGACGCGCAGGCCGCCAAGGCACGCCAGGAAGCAAAGCAGGCCGCCAAGGCGGCTACGAAGGCAGAGAAGGCGGCCGACGCCGCGACCAAGGCTGTGGAGAAGGCGCTCGAGAAGGCCCAGAAGATGCGCGACCGGGCCGTGAAGAGTGGGACCCCCGAGGCTCGGAAGAAGAACTTCGCCGCCTGGGCCGCGTTCAAGAGCGCCAAGAAGGCGGAGAAGAAGGCGACGAAGAAGGCGGAGAAGGCCACCCGCATCGCGGAGAAGAAGCAGACGGTCGCCGAGAAGAAGACCGCCCAGGCCGTGGACGTGAAGTCCGTGAGCATCGAGGCGCTGCCCGCGATCCACCAGCCCGGAGGGACGCCCCTCTCCGCTGACGCTGCCTCCAACGTGGTGACCGCCGCGGTCTCCCCGAGGATTCCCTACATCCCCGTGGTCGTGGAGGCTCGCGTGGGCGCCACCTGGAAGTCGGTCGCGAAGGCGCAGACCGATGCCAGCGGCCAGGTCGTGGTCCCCGTCCCGCAGCACGCTGCCTACCGCGCCGTCGCCAAGGAGAAGGCGTCCGCTGCCGACACCGTGGCGTACGGCCTGGACTTCTCCGACGAGTTCACCCGTGGCGAGCTCGGCCCCGGCTGGTACCACCGGATGCAGGAGCACAGCCCCGAGTCCAACCGCGCCTGCTCCAAGGGCGACCCGCGGGCCGTGCAGGTGACGGGCGCGACGCTGCACCTGTCGGTGCTCCGCGACCCTGACCGGACCGACCTGTGCCCGGCCCTGCGCAAGGGTGTCCACGAGGGCCCGTTCTCCTACCGGCTCAACGGACACGTCTCGACCGAGAAGTCCTACTCCTTCACCTACGGCGTCGTGGCGGCTCGGATGAAGTTCCAGCAGGCCTCCGAGGGTCAGCACTCATCCTTCTGGCTGCTGCCCGCCTCGTCCTCCGGCGGGGGCGTCGGACCCGAGCACCAGGGCGCCGAGATCGACGTGGTGGAGTACTTCGGCACGAAGAAGAACTCCTCCGGCCTGGCGCAGTTCACCTACCACAACGACCCGAGCGGCAACCGCGTCAAGACCGGCGACGTGCTCGAGGACGTCGATCGGTTCCTCGCGGACAAGAGCGACACGTGGTTCGACCGCTACCACGTCTTCTCCGTGCAGTGGACTCCGAACGAGTACATCTTCCGCATCGACGGCAAGGAGTCGTGGCGCTCCAGCGTCGGCGTCAGCCAGCAGCGTCAATTCATCATCTTGTCGCTGCTCTCCAGTGACTACGCCATCGCGAACGCCGGGGTCGAAGGAGAGGCAGCACTCGGCACCCAGCACACCGACGTCGACTGGGTCCGCGTCTGGAGGTGAACCTCAGAAGATGATGTCGCCGGACTTGCGCCGCGAGCGCAGCAGCGCGACCGCCTCTTCGAGGATCTCCTTGGCCTCGGCATCGGAGCGGCGCTCCTTCACGTAGGCCAGGTGGGTCTTGTAGGGCTCGATCTTGGGCGCCGGAGGGGGGTTGTCCGAGTCGACCGATGCGGGAAGCCCGCACTTGGGGCAGTCCCACGACTCCGGGACGACCGCCTCGATCGAGAAGGTGACCACCGACCGGTGCTCGTGCGAGCAGAAGTAGGTCACTGCCTGCCGTGGCGCGGCCTCGCCGCGCTCGGCCTCTCCCATCGGTCCTGCGCCGACCCGACTTCCTCGGATCGCGTTTCCACTACCAGCCATGAACGTCCCCTCCCTGTGGAGATTTCAGGTGCCGAAGAAGCTGAGGCGGACCAGCTACCCCTGGTAAGCCATCAGCAGGCCAAGGGCGATGATGCACGCCGCCCAGATGATGCCCACACCGACCGTGAACCGATCGAGGTTGCGCTCCGCCACCGACGATCCGCCCAAGCTGCTTGACACCCCACCCCCGAACATGTCGGAGAGGCCGCCTCCACGGCCCTTGTGGAGGAGGACGAGCAGGATCATGAGCGAGCTCGTGATCACGAGCAGGATGGTGAAGAGCAGAATCACGTGCTGCAGCCTACGTCACGACCGGTCCTGGAGTCGCGGCGCCTCACAGCCCGGAACCCGAGAGGTTCGGCATGGAGTAGAAACGGCAGATCCCACCGAACTCCTCGGCGTCCAGGCTCGCCCCGCCCACCAGCGCGCCATCGACGTCCGCGCGCTCCATGAGGGCGCCGACGTTGGCGGCCTTCACCGAGCCGCCGTAGAGGACTCGCACCGCGTCGGCCGCGCTGTCGCCATGGACCTCGCGGACCCGTTCGCGGATGGCCGCGCAGACCTCCTGGGCGTCGTCGGGCGTGGCGACCTCACCGGTGCCGATGGCCCAGACGGGCTCGTAGGCCACGACGAGGCCGGCCACCTGCTCGGCGGAGAAGCCGTCGAGGGACCCGTCGACCTGGGAGAGCGTGAACGCGACGTGCTCGCCGGCCTGCCGGACGTCGAGACCCTCCCCGACGCACACGATCGGCGTCATGCCTGCCGCCAGCGCCTTGTGGGCCTTCGCGTTGACCAGCTCGTCGCTCTCCTGGTGGTACATCCGTCGCTCGGAGTGGCCCACGACCACGTAGGAGCAGCCCAGCTTGGCGAGCATGGAGGCGGAGACCTCGCCCGTGTAGGCGCCGTTGTCGTGGGCCGACACGTCCTGTGCTCCGTAGCGGAGGGACAGGCGGTCACCGTCCACCATGGTCTGCACCGAGCGGAGGTCGGTGAAGGGCGGGATCACCACGACCTCGGCCAGGCCGTGGTCGTGCTTCTTGTCCGACAGCGTCCAGGCCAGCTTCTGGACCAGCACCACGGCTTCTTGGTGGTTGAGGTTCATCTTCCAGTTGCCCGCCATCAACGGCGTGCGACCCTGCGGTGCCTTGGCCATGTCAGCCCCTCTCGAGAACGGCGATGCCCGGGAGCTCCTTGCCCTCCAGGAACTCCAGCGAGGCGCCACCCCCGGTGGAGATGTGCCCGAAGGCGGACTCGTCGAAGCCGAGCTGACGCACCGCAGCGGCGGAGTCACCGCCACCGACGACGGAGAGCCCTTCGACGCGCGTGAGCGCCTCTGCCACCGTCTTGGTGCCGCCGGCGAAGGCGTCGACCTCGAACACGCCCATGGGGCCGTTCCAGAAGACGGTCCTTGCGTCCGACAGCTCGTCGGCGAACCTCTGGCCAGACTCTGGCCCGATGTCGAGGCCCAGGCTGTCAGCGGGGATCTCGGAGGAGGGTACGACGACGGGCTGCGGCTCGCGGTCGCCCCCGGGGAACGCCGTGTCCACGACGATGTCGGTCGGCAGCACGATCTCGACCTCGCGGTCGGCTGCCTCCTGGAGGTAGCGGCGGCAGGTGTCGAGCTGGTCCTCCTCGAGCAGGCTCGTGCCGACCTCGTGGCCCTGGGCCTTGAGGAAGGTGAACACCATGCCTCCACCGATGAGGATCTTGTCCGCCTTGTCGATGAGGTTGTCGATCACGCCCAGCTTGTCGGAGACCTTCGAACCGCCAAGCACGACGACGTAGGGCCGCTCGGGGTCGACCGTGAGCCGTCGCAGCACGTCGATCTCGGTCGCCACCAGGCCGCCCATCGCCGACGGCAGGCGCAGGGCAACGTCGTAGACGCTGGCCTGCTTGCGGTGCACCACACCGAAGCCGTCGGACACGAAGGCGTCGGCGAGCTGCGCGAGCTGGTCGGCGAACGCGCCGCGCACGTCGTCGTCCTTGCTCGTCTCGCCCGCGTTGAAGCGGACGTTCTCCAGGACGGCGACGTCACCGTCGCCCAGCCCGGAGACGACCTCCGTGGCGCTCGCGCCGACGGTGTCGTGAGCGAAGGCGACCTCTCGGCCCAGCAGCTCGCCGAGCCGGCCGGCGACCGGGGCGAGGCTGTAGGCGGGGTCGGGCTCACCCTTGGGGCGCCCCAGATGGGCGACCACGACCACCCGGGCGCCTGCCTCGGACAGCTGCCGGATCGTGGGCACGCTCGCCCGGATCCGGCCGTCGTCGGTGATGGTGGACCCGTCGAGCGGGACGTTGAGGTCCGAACGGACCAGCACCCGCTTGCCGGTCAGGTCACCCAGGGACTTGATGCCGCTCACCCGAGTCAGAGCGTCGCGCCGACGTGGACGATCAGGTCTGCGAGGCGGTTGGAGTAGCCCCACTCGTTGTCGTACCAGCCGAGGACCTTGACCTGGTTGCCGAGCACCTTGGTCAGCGGGGCGTCGAAGATGCAGGACGCCGGGTCGGTGACGATGTCGGTGGAGACGATCGGGTCGGTGGAGTACTTCAGGAATCGTCCGTCGGCGGCCGCCTTGACGATCTCGTTGACCTCGTCGACGGAGGTCTCGCGCGAGGCCTCGAAGGTGAGGTCGGTCGCAGAACCGGTGGGCACCGGGACGCGCATGGCGTAGCCGTCGAGCTTGCCCTTGAGCTCGGGAAGCACCAGGCCGATCGCCTTGGCAGCCCCGGTGGAGGTCGGGACCATGTTGAGCGCGGCTGCGCGGGCCCGGCGCGGGTCCTTGTGGATGTTGTCCTGGAGGTTCTGGTCTGCGGTGTAGGCGTGGATCGTCGTCATCAGGCCCTTGTTGATGCCGAGGCCGTCGTGGAGGGCCTTCGCCATGGGGGCGAGGCAGTTGGTGGTGCACGAGGCGTTGGAGATGACCGTGTGTGCGGCCGGGTCGTAGAGGTCGTGGTTGACGCCCATCACGATGGTGATGTCCTCGTTGGACGCGGGCGCGGAGATGATGACCTTCTTGGCGCCGGCGTCGACGTGGGCCTTCGCCTTGGTGGCGTCGGTGAAGAAACCGGTCGACTCGACCACCACGTCGACCCCGAGGTCACCCCACTTCAGGGCGGCGGGGTCGCGCTCGGCGAACGCAGCGATGGTCTGGTCGTCGACCTTGATCGAGCTCTCGTCGGAGCTCACCTCGCCGTCGAGCCGCCCGAGGATCGAGTCGTACTTCAGCAGGTGGGCCAAGGAAGCGTTGTCGGTGAGGTCGTTGACTCCGACGATCTCGATGTCGGCGCCAGAGGCGCGTACGGCGCGGAAGAAGTTGCGGCCGATGCGGCCAAACCCGTTGATGCCTACGCGAACGGTCACGACGTGTCACTCCTGAGGTGGTTGGGTGCCTTCGCCCCGACCATATCGCGACCCGCTCAGCCTTCCTCGGCCAGCATCTCAGGCGTGAGCGAGGCCTCGGTGTCGGCGATGCCGAGATCCTCGGCGCGCTTGTCCGCCATGGCCAGCAGTCGCCGGATGCGGCCGGCGATGGCGTCCTTGGTGAGGACGGGCTCGTGGAGCTGGCCAAGCTCCTCGAGGGAGGCCTGCTTGTGCTCGAGCCGGAGGTGTCCGGCCTGCCTGAGGTGGTCGGGGACGTCCTCCCCGAGGATCTCGAGGGCGCGCTCCACCCTGGCGCCGGCAGCGACCGCTGCCCGCGCCGAGCGGCGCAGGTTGGCGTCGTCGAAGTTGGCCAGGCGGTTGGCCGTGGCACGGACCTCCCGGCGCATCCGGCGCTCCTCCCAGGCCATGAGCGACTCGTGGGCGCCCAGCCTGGTCAGCAACGCTCCGATGGCGTCACCGTCGCGGATGACCACTCGGTCGACCCCTCGGACCTCACGCGCCTTGGCCGAGATGCCCAGTCGTCGGGCGACACCGACGATCGCCAGCGCCGCCTCGGGACCTGGGCAGGTGATCTCGAGCGCCGAGGAGCGACCAGGCTCGGTCAACGACCCGTGGGCCAGGAAGGCTCCGCGCCAGGCCGCGACGGCGTCGCAACCGCCGCCGGAGACGACGGCGGGCGGCAGTCCGCGCACCGGACGGCCGCGCTGGTCGAGCAGCCCGGTCTGGCGGGCGAGCGCCTCTCCGTCCTTGACGACGCGGACGAGGTAGCGGCTGCCCTTGCGGATGCCGCTGCCCTGCACCATCACGACGTCGGACTGGTGGCCGTAGACCTCCGCGATGTCCTTGCGCAGCCGCCGGGCGGACGCGCCGGTGTCGAGCTCGGCCTCCACCACGATCTTGCCGCT
This sequence comes from Nocardioides seonyuensis, assembly GCF_004683965.1. Lineage (NCBI taxonomy): Bacteria > Bacillati > Actinomycetota > Actinomycetes > Propionibacteriales > Nocardioidaceae > Nocardioides > Nocardioides seonyuensis. The sequence continues at coordinate 3,749,047 of NZ_CP038436.1, forward strand.
CACGATGTGCAGCCCACCCGCGAAGCGCAACATCGAGGCCACCTCGGCCTTGCGGCAGCACGTCTTCGTGATCTGGGTGGCGGCGAGCTCCGCCTTCACCTGCCCGGTCATCGCCATGAGCGGCATCCTCCCACGAGAGTCAACGACCCTCGTCCACTATCCGCACGAACGCTGCCGCGAGCAGGTCGGGGTCGTGGCGTGGCTCGCCACTGACCGCGAGGTCCTCGACGACGAGCCGCGCACCCCGCTCGGTGACGACCTTCTCGAGCTCGTCCACCTCGGCTGCCACGCACGCGCGGTCGGCGAGAACCGTGTGGACCGGGAGGTCGGGTGCGTGCTCGAACAGCGCGGCCAGGTGGTCCTGGGGCCCGTAGCCGCTGGTCTCCCCCGTCTGCGCCTCGAGGTTGAGCACGACCACGAGCCGCCCCTCCGACTCGGTGAGCGCACGTCGGAGCCCCGGCACCATGAGGTGCGGGATCACCGACGTGAACCACGACCCGGGCCCCAGCACGACCCAGTCGGCGGTCCGGATCGCGTCGACCGCCTCGGGGCACGCCTCGGGGTCGTGCGGCTCGAGAGCCACCGACTCGATGGTCCCCGGAGTCGTGGCCACCTCGACCTGGCCGCGTACGACGTCGACCGCGGCGTGGTCGTCAGCCCGGAGCCCGCGCACGCGCGCGGTGATGTCCATCGGGGTCGTCGCCATCGGCAGGACGCGTCCGTGCGCCCCCAGGAGGCGCCCGACGAGGTCGAGGCCACGGACGTGGTCCCCCATGAGCTCCCAGAGGGAGACGATGAGGAGGTTCCCGACGACGTGTCCCCTCATCTCGCCGTCGCCGGCGAAGCGGTGCTGCACGACGTCGGCCCAGGTCTGGCCCCACTCGTCGTCACCGCACAGCGCCGCCAGCGCCATCCGCAGGTCGCCGGGTGGCAGGACGCCGAACTCGCCGCGGAGCCGTCCCGACGAGCCGCCGTTGTCGGCGACCGTCACCACCGCGGTGAGCTGGTCGATCGTGAGGTCGTCGTGGAGCCGCCGCAGGGCGGTCAGGGTCGCGGCCAGCCCGTGCCCCCCGCCGAGGGCGACCACCGACTGGGCAGTCTCGCGCATCTCACTCCCTGCCGAGGTCTCGATGACTGGGCCGTGCGTCGTAGCCGAGCTCACGCAGTCGCTTGGCGATGACCTCGGTCATGGCCACGCTGCGGTGCTTGCCACCGGTGCAGCCGATGGCGACCTGGACGAACCGCTTGCCCTCGGTCTGGTAGCCCTGGGTGGCTGTCTGCAGGACGGGGAGGTACTGCTCGAGGAACTGCACCGCGCCGGGCTGGGAGAGGACGTACTCCGCCACGTCGGGATCACGACCGTTGCCGGGTCGCAGCTCGGGGACCCAGTGGGGATTGGGCAGGAAACGCATGTCGGCGACCCAGTCGGCATCCACGGGGATGCCGTACTTGAAGCCGAAGCTGATCACCGTCACCTTCAGCTCGGTCGTCGACTGTGTCCCGAACATCTGGGAGACGCGGTCCTTGAGCTGGTTGACGTTGAAGGCGGAGGTGTCGAGGACGATGTCGGCGTCGCCCCGGAGGTCGGCCAGCGCGTTACGCTCGCGCCTGAGCCCGTCGAGGAGCCTGCCGCTGCCCTGGAGCGGGTGAGGGCGCCGGGCCGCTTCCTGGCGGCGCACCAGCACGTCGTCGGCGGCCTCGAGGAACAGCAGGGTGGTCGGGCGGCCGGTGACCTGCTGGTGGCGGTTGGCCTGGAGCGAGTCGAAGAACGCGCCGGAGCGGACGTCCACCACGGCTGCGATGGGCTGCTGGATGCCTCGGCTGTCGTCGACGAGGCGCACGACGTCACGGACCAGGGTAGGCGGCAGGTTGTCCACGACGAAGAAGCCGAGGTCCTCGAGCTCCTTGGCGGCGGTGCTGCGGCCGGCCCCTGTCATGCCTGTGACGATCACCAGGTCGCCCGGTGCCGGGGTGGCCGTGGGCGGTGTCTCCACCATCATTCCTCCTCGAGGATCTCGCCGGTGGCGGTGTTGATCCGGACCGGTGTCTCGGCTGCAGTCTTGCGGCTGGCGTCCGACTGGGCGAGCGCGCGCTTGATCGCGGCCGCGGTGGAGGGCCCGATGCCCGGCACCTGGGCGATCTCGGTGGGCTCGGCCGCGCGGAGCTTCTTCAGCGACCCGAAGTGCTTGAGAAGGGACTTGCGTCGGACCTCCCCCAGGCCCGGCACGTCGTCGAGGAGGGACTCGACCATCGTGCGCGAGCGGCGACCCCGGTGGTGTGTGATGGCGAAACGGTGGGCCTCGTCACGGACGCGCTGGAGGAGGTAGAGGCCCTCGGAGGTGCGCGGCAGGATGACGGGGTCCTCCTCCCCCGGGACCCAGACCTCCTCGAGACGCTTGGCCAGTCCGCAGACCGGGATGTCGTTGATGCCGAGCTCGGCGAGGGCCTGCTGTGCCGCGGCGACCTGGGGTGGCCCTCCGTCGACGACCACCAGCCCCGGGGCGTAGGCGAACTTGCGGGGCCGACCTGTGTCGGGATCGACCAGCATCGGTCCGCTCTCGGTCGTGACCGACTCGCTGCGAGCCTGCTCGTCGAGCAGTCGCCGGAACCGCCTGGTGATCACCTGGTGCATGTGCGCGACGTCGTTCTGGGTGACGGCGTCCTCGCCCGGCAGCGCCTTGATCACGAAGCGGCGGTACTCGCTCTTGCGGGCCAGGCCGTCCTCGAAGACGACCATGGACGCCACGACCTCGGTGCCCTGGAGGTTGGAGACGTCGTAGCACTCGATGCGCAGGGGGACGTCGTCGAGGCCGAGGGCCTGCTGGATCTCCTCCAGGGCGCGGTTGCGGGTGGTGAGGTCGCTGGCCCGCTTGGTCTTGTGGAGCACCAGCGCCTGGGCGGCGTTCTTCGCCACCGTCTCCTGCAAGGCGCGCTTGTCACCGCGCTGGGGCACCCGGATCGCCACGCGGCTCCCCCGCTGCTCCGACAGCATCTGCTCCAGCACGTCGGCGTCAGGGGGCCGCGCCGGGACGAGGATCTCGCGCGGGATCGAGTGGGCCGCCTCGTCGGCGTCCACCCCGCCGTAGAGCTGGAGCACGAAGTCCTGGACCAGGTCGGGAGTGCTGCCCTCGTCGGTGCGGTCGGCGACCCAGCCCCGCTGACCGCGGATCCGGCCACCGCGCACGTGGAAGATCTGCACGGCGACCTCGAGCGGGTCCTCGGCGAGGGCGATGACGTCGGCGTCGGTGTCGTCGGCGAGCACGACGACCTGCTTCTCCAGCGCCTTGTGCAACGCCCCCAGGTCGTCGCGCAGCCGGGCGGCCTTCTCGAAGTCGAGCGCCTCGGAGGCGGCGTACATCTGCTGCTCCAGACGCCTCACGAACGGGCGGGTGTTGCCGGCCATGAAGTCGCAGAAGTCGTCGACGACCGCCCGGTGCTCCTCCGCGGTGACGTTGCCGACGCACGGAGCCACGCACTTGTCGATGTAGCCGAGCAGGCAGGGCCGGCCGATCTGGCTGGAACGCTTGAAGACGCCGTTGCTGCACGACCGCATGGGGAACACTCGGAGCAGCAGGTCGACGGTCTCGCGGATCGCCCAGGCGTGGCTGTAGGGGCCGTAGTAGCGGGTGCCTCGCCGCTTGGCGCCGCGGCCGACCATGACCCGCGGGAACTCCTCACCGACCGTCACCGCGAGCCAGGGGTAGGACTTGTCGTCGCGGTACTTCACGTTGAAGCGCGGGTCGAACTCCTTGATCCAGGAGTACTCCAGCTGGAGCGCCTCGACCTCGGTCGCGACCACCGTCCACTCGACGCTCGCACCGGTGCTGACCATCGAGGCGGTGCGGGGTGGAGGCCGCCGACGTCCTGGAAGTAGGAGGAGAGCCGGCTGCGGAGGTTCTTGGCCTTGCCGACGTAGATCACACGACCCTTGACGTCGCGGAAGCGATAGACCCCGGGACCGGTGGGAATCGACCCGGGAGCGGGTCGATATGAGCTGGGCGCGGGCACCCGACAACCCTACGAGGCGCCACCCACAGCGCCCGTCCAGCCCGTCAGGCGCGGGTGATGGTGTCGCCCTCGACCGAGATGTTCACGCTGCTGAGCGGACTCGTCGCGGGCCCCTGGAGCACCGAACCGTCCTCGAGGGAGAACTCGCTGCCGTGGCACCGGCACGGGATGACCCCGTCCGAGCTCGGGCTGACCGTGCAGCCCTGATGGGTGCAGGTGGCCGAGAACGCCTTGAAGTCGCCCTCGCTGGGCTGGGTCAGGACGACCTGGGCGGCCGACACGACGAAGCACCCTCCGACGGGCACCTCGCTCGTCGAGGCCAGGGGCTCCGGCGAACCGGACCCGGACCCGGAGCCGGACTCCTCGGAGTCAGAGGAGGTGGGCTGGGGTTCCGCGGACGGGTCGGTGGCCGAGTCGGTCGAGTCACCGCAGGCGGCGAGGACCGGGACACCCACGGCGAGGGCAGCGGCGCCCGCGAGGGCATGGCGACGGTTGAGCTCGGCGGTCATGGGAAGGAGCCTAGCCAGCCTTGCGGCGCGCAGGCGCCTTCTTGGCCGCCGATTTCTTGGGCACGGACGTCTTCGCCGCCGGCTTGCTGGCCGGGGCCTTCACCGCCTTCTTGGCGGCACCGCGGCGCGGGGCCCGGGGCTGTTGCGCGGCCCGGCCCGCGAGGATCGGCTTGAGGAAGGTCCCGGTGTGGCTCTCGGCGACCTCGGCGATCTGCTCGGGAGTGCCCTCGGCGACGACCATCCCGCCACGGGAGCCGCCCTCGGGACCCATGTCGATGATCCAGTCGGCGGTCTTGATGACGTCGAGGTTGTGCTCGATCACCAGGACCGTGTTGCCCTTGTCGACCAGGCCCGAGAGGACGTGGAGGAGCTTGCGGATGTCCTCGAAGTGGAGACCGGTCGTGGGCTCGTCGAGCACGTAGACGGTGCGGCCGGTGGAGCGCTTCTGGAGCTCGCTGGCGAGCTTCACGCGCTGCGCCTCGCCACCGGAGAGGGTGGTGGCGGGCTGGCCCAGGCGGACGTAGCCGAGCCCGACCTCGCACAGCGTCTTCATGTGGCGCGAGATCGCCGGGACCGCAGCGAAGAACTCGGCGGCCTCCTCGATCGGCATGTCGAGGACCTCGGCGATCGTCTTGCCCTTGTAGTGGACCTCGAGCGTCTCGCGGTTGTAGCGCGCGCCGTGGCACACCTCGCAGGGGACGTAGACGTCGGGGAGGAAGTTCATCTCGATCTTGATGGTTCCGTCGCCGGAGCACGCCTCGCAGCGGCCTCCCTTGACGTTGAACGAGAAGCGTCCCTGGAGGTAGCCGCGCATCTTGGCCTCCGGGGTGGAGGCGAAGAGCTTGCGGACGTGGTCGAAGACACCGGTGTAGGTCGCCGGGTTGGAGCGCGGCGTGCGGCCGATCGGCGACTGGTCGACGTGGATCACCTTGTCCACGTGGTCGAGGCCGGTGATCTTGGTGTGCCGCCCCGGGACCGCGCGGGCGTTGTAGATCTCCTTGGCCAGCGAGGTGTAGAGGATGTCGTTGACCAGCGTCGACTTCCCGGAGCCCGAGACGCCCGTGACCGCACAGAACACGCCCAGCGGGAAGCTCACGTCGACGTTGCGGAGGTTGTGCTCCCGCGCGCCGTGGACCTTGAGCTCGCGGCCCGCGGTGAGCGGTCGTCGTACGTCGGGCACGGGGATCTCGCGGCGGCCGCTGAGGTAGGCGCCGGTGAGGGAGTCGGGGTGGTCGAGCAGGCCCTGGACGGTTCCGGAGTGCACCACTTGACCGCCGTGCTCACCGGCCCCCGGGCCGACGTCGACGACCCAGTCGGCGGTGCGGATGGTGTCCTCGTCGTGCTCGACGACGATGAGGGTGTTGCCGAGCTCCTTGAGGCGGCGCAGCGTGTCGATCAGGCGCTGGTTGTCGCGTTGGTGCAGCCCGATCGAGGGCTCGTCGAGCACGTAGAGCACGCCCACGAGCCCCGCGCCGATCTGGGTGGCCAGCCGGATGCGCTGGGCCTCGCCCCCCGAGAGCGAACCGCTGGGCCGGTCGAGGGAGAGGTAGTCGAGGCCGACGTCGAGGAGGAAGCGCAGCCGCTCCTGGATCTCCTTGAGGACCCGCTCGCCGATCTGCCGCTCACGCACGGACAGGTCCAGGCTGTTGAGGTAGTCGGCAGCCTCGTTGATCGGCAGCGCACAGACCTCGGCGATGTTCTTGCCGCCGGCGTCCTTGGGCCCGAGGGTCACCGAGACCGACACCGGCTTGAGGCGTGAGCCCTTGCAGGCCGGGCACGGCACCTCGCGCATGAAGCCCTCGAACCGGTCGCGGCTGGTGTCGCTCTCGGCCTCACGGTGACGGCGCTCGATGTAGGGGCGCACGCCCTCGAAGGCGGCGTAGTAGGCGCGCTGGCGGCCATAGCGGTTCTTGGTGACGACGTGGACCTTGGTGCTGTGGCCCTCGAGCACGGAGGCACGAGCCTTGGCCGACAGGTCACGCCACGGGGTGTTGAGGTCGAAGCCCAGCTCATCACCCAGCGCACCCATCAACCGCATGAAGTAGTCGGCCACGTGCGCGCCGCTCCAGGGGGCGATCGCGCCCTCGCCGAGCGTCGCACCCGGGTCGGGGACGACGAGCTCGGGGTCGACCTCCATGCGGGTGCCGATGCCGTGGCACTCGGCGCACGCCCCGAACGGAGAGTTGAACGAGAACGAGCGAGGCTCGAGGTCGTCTGTCTCGATGGGATGGTCGTTGGGGCACGCCATCTTCTCGGAGAACTTCATCTCCCGGCCCGGGTCGCCGGCATCGAGGTCGACGAAGTCGAAGACGACCAGGCCCGAGGCCAGCCCGAGGGCGGTCTCGACCGAGTCGGTCAGGCGGCGCTTGCTGGACTCCTTGACCGCGAGACGGTCGACGACGACCTCGATCGTGTGCTTGAGCTTCTTGTCGAGGGTCGGCGGCGCATCGAGGGAGTGTGTCTCGCCGTCCACGCGCGCACGGCTGAACCCCTGCTGCTGGAGCTGGCGGAAGAGCTCGACGTACTCGCCCTTGCGACCGCGGATGACCGGCGCGAGGACCTGGAAGCGGCGGCCCTCCTCGAGCGCGAGGACGCGGTCGACGATCTGCTGGGGGGTCTGGCGCTCGATCGGCGCACCGCACGTCGGGCAGTGGGCGCGACCGGCGCGGGCGTAGAGCAGTCGGAGGTAGTCGTAGACCTCGGTGATCGTGCCGACCGTGGACCGCGGGTTCTTGGACGTGGACTTCTGGTCGATGCTGACCGCAGGGCTCAGGCCCTCGATGAAGTCGACGTCGGGCTTGTCCATCTGGCCGAGGAACTGACGCGCGTAGGCCGACAGCGACTCGACGTAGCGACGCTGGCCCTCGGCGAAGATCGTGTCGAAGGCGAGGCTCGACTTGCCGGAGCCGGACAGGCCCGTGAAGACGATCAGGGAGTCTCGCGGCAGGTCGACCGAGACGTCCTTGAGGTTGTGCTCGCGGGCTCCGCGAATGATCAGCTGGTCGGCCACAGGGCCCTTCCTGGGGATTCGGTGACGCCACGGTCGGCTCGAGCCGGCGTCGGGGGTACGGCGTCGCGCTCGACACTTCGAACACATGTTCGCCCAGCGGGGGCGCGCACCGCAAGCCGCCACGCGCGGCCCTCACAGATGTTACGGGCTGCGCACAAGCCTCCGGATGTGTTGAATCGTCCTCATGGCCACTCCCTCGGACACCCCGTCTCCCAGCCCTGCCGGCACGACCCTCACGCTCCTCAGCAACGCCGACGAGGCCCTGCTCCGCACCGTCGACGCCCTCTCCCCCGAGGAGCTGGCGAAGCCGACCGATCTGCCCGGATGGAGTCGTGCCCACGTCGTTGCCCATGTCGCACTCAACGGCGAGGCGCTGGAGCGGGTCCTCACGGGTCGGCGCCAGGGGCGCCCCACGACCATGTACGACTCTCAGCAGGCACGAGACGCCGACATCGAGACCCTCGCCGGTGGGGACGCCCGGGAGCTGCGCGACCGACTGTTCGCCGCGACCCACCGCTTCTCGGAGGCGGTCCGCGCGACCACGGCCTGGGAGGGCACGTTCGAGCGCACGCCAGGAGGGCAGCTCGTCCCTGTCGTCGCCGTGCCCGTCATGCGCCTGCGCGAGGTGGAGATCCACCACGCCGACCTCGGCAGCGGCTACTCCCACGCCGACTGGTCCCCGGAGTTCGCGGTGCAGCTGCTCGACTCCGTGGCGGGACGTTCGACCCCCGAGCCGTTCGTGGCCCGTGCGCCTGACCTCGACCTGGAGTGGGGCTTCGGCGAGGGCGACGACCGGCCGGTCGTCGTGGGCGACGCAACCGCTCTCGCCTGGTGGATCACCGGGCGCGGGACCGGCGAGGGCCTCTCGTGCGACACCGGGGCCTTGCCTACCATCGAGGGATGGTGACCTACGACGGTGACGTGACCCCGGGCGGCGAGCCCCAGACCCGGGACCTTGACGGCCTCACGCTGACCAAGGTCGCGGTCGACCCGGAGATGTCCAACAACTGCTACCTCCTGGAGTGCCAGGAGACCGGCGAGTGCGTGCTGGTCGACGCCGCAGCGGAGCCGGAGCGCCTGCTCGCGCTGATCGGCGACCGGGAGCTCACCGCGATCGTGACCACGCACCAGCACTGGGACCACCACCGCGCCCTCGCCGAGGTGAAGGCTGCGCATCCGAGGGCCCTGGTGGTCGCCGGCGAGCCGGACGCCGACGACATCACGGAGCAGACCGGGGTCGAGGTCGATCGTCGGGTGGCCCACGGCGACCTGGTCGAGGTCGGCTCTTGCAAGCTGAGGGTCATCGCCCTCGAAGGACACACCCCGGGGTCGATCGCGCTCCACTGGAGTGGCGGTGACGGCCACCTCCTCACCGGCGACTCACTCTTCCCCGGCGGCGTCGGCAACACGTTCGGCGACGCCGAGGCCTTCAGGACCCTGGTCGAGGAGGTCTCCACGAAGGTCTTCGACACCTATGGCGACGCTGTGTGGTTCTACCCCGGCCACGGCGGGGACTCCACGCTCGGCGCGGAGCGGCCGCACCTCGACGAGTGGCGCGAGCGCGGCTGGTGATCACGGCCCGCGTACCCTCGAAGCCATGAGTACGCGCGAGCTGACCCTCAACGACTTCGAGCAGGCCGTGACCGGCGAGGGCATCGTCCTCGTGGACTTCTGGGCCGAATGGTGCGGTCCCTGCAAGCAGTTCGGGCCGATCTTCGAGGCCGCCTCGGAGAAGCACCCCGACATCACCTTCGCCAAGGTCGACACCGAGGCCGAGCAGCAGCTCGCCGGGATGGCGGGCATCACCTCGATCCCGACGCTGATGCTCTTCCGCGACGGCCTGCTGCTCTTCAACCAGGCCGGCGCGCTGCCCCCGCAGGCCCTCGAGGGCGTGATCCAGCAGGCGCGCGACCTCGACATGGACGCCGTGCGCGAGGAGGCCGCCGCCGCTCAGGCCGCTGCCGCCGAGGGGGAGGTCGCGCTCGACGACTTCGCTGCCGCCCACAGCGAGGGCGCCTACGTCCTCGACGTGCGCGAGGCCGAGGAAGTCAGCTCCGGCAAGGTCCCGGGCGCCGTGCACGTGCCCATGAACAGCGTGCCTGACCACCTCGCCGAGCTGCCGAAGGACCAGCCGGTCTACGTGGTCTGCGCCTCCGGCGGGCGGTCGCGCCAGGTCGCCGACTTCCTGCGCGCCCAGGGCGTGGACGCGCGCAACGTCACCGAGGGCACCCAGGGGTGGGCCCAGCGCGGCTGGCCGCTCGACCGGTAGGGCCCGGGTTTCGTGGGCGCCTCGCCCGGGCGACCCGCACGGCTCGGTGGACGCGGAAGTGATCGGCTTCGGACCAGCCGTCCGAGGTCTTGAAAGTCGTTGTCCACATCGTGGCGGGACCCCGGGTTTTCGGGGGCTGGTTGTCGGTGGTCTCCGGTTGTATTGAGACATGACCTCCTCCACCACCATCGCCGGCCCGGTGCCCGCGCGACCGGTGCTGGACGGGCTCAGCAGCACCCAGCTGATGGCTCACGCCGCCGAGGTCGAGCAGCTCGCCCGCCAGGTCGAGGTCGCCCGCCTCGAGGTCGCGCTGGAGTGGGCGATCACCCACCCAGTGGTCGAGAAGTCGTCCTCAGTCCTGGAAGCCCCCGACCACCCCGGCGGGGCGGGCACACCGGAGGTGGCCGCGTTCGCGACCGACACCCTCGCCGTCGCCATGGGCATCGCTCCCGCCGCCTCCTCCCGGCTGGTCGCCGACGCGCTCGACCTGTCGTTCCGCCTCCCCCTGCTGTGGGACCTCACCCGTGAGCTGAGGATCCCCGCCGCCCGGGCCCGCAGAGTCGCGGCCGCCACCCGCGACCTCTCGGCCGAGGGCGCCGCATGGGTGGACCGTCAGGTCGCCGCCGCCTCCGGGCGAGTGTCCTCGGCTCAGCTCGACCGGATCGTCGCCCACGCCACCGCCCAGTTCGACCCCGACGCCCTCAAGACCCGCCAGGACCGCGCACGCGAGACCTGGGGCGTCGACCTGCACCACCCGGCGCCGGGTGACTTCGCCGGCACCTCCACGCTGACCGCCCGCGGCGACTCACTCGACCTGGCCCGGTTCCACGACGTCGTCAACGCCGAGGCCGACACCCTCGCCGCACTCGGTGACACCGACCCCCTCGGCCAGCGGCAGGCCAAGGCCCTCGGCGTGATCGCCGCCCAGCAGGCCGCCCTCGACCTCACCGGCCTCCTCTCCCCCGCTGGCGCTGCGGAGCAGAGCACGGCGAGGGACAAGGCGCTCGCCCGGGCCAACGCCAAGGTCAAGCTCTTCCTCCACGCCTCCCTCACCGATCTCCTGACCCGCGGACACGACGACCTGGTCGGCACCGCCGACACCCTCGGCCCCACCACCCTCACCAAGATCAAGGAGTGGGTCGGCCACTCCCGCGTCACCATCACCCCCGTCCTCCACGTCGCCACCGACGACACCTGGACCATCGACCGGCACGACCCGCCACCCCGGATGGCCGAGACGGTCCGCCTGCGCGACGAGACCTGCGTCTTTCCCCGCTGCGGCCGCCACGCCCGAGGCTGCGACCTCGACCACATCACCCCCTACTACACCGGACCACCAGACACCGGACCGCCCACCGAGTCAGGCGGCACGACCGCCGCCAACCTCGCTCCCCTGTGCCGGCGCCACCACCGGGCCAAGACCTCCGGCGCCTGGTCCTACCAACGCCTCGCAACCGGCACCTACCTGTGGACCGGCCCCGCCGGACTCACCACCCTCCTCACCCCCGACACCGTCATCGACCTCTGACGGGACGTGCGGCGTGGGGACCTCCGCGACCCGAACTGCCGATGTGCGAGCCTCGCCGCGTCAGGGAGAGTCGCGGTACAGCGGCGCCGCCTCGCCGTACGGCACCTGTCGGACAGCGCCGGGGAGCGCGCTCGCGAGAGCCCGGAACGCGTCAGCAGAACACCCCACGGTGAACTCGATCTCCTCGTCGACCTCGCAGGCCACGCACCAGGCGTGATCCTCTGGCCAGACGAGGTGAGGCTCTTGGTGGATGCCCTGCGAAGATCCGTACCAGGCCAACGCTGGGGCGTCCCTGAGTTCATCGACGCGCCCAGCGAAGAGCACCATCTCTCGTTCCGGGATTGGCAGGCGGGGTGCCTCTGGGACCGACGCCCTGCTCGTCCAGCCCTCCCAGATGGCGGCGTATCCAGTCATCGGAGTGGTCGTGTGATCGACCAACGTCGCCAGTGCCGCGCGGAGAGCGGGCTCTTCGCCGTCGCGGTGGGCACCGTCGGCGAAGGCGATCCGCACATAGACGTCGAAGCCTGGTGGGCCGTAGCGAACGAGGTCCCACCAATCGACGTCCGGTTGAAGCAGCCATTGCGCGGAGTCCGCAGACTCGGCTGGTCGCACCGTCATGGTCCTCAGTCTGACCGAGCGCCGCACCCCACGCACTCATTCGCCGGCATGCAAGGACCACCGGACCCCGACAGGATCCGCGAGATGGGCGATCGATACGGCGTCCGTGTCTTGGGGCCGCCGCTCGGTACGCAGTGAGCGGGCAGTGCACGCGCGTCGAAGTCAGAGCATCCTGCGCAGGATCCGCGGCCGCAGGTTGGTGAAGAGGTGCGCAGCGAGCGCGACGAAGAACGCCACGTGCGCGGCGACGTGCAGCGGCAACCAGGCGTCGTAGCCCGTCGTCACGAGCACGAGCCCGGTGAGGGGTACGACGACCAGCAGGGCGAGCAGCACCCGCTCGGTCACGTGCACGAGCCAGCGCTCTCGCTGGGACAGGTGCTCCGACCACGGCGGCAGGCCGCTCGTCCGGCGCCACAGCATGCGCGCGATCCCCAGCGCCAGGACCGTGGCACCCAGCAGGAGGTGCAGCTCGGCCAGGTCGAATGCGCCGCCGAGCAGGTCATAGGCGTCGGCACGGGCCTCGCACTGCTCCTCGAGACGGTCCAGCCGGTCCTCGAAGGCGTCGCTGGTGTCGCCGCCGCTGAGCTCCTCGCCCGGTGGGTCGCAGGCATCGTCCAGGTCGAGCCGGTATCCCACGACGAACTGGGCGGCGACCGCCGCCACCGTGGCCCAGTGCAGCACCTTGGTGACCGGTCCGTAGCCGTGCGGGCCGTTGCGCAGCATGGACGGACGCTAGCCGATCAGCCTCGGTTACCCTCTCCACCGTGCTGATCTCCGACTCGCGGCGAGTCCTCTTCGTGCACGTCCCCAAGACCGGTGGCGTGTCGATCGAGGACGTCTTCCGCGAGGGCTGTCCCGACGCCCGCAAGAAGCGCGCCGACGACCCGCCCGAGGGCCGGCACCTCACGCTGGAGCGGATCCTCGAGAAGGAGCCGCAGGCGGTCGACTACTGGACGTTCGGATTCGTGCGCAACCCGTGGGCGCGGATGGTCTCGTGGTACTCCATGATCGACCAGTGGAACAAGCGGTGGGGTCCCGCGAGCGGCAAGCCGCAGGACGTCAGCTACGGCCTGATGCGCGACGGCAACGAGATGTGGCGGGCGGCCGCCGCCTACTCCGGCTTCGAGGAGTTCGTGCTCCGCGGCACCGAGGAGCTCCCCCGGCTGGGAACGCCCCAGGTCGACTACCTCCGCGCGCCCTCCCTGGGCCGCGAGGCCGACTTCGTGGGTCGCACGGAGCGCCTCGCGGACGACATGGCGGTCGTGCAGCGAAAGCTCGGGCTCGAGCCGACTCCCCCGCCCCACCGCAACAAGTCGCGCCACGGCACCTACCACGACTACTTCACCGAGGCCTCCCGCAAGAAGGTGGCCGAGGTCTACGCCGCGGACCTCGAGGCCTTCGGCTACACCTACTGAAGCCGGGTGCCGCGAGCACCCGCCCACTCGCCGGTGTCCTGGAGCCGGCGCCAGACGTCGTACTCAGGGGCGAAGTGCTCGAGGAGGTCGGCACGCAGGTCGGCGCTGAGCTCGGCGGGCCGACTGTCAGAGGTGTTGCGGCGCCCGAACTCCAGGGGGCTCCCTACTCGCTCGCTGAACCAGCGGCCCCACACGTCGGGCCGGTCGACGGCGAAGACCCGGTCGACCGCCACCAAGCCGCCTGCACTGATGAACCGGGCCGGCCGGCCCCGCGGGGTCGGTGCCGCGTCGTCGCCGCTGATGTAGCTGGACGCGAAGGCCTCGAAGGACATCTCGGCCGTGGACCTGCCGGGGCGCGCGTCCTCGCGGGCCCGGTAGCGCCACCAGGACTCCAACCACTCGACCGGCTCACGGAACATCGTCACCAGCTCGTAGGAGTCTCGCGGGAACCCCTGCTCCTCCAGCTGCGGCGCGAGCTCGTGGAGGAAGCCCCGGGCAGGCAGGTGCTTGCGGCCCGGAGGGCTGCTGACCACGAGGGATGCGTACGGCGCCAGCGCGCCCTCCAGCGTCGTGCTCGCGGTCTTGGGCAGCGCCAGCAGCACGAACCCGTGCTGCAGGAACGTCATCACGGCCGCGATGATGCCACGGGCAGGTGCCCCGCTGCGCCACACTGTCGCCCATGACGTTCCCGGACTCCTGGGTGCAGGGCTCGCACACCCACGACGGCACGACGCACCCGACCTACCGCCGTGGGGCGGGCCCGGGAGTGATCGTGATCCACGAGATCCCGGGCATCACGCCCGCGGTCGCAGCCTTCGGCCAGGAGCTCGTCGACGCGGGCTACACGGTCGTGATGCCGAGCCTGTTCGGTCGCGACGGCGCCGGCATGACCCCAGTGACCATCGCCGGGGCGCTGCGCAAGGTGTGCGTGAGCCGCGAGTTCACCAAGCTGCGCACCGGCGTGACCTCTCCTGTCGCCGGCTGGCTCCGGTCCCTTGCCAGAGAGCTCCACGAGGAGCTCGGTGGTCCGGGGGTCGGCGCGCTCGGCATGTGCTTCGCCGGTGGCTTCGCGCTCGCGATGATGGTGGACGCGCCCGTTGCTGCGCCGGTCCTGTGCCAGCCGAGCACGCCGCTCCCCCTCGGTGGGAAGAGGTCCAGGGACCTCAACCTCTCCCCCGCCGATCTCGAGGTCGTCAAGGGCAGGTGCGCGGCCGGTCAGCAGGTGCTCGGCCTGCAGTTCAGCATGGACCCGCTGACGGGCAAGCGCTTCGACACGCTCACGCGTGAGCTGGGTCAGGCCTTCATCCGGGTGGAGCTCGAGGGGAGAGGCCACTCGACCGTCACGGAGCACCGTCGGCAGGAGGGCGTCGACGCCATCCTCGACTTCCTCGCCGCCAACCTGCGTACCGCTCCACACGGTGACCGGGCCTGACCTACCGCACGGTAATTTGGCTGTGTGAGCTTCCTCCTGCGCCAAGGCGTGATCGCCGCCCTCACCGCCAATGCACTGCGTCCTCCGAAGGGAGCCCGGGCCGGGCTCCCAGCCTTCGCCGCCGGCTGGGTCTTCGGCGAGCTGGCACCCCAGATGCTGGCCCTCACCACGCTCGACGCGGCCCGCCACCTCAAGCCGGGCAGGCGCAGCGGGCTGGGTCTCACCCTGGCCGGCCTGAGCGCGCTCGGCCTGACCCGGCTGATCCGCCAGCAGCAAGGGGCCAAGGACCAGCTCGAGGACGCCCTCGTCGAGGGACTGGGCATGGAGTACGTCTCCGAGCTGGACGCGGCCCCCACTCCGGCCGACCTGGCCACTCCCTGGCGCCGGATCGCCACGCCGTTCAACTTCCGCGACGACGCGGTGCGGGTGATCAAGGACCTGCCCTACAGCGAGGCCGGCCGGCGAGGGCTGCTCGACCTCTACCTGCCTGCCCGTGAGGACCAGCTCGAGAACGCCCCGGTCCTGCTCCAGGTGCACGGCGGCGCATGGAGCGTCGGCGAGAAGGAGACGCAGGGCCGTCCGCTGATGACTCACATGGCGGGGAAGGGATGGATCTGCGTCGCGATCAACTACCGACTGTCCCCCCGCGACGCATGGCCGGCACACATCGTCGACGTCAAGCGTGCGATCGCCTGGATCAAGGACAACATCGCCGAGTACGGCGGTGACCCCGAATACCTCGCGATCACCGGCGGGTCGGCGGGCGGCCACCTCGCGGCGCTGGCCGCCCTCACACCCGGCGACCCTGCCTTCCAGCCCGGCTTCGAGGACGCCGACACCTCGGTGCAGGCGGCCGTGCCGTTCTACGGCGTCTACGACTTCGCCGGCTCGACGGGCCTGAAGAACGCGATCGGGATGCGTGACGCGTTCCTCGGACCGCGGGTCATGAAGTCGAGCTGGGCGGACTCTCCCGACGCCTACGAGGCCGCCTCGCCGATCCTGCGGATCACCCCGGACGCTCCCGACTTCTTCGTCATCCACGGCGAGCTCGACTCGCTCGTCTCGGTCGACCAGGCACGGATGTTCGTCGAGCGGCTCCGCCAGGTCTCCAAGAGCTCGGTCGTCTACGCCGAGCTGCCCGGTGCCCAGCACGCCTTCGACATCTTCCACTCGATCCGAGGGGCTCACACCGTGCGCGCGGTGGACCGCTACCTCAACCGTCACTGGACCGTGTGGCGCCGCGAGCGGGCCGGAGCGCTCGGGTGAACGAGATGCCCTCCGACCTCCTCGAGCACGCGAGGGCAGCCAAGGGCTTCATGCCCGAGGACGAGGGCGCACTCCTGCACCAGTGGGCCCGCGAGCGGCTCCCCCACGGGCCGGTGCTCGAGGTCGGGACCTACTGCGGGAAGTCCGCCGTCTGGCTCGGCGCCGCGGCCCGCGAGGTCGGCGGCACCGTGTTCACCGTCGACCACCACCGTGGGTCGGAGGAGAACCAGGCGGGATGGGAGCACCACGACCCCGACCTGGTCGACCCGCGGTCGGGCCTCATGGACACCCTGCCGGTCTTCCGTCGCACGCTCGAACGGGCCGGTCTGGAGGAGCACGTCGTCGCAGTCGTGGGCCGCTCGGACGTGGTGAGCCGCGCATGGCGCACCCCGTTGTCCATGCTCTTCATCGACGGCGGCCACGGTCAGGAGCCCGCCCGCCTGGACTACCGGGGCTGGGCCCCGTGGGTGATGCCCGGCGGCGTGCTCGTGATCCACGACGTGTTCCCCGACCCCGCCGCGGGCGGTCGACCGCCCTACGAGGACATCTACCTCCCGGCGCTGGCGAGCGGGGCGTTCGTCGAGGTCGAGGCGCTGGGGTCGGTTCGAGTGCTACGCCGGGCGGCGGGAGCCGCTGGAGACCCCCTCGGCTGAGGACTCCGGGGTGCAGCCGCACTCCAGGCCCAGCTCTGCGAAGTGCGGGGCCAGGGTCGTCCCGCGCATGATGTCCGACCCGGGTGTCAGCTCGTCGAGCGCGTCGACGGCGAGGATCACCGCGGCGGCTGTGTAGGTGGTGTGCTCCCCCGGCCAGTGGACGCCGTCGGAGAAGACGTAGCCGGTCCAGTACTTCCCGCCTTCGGCGCGCAGGTGCTGCATGTCGCCGAGCAGCTGGACCGCCCGCTCCCGGTCGCCGATCGCCTCGAGCGCCAGCACCAGCTCGCACGTCTCTGCCCCGGTGACCCAGTCGTTCGGCTCGACGCACCTGATCCCGAGGCCGGGTACGACGAACCGGTCCCACGACGCAGCGAGCAGGTCGTGCGCCGCGTGGCCGCGCACAGCACCGCCCAGGACGGGGTAGTACCAGTCCATCGAGAACTCGGACTTGTCCAGGAACTGGTCGCGGTGCTCGCGCAGGGCGTGTCCGAGGCGCCCACCGGCCAGCTCCCAGTCGGGCTGGGGGTCGTCGAGGAGCTCGGCGAGGGCCACGCCCGCGCGCAGGCTCTGGTAGATGCTGGAGGACCCCGCCAGCAGGGCGTCGTCGTTGATCCCGGCCGGTCGGCCGTCGTGCCACTCCTGGGACCAGGCGATCCCGCCCCAGGGCAGCTGCATCCCGACCACCCAGTCGAGGGCGCGACGCACGGTGGGCCACAGGCGTCGTACGAAGGTGTCGTCGCGACGCACCAGCCAGTGGTGCCAGGTGCCCACGGCGATGTAGGCGGACATGTTGGTCTCGCCGGAGTGGTCCTCGACCTCACCGGCGACGATCTTCATCGGCCAGGACCCGTCGGGGCGCTGGGTCTCGCGGACCCAGTCGTAGGCACGCTCCGCCGCCTCGACCTCGCCTCCCACCAGCAGCGCCATCGCGGACTCGACGTGGTTCCACACGTCGGTGTGCTCCCCCACCGTCCACGGGACGGCGCCTGAGGGCTCCTGCATCGCCGCGATCGAGGCCGCCGTCTGCTCGACCTCGGCGCGAGTCAGGACGCTGGCGGGCCGAGGGCTCTCAGCCTGCATCGGAGTCGGACTCGGGCTTGACGAAGTAGAGCACCAGGCTCTTGCCGATGAGCGGGTCGAGCACCTTGCCGGCGACCCGGAGGGCCTTGGGGTTCTTCATGATCTCCCACACCAGGAGCTTGTGGTAGCCCTTCGCGAGCGGGTGGTCGTCGTTCTCCACACCCACCGCGCACTTGATCCACCAGTAGGGCGTGTGCAGGCCGTGGGCGTAGTCCTTGCCGGTGTAGACCATCGTGTCGCCGGGAGTCCCGTCGTTGGAGCGGCCCGCCTTGGTGACCTTGTCGACGAGCTCCTCGGCCGTGTAGATGCGGATGTGGCCGCCCTCGGCGTTGTGGTAGTCGTCGGAGAGCTTCCAGTTGACGATCTCGGGAAGCCATCGCGGCACCGTGACGGCCAGGGTGCCACCGGGACGCAGCACCCGGACGAGCTCCTTGATCGCCTCGACGTCGGCGTGGATGTGCTCGAGCACCTCGGAACAGACGATCCGGTCGAACTCGCCGTCGGCGAAGGGCAGGGCGAGCGCGTCACCCTCCTTGACGTCGGCCTCGGCGCCCGCCGGCACCTCGCCGGCGTCCTTCATCGCCGCGAACCACTCACGCACCGTGGCGAGCTCGTCGGCGTCCTGGTCGAAGGCGACGACGTCGGCGCCCCGCTTGTACATCTCGAAGGCGTGGCGTCCGGCACCGCAGCCCATGTCGAGGACGCGGTCACCCGGGCGCAGCCCGAGCCGGTCGAAGTCAACGGTCAGCACGACGGCTCTCCTCCTGCTCGCGCCGGCCCTGCTCACTGTGGAAGCCGGCGATGGTCTCTTCGTAGGCAGCGGCAGTCGCGGCAGCGACCGCCCGCCAGCTGAACATCTCCTGGACCCGCTGACGGCCCGCCTTGCCCATGCGGGCACGTCGCTCGGGGTCGTCGAGCAGGGCGGCGATCGCTGCCTCGAGCTCTCCGACGTCGCCGGGGGTCACCAGGTCGGCACACTCGCCGTCGGGGCCGACCACCTCGGGGATCGCTCCGGCGCGCGAGACCACGAGAGGTGTCTCGCACGCCATCAGCTCGGCCGTCGGGAGCGAGAACCCCTCGTAGAGCGACGGCACGCACGCCAGCTCGGCCGAGCCCATCACGTCGACGAGCTCGGCGTCGGAGACACCGTTGACGAAGCTGACGTGCTCGGCGATCCCGAGGTTGTCGATCAGCTGCTCGGTACGACCGCCGGGCTCGGGTCGGGTGACGAGGACCAGGGAGACGTCCCGCTCCGTGCGGAGCTTGGCGAAGGCCTCCAACAGGGTCGCGATGCCCTTCATCGGAGCGTCCGCGCTCGCCATGGCGAGGATCCGGCCGGACACCCGGGGGCGGGTCGGCGGCGCGAAGACGTCGTCGACGCCGAGGAGGATGGTCTCCATGCGCTGGGGGTCGACGCCGAAGTCGCGTGCGATGTCACGTCGTGAGGACTCCGAGGGCGTCAGGATCTTGCGCATGCGGCGGGCCACCTGGCCCTGCATGCGGAGGAAGCCGTACCACCGGCGCAGGGTGAGGCGCTTGCGCCAGCTCGGAGCCGTCTCCAGGTCGATACGGCGGTCGACGGTGATGGGGTGGTGGATGGTGGCGATGACGGGGAGCCCGAGCTTCTCCAGCTCCAGGATGCCGGTGCCCAGGACCTGGTTGTCGTGGGCGATGTCGAAGTCGGCGGCACGTTCGCGCATGAGCCGGGCGACGCGCGTGCTGAACGTCTTGGGCTCGGGAAAGCCCGCGGTGCACATCGTCGCGAACTCCTCGACGTCGACCAGGTCGCGGAACTCGCGGAGCCGGGGCACTCGGAACGGGTCGGGCTCGCGGTAGAGGTCGAGGCTGGGGACCTTGGTGAGCTTCACGCCCTCGTCGAGGTCGGGATAGGGCTGGCCGGAGAAGACCTCGACCTCGTGACCCAGCCGGACCAGCTCACGGCTGAGGTGACGGACGTAGATGCCCTGGCCGCCGCAGTGTGGCTTGCTCCGGTAGGAGAGCATGGCAATGCGCACGTGTCGCGACCTTTCGATGAGACGTCGAACGAGAGTCGGTCTCCCGTTCCACGCGTCGTAACCGTACCGATTGCCTCTCAAACGGCTCCCGTCGGAGCGGTGTTCCGGTCTCCGGCGTTCCGTGGGTCACACTGCCGGCTCAGGCCTCGCTGGAATGGCCGGGGAACACGTGTGCCGCCGGGTCGATGACCACGGCGGCGTTGTTGACCGCCGTGGCCGCCTCCCCGAACCCGACCGCGATGAGCCGGACCTTGCCGGGGTAGTCGGTGATGTCACCGGCGGCGAACACGCGAGGGAGGTTGGTGCGCATGGACCCGTCGACGCACACGTGGCGCTTGTTGGTCTCGAGCCCCCACTCCTGGATCGTGCCGAGGTCGGCCACGAAGCCGAGCGCCGCGACGACGGCCTGCGCGGGGCGGGTCTGCGGCTCCTGCCCGTCGACGGTGATCTCGACCTCCTCAAGGGTGGTCTCCCCGCGCAACGCGGTCACCTGCGCCTTGGTCACGATGTCGACGCTCGATGCCTTCACCGCAGCCACGGTGCGCTCGTGCGCCCGAAAGGCATCGCGACGGTGCACGAGGGTGACCGAGCGCGCGACGGGCTCGAGGTGCTGAGCCCAGTCGAAGGCGCTGTCGCCGCCGCCCACGATCACCACGTCCTTCCCTGCATAGGGTGCGAAGCTCGGCACGAAGAACTCCATGCCGCGTCCGAGCCACCCCTCGCCGGCAGGGAGCGGGCGAGGCGTGAACTTGCCGATGCCGGCGGTGATCAGCACGGCCCTGGCCTCGATACGGGTGTCGTCGTCGAGGGTGACCACCACGTCGTCGTCGCGGTGCTCGAGCGTGAGCGCCGTACGATCGAGGAAGTACGCCGGGTCGGCCGACGCGGCCTGGGTGACGAGCCCCTCGACCAGGTCACGGCCCTTGACACTCGGGAACCCGGCGACGTCGAGGATCGCCTTCTCGGGATACATCGCGGTGATCTGCCCACCGAGCTCCGGGAGCGAGTCCACGACCGCGACCCGCAGCCCCCGGAACCCTCCGTAGTAGGCGGAGAAGAGGCCGGTCGGGCCGGCTCCGATGATGAGGAGGTCCGTCGTCGCGTCGGTCACGGGGGCGATCCTTGCCTGACTCGGGCCAGTCCTCAAGGGTCACCCTCGGACACCGCCCTAGACTCACCGCCCATGGGCCGGCGTCTGGAGCAGGTAAAGGAGCATCCCTCCGCGATCCTCCTGGTGATCCAGCTCGCTGCCGTCGTGCTCTGGCCGTTCCTGGAGTTCTCCAAGCCCGGTCGTGCCGTCCTCGGTGCCATCGGCATGCTCGCCGTCGCCGCAGCCGTCTACGCCGTACGCCGGACCCCGGCGCTCGTGTGGGTCGTGGTGGTGCTCGGCCTGCCCGCCATGGTGTTCACCGTGATGGAGGCCATGCGTCCCGAGGTGAACTGGATCGTGCTCACCTCGGGCCTGCTGCACGGCCCGTTCTACCTCTACGTCTCCTACGCGATGCTGCGCTACCTCTTCCACGACGACAAGGTCACCCGTGACGAGCTGTTCGCCACGGCAGCCGCCTTCACCGTCGTGGCCTGGGGCTTCGCCTATCTCTACTCGGCATCCCAGGTGCTGTGGCCGGGGTCGTTCGTCAGCCCCACGGCCGACCACCAGGGGTGGTTCACCCTGCTCTACCTCTCCTTCACCACCTTGACCAGCGTGGGTCTCTCGGACGTCGTGCCGGTCGAGCCGCACGCGCGCTCGCTCGTCATGCTCGAGATGGTCGCCGGAGTCTTCTACATCGCGCTCGTGGTCGCGCGGATGGTCGGCTTGACGATCCGGCGATCGATGCAGCGAGACTGATCAGGCGTCCCAGCCCTCAGGGCGGTGTTTCTTGGGCAGCTTGGAGACGACGAGTCGGTAGGACTCCTGGACCGCATCGTCTCGACATCCATCGGACCATCCTCTCGCGCCCCTAGGGTGTGAACCGTGTCCGTGACGCTCGCCCCTGGTTGCTTCGACCCCGCGGAAGCCGTCGACGAGCCCGACTGGGACGCGATGGACGACGAGGAGTACGACGCCAGGTTCCCCGTCGAGGCGACGGGTGCCGGCGAGGGCGGCTGGGAGGCGACCCCGCAGTTCCGCGTCATCACCGACACAGTCGAGCTCGCCGCTGACGCCCTGCTCATCGCTGCGGAGAGGTTCATGCGGGTCGGCGACAGCGGCTCTGAGCACGCCGAGTCCGAGGAGGACTGGGACGAGGACGACCGCGGCCCGAGCATCACGCGCGTGACCATCGACGAGGAAGCGGCCTACATCTCGGCCGACACCGACGACTGGCTGAGCCACCGGATGGCCGAGACGATGAAGTTCATCCTCGTGCAGGAGCTCACCATGGCCGGGGTCTCGGCCGTGATCTCGGCGGACTACAACCCGGCCAGGGGCGTGCACGCCAGGCCCTGGCCCCCGAAGTAGACCTCGGTCAGAGCTCGTCCCTCGGCTCGCGCGCACCACTCCTCACTTCGTCGCCTCCATCATCTGGCGGAGCTCCTTCTTGAGCTCTGAGATCTCGTCGCGGAGCCTGGCGGCGACCTCGAACTGGAGCTCGGCAGCGGCGTTCTTCATCTGGTCGGTGAGCCCCTGGATGAGCTCGGCCAGGTCGCTGCTCGGGATGCCCGCGGTGTCCGGGAGGTCGTTGTGGAGGCGGGAGAGAGACGGGGTCGGGGACTTCGCCTTGACTCCCCCGGCCCGGCCCTTCTGGCCCACGTCGGCCCAGGTCTGCAGGAGCGCCTGCGTCGTCTCGTCCTCGCGGGCGAGCATCTCGGTGATGTCGGCGATCTTCTTGCGCAGCGGCTGCGGGTCGACACCGTGCGCGGTGTTGTAGGCCACCTGGATGGCGCGCCGGCGGTTGGTCTCGCCGATCGCGGCCTCCATCGACGGGGTGATCTTGTCGGCATACATGTGGACCTGGCCGGACACGTTGCGGGCTGCGCGCCCGATCGTCTGGATCAGGGACTTGTCGGAGCGCAGGAACCCCTCCTTGTCCGCGTCGAGGATCGCGACCAGGGAGACCTCGGGCAGGTCCAGGCCCTCGCGCAGGAGGTTGATGCCGACCAGCACGTCGTACTCGCCGAGGCGGAGGTCGCGAAGCAGCTCGATGCGCTTGAGCGTGTCGACCTCGGAGTGGAGGTAGCGGGTGCGGATGCCGGCGTCGAGGAGGTAGTCGGTGAGGTCCTCGGACATCTTCTTGGTGAGGGTCGTGACGAGGACGCGCTCGTTCTTGTCGGTGCGCTCGCGGATCTCGTGGATCAGGTCGTCGATCTGGCCCTTGGTGGGCTTGACGACGACCTCGGGGTCGACGAGGCCGGTCGGACGGATGATCTGCTGGACGGCGTTGTCCACGCCGCCGACCTTGTCGAGCTCGTAGTTGCCCGGGGTGGCGGAGAGGTAGATCGTCTGGCCGATGCGCTCGAGGAACTCCTCCCACTTCAGCGGTCGGTTGTCCATCGCGCTGGGGAGGCGGAAGCCGTGGTCGACCAGGTTGCGCTTGCGCGACATGTCGCCCTCATACATGCCGCCGATCTGCGGCACCGCGACATGGGACTCGTCGACGACGAGGACGAAGTCCTCGGGGAAGTAGTCGAGGAGGCAGTTGGGGGCGCTGCCCGGCCGGCGGCCGTCGATGTGCATCGAGTAGTTCTCGATGCCGGAGCAGGAGCCCACCTGGCGCATCATCTCGACGTCGTAGGTCGTGCGCATGCGCAGCCGCTGCGCCTCGAGGAGCTTGCCCTGCTTCTCGAAGGCGGCGAGCTGGTCCTCCAGCTCGAGCTCGATCCCCTTGATCGCGCGCTCCATGCGCTCGGGACCGGCGACGTAGTGGGTGGCGGGGAAGACGTGGAGCTCGGCGTCCTCGGAGACGACCTCGCCGGTGATCGGGTGGAGGGTCATCAGGCGCTCGATCTCGTCGCCGAAGAACTCCACCCGCACCGCGAGCTCCTCGTAGACGGGGAAGATCTCGAGCGTGTCACCCCGCACGCGGAAGGTGCCGCGCGTGAAGGCCATGTCGTTGCGGGTGTACTGGATCTCGACGAGACGGCGCAGCACCGAGTCGCGGTCATGCTCCTGCCCCACCTTGAGTCGCAGCATCCGGTCGACGTACTCCTGGGGGGTGCCGAGGCCGTAGATGCACGAGACCGTCGAGACCACGATCGTGTCGCGCCGGGTGAGCAGGCTGTTGGTGGCCGAGTGCCGCAACCGCTCGACCTCCTCGTTGATGGAGGAGTCCTTCTCGATGTAGGTGTCGGTCTGGGGGACGTAGGCCTCGGGCTGGTAGTAGTCGTAGTAGGAGACGAAGTACTCCACGGCGTTGTCGGGGAAGAGCTGGCGCAGCTCGTTGGCGAACTGGGCCGCCAGCGTCTTGTTGGGCTGGAGCACCAGCATCGGGCGCTGCACCTGCTCGGCCACCCAGGCCACGGTCGCGGTCTTGCCCGTGCCGGTGGCGCCGAGCAGCACCACGTCCTGCTCACCGTCGCCGAGCCGCTCGGTGATCTCCTGGATGGCGGTCGGCTGGTCACCGGACGGCTGGTAGTCGGAGACCACCTTGAAGGGCGCGACGCGGCGCTCGAGATCGGTCACTGGGCGCATGCTCCGAGAGTACGACCCGCCACCGACACTCGCCCCTCCCCCGGGACGGGGTCGCTACATTGTGCGACGTGACCGCCGCCCGAGTGCTGACCGCCGCCCGGCGCGCACTGCTGGCCTTCTTCGGCGTCCCGTTCGTCCTGGCCGTCGTCATGTCCCTGGTCGACTCCTACCGTCGGCGGGGCAAGAAGCCCAAGCCCTTCCCCGTCACGCCCCCGCACACCGTCCAGGTGGGCCCGGGCGAGCTCACGACGTACACCTTCGGTCGCGACCTCTACGCCGACATGCTGGCCGCGATCGAGGGAGCCAGGAAGCAGATCCTGTTCGAGACCTACATCTGGAAGGGCGACGAGGTCGGCGAGCAGTTCAAGGCCGCCCTGACCGCGGCCGCCGAGCGGGGTGTCGACGTCTACTGCATCTACGACGGCTTCGCCAACCTGGTGGTGTCCCCCCGCTTCAAGAAGTTCCCGCCGTCCCTGAAGGTGCTGCGCTACCCCGTCTACCCCGCCGGCGTGAAGTTCTGGAGCCTCAGCCGCTACGGCCGTGACCACCGCAAGCTCCTCGTCGTGGACGAGGAGGTCGGCTTCGTCGGCGGCTACAACATCGGCACCGCCTTCGCCACCGAGTGGCGTGACACGCACGTCCGGGTCACGGGGCCCGAGGTGTGGGACCTCAAGCGCGCCTTCGCCGACTTCTGGAACCTCAACCGGCGCCGCCGGCTGGGCCGGAGCGAGCGCCCGCTGCTCCTGGAGACACCGGCCGAGTGGGACCCCCGCGTCCGGATCCACCGCAACGTCCCCCGGCTGTGGATGTTCCCCATCCGCAACATGTACCTCGAGGCCATCAGCCGCGCGACGCACAACGTCTGGCTCACCGCGGCCTACTTCATCCCGGACGCCGACTTCGTCGACGCCGTGTGCGACGCAGCCCGCCGCGGGGTCGACGTGCGCCTCCTGGTGCCCCACAAGTCCAACCACATCGTGGCCGACTGGCTCTCACGCGGCTACTACTCCCAGCTTCTGGGTGCGGGTGTACGCATCCTGCGCTACCGCGACGCGATGGTGCACGCCAAGACGGCCACCATCGACGGCAGCTGGGCGACGGTGGGGACCGCGAACATCGATCGTCTCAGCCTCACGGGCAACTACGAGATCAACCTCGAGGTCCACGACGAGGAGTTCGCCGTGGCCATGGAGGAGGTCTTCGCCACCGACGAGACCAACACCCTCGAGCTGACCCTCGGCGAGTGGGAGGCACGCGACCTGCACCGCAAGTTCACCGAGGCCGTCCTGGCTCCCCTGCGACCGTTGCTCTGAGAGACGCCCCCACCCGCGCTTAGCCTCACCTCGTCGGGAGGTGGGTGGGGACGCTCATCCGGGGACCGCGCCGCGGTCGCGACTGTCCACCGGTCATCGCCATTGCGACAGCACGCCCACGATGGGGGCGGTAGGGCTCGAGCACCTCGGCCATCTCGTCGTCGCTGATGTCGTGGCCGAAGAGCGCCCAGCCGAGCTGGTTGGCCACGTGGTAGTCACCGAAGCTCACCGCGTCGGCGTCACCGAGAGCGCGCTGGCGCACCTCGGCACTGGTCCACACCCCGATCCCCGGCAGTGACCTGAGCCTGCGGTCGGCCTCCTCGACGTCCAGGCCGACGACCCGCTCGAGGGCGGCTGTCGACCGACAGGCCGTCACGACCGTGCGCGACCGCGCCGGGTCGACCCCGAGCCGGAGCCACTCCCAGGACGGGATCCGGGCCACGTCCGCCGGACTCGGTTGCACGAACAGCCGAAGGTCGGTGACCGGGCCGGGCGCCGGCTCGCCGTGGCGGCGCACCAGCTCGCGGAAGGAGCCGAAGGCCTGCTTGCCGGTGACCTTCTGCTCCAGGATCGACGGGATCAGCGACTCCATCACCAGGCCCGTGCGGCCGATGCGCCAGTGAGGGCGACGGCGCCGCCCCTCGGCCACCTGGGGGTGGAGCGGCTCGAAGCCCGTCGGGTCGTCGTGGGCGCCCAGCAGCGCGGGCATCGAGTCGAGCAGCCACTCGGCGCCCGCGCCCCACGCCGTACCGAGGACGACTCCCTCGCTCGCGCGGCTCTCCACGCGCAGCGTCGCCGGTCCGACGGGGGTGCGGGCGGCACGCCAGACGCGGCCGACCTCGTCCACCCGTTGCGTGGGGTCGCCCGCGCCGCGTCGCTGCGGTCCGAGCACCTGACGCACGTCGCACGGCCAGGCAGGCCGCCACGTGCGCATCAGTCCGGGATCCACGATGGCGACGCTAGCCGACGCGGCCGACTACGTTGGAGGCATGCGCGACACCGGGAACCGCCGCGATCTCGAGGACGGGATCAAGCGCGACTTCAGCAAGGACATGTCCTACGGCGACTACCTCCGGCTCGACCTGCTGCTGTCGGCCCAGCAGCCGCAGTCGGACCCGCCGCAGCACGACGAGCTGCTCTTCATCGTCCAGCACCAGACCTCCGAGCTCTGGCTCAAGCTGATGGTGCACGAGCTCCGGTCAGCCCGTGACCTGCTGCGCGGCGACGACCTGGCTCCCGCACTCAAACGGCTCGCCCGCGTCAAGCACATCCAGCACACCCTCACCGACCAGTGGTCCGTGCTGGCGACGCTGACGCCGAGCGAGTACGCCCAGATCCGGCCGTTCCTGGCCACCTCCTCGGGGTTCCAGTCAGCCCAGTACCGCGAGGTCGAGTTCCTCCTCGGCAACAAGAACGCCGACATGGTCAAGGTGTTCGCCCACGACCCGGCCGCCCACGACGAGCTCGGGACGCTGCTGGGCGAGCCCTCGCTCTACGACGAGTTCCTGGCCTTCCTGGCCCGCCGCGGGTACGCCGTCCCGCCCGCGCTGCTCGAACGCGACTGGTCGCAGCCCTACCGGCTGGACCCTGCGCTGGTCACCGTCTTCGCCGAGGTCTACGCGTCCCCCGCGGAGCACTGGGGGGTCTACGAGACCTGTGAGGAGCTGGTCGACGTCGAGGACGCCTTCCAGCAGTGGCGCTTCCGACACCTCCAGGTCGTGCAGCGCACGATCGGTCACAAGACCGGGACCGGAGGCTCCTCCGGAGTCGACTTCCTGCGCCGCGCGCTCGACCTGACGTTCTTCCCCGAGCTCTACGAGGTCCGCACCCAGATCCCCCAGTGAGCCGACCGTGTCACGGGGCGACGAGTCCTTCCGGGTCGATGCCCTCGGCCCGCAGGCCCCGGGCGACGCCGGCCCGGTCCGCGTCGGAGCGGTTCTGGCTGAGCTTGGCCTTGGCCTCGACGGACTCCACGAGGAGCTCGACCCCGACGATCGGTCGGAGGTTCTTGCGGACGTAGTCGCTGGGGGCGTCGGTCACGTGCCAGCGATCGGCACGGTCCTCCTCGTGCCGGTCGGTCAGCCGGGTGACCAGGTCCTCGACCCAGTCCGGGTCGTCGTGGACGCGGATCCTTCCGCGCAGGTGCACCGTGGAGTAGTTCCACGTCGGGACGACCCTGCCGTGCTCGGCCTTGGACGCGTACCACCCGGGGCTCACGTACGCGTCCCGCCCGGTGACGACGGCCAGGGCCGCGCTGTCCTGGACGATGCGACGCCAGTGCCCGTTGGCCCGCGCGAGATGGCCCACCAGGCGCTCTCCCTCCCAGAGCACGGGCAGGAAGGTGACGTCGGGACTCCCATCCACGTCCACGGTCACGAGCTGGGCCGTCCCGACCGAGGTGACGAACCCCCGGACCTCGGCCGCGGGCATGGCGTTGGCTGCCGGGACGTAGAGCCGGGTGTCGTCCATGCGCCCATCCTGCCCACTGTCGGTGGCTCGCGGCAGACTGGTCCCATGGACGAGTGCCGGTTCACGGGTGACCTTTTCCGGTGGGACGCGCAGGAGGCGTGGTTCTTCGTGACGCTGACGGAGGAGGCCACAGCAGCGGTGCGCGAACACCCCGTCCCGCCGCGGGGCTTCGGCTCCGTCAAGGTCGAGGTGACGCTCACCTCCGAGGCGGGCGAGACCACCTGGCGCACCTCGGTGTTCCCTGACAAGCAGAGCGGCCGTTTCCTGCTGCCGGTGAAGGCCGCGGTGCGCAAGGCCCACGACGTCGACGAGGGCGACTCACTCGATCTCGCCCTGGTGGTGCTGGCATGAGCGTCCTGCTCGCCGACGTCGTCGCCACCTCCGAGACGGTCGGAGCCACCCGTTCACGCAAGGCGAAGACCGAGGCCCTGGCTGCCCTGCTCCAGCGCGCTCTCGCCGAAGGCGCCGACGCCGACGACCTGGCCACCGTCGTGGCCTACCTCTCCGGCACGCTGCGCCAGAGACGCACCGGGCTCGGCTGGCGCGGCGTGAGCGAGGTCCCACCGCCTGCGACGGAGTCCACCCTCGGCGTGCATGAGGTGCACAGGGCGTTCGAGACGCTCTCCCAGCTGCGCGGCGCCGGGTCCCAGGCCGCTCGCAAGACGGCCGTGGCCGAGCTGTTCGCCCGGGCGACCGCCCCCGAGCAGGCCTGGCTGCGTGCCGTGGTGACGGGCAACGTCCGTCAGGGCGCCCTCGACTCCAGCATCCAGGAGGCCGTCGCCCAGGTCGCGCAGGTGCCGCTGGCGGCCGTGCGACGCGCAGCGATGCTCTCCGGCAGCACCCTCGCCGCCGCCGCGGCCGCGTTCGCCCAGGGCGAGCCCGGCCTCGACGAGATCGGGCTCGAGGTCGGCCGACCCGTCCAGCCGATGCTCGCCTCGAGCGCTCCCGACGTGACTGCCGCCCTGGCCAAGGCGGCTGGCGGCGAGCAGGTCGCGATCGACGCCAAGCTCGACGGCATCCGCATCCAGGTGCACCGCGACGGCGAGGACGTTCTGGTCGTCACCCGGAGCCTCGACGACATCACCAGTCGCCTGCCCGAGGTGGTGGCCGTCGCGCGCTCGATGCCGGCCGATCGGTTCGTGCTGGACGGGGAGGCCCTCGCGTTGGACGACCTGGGGCGCCCCCAGGCCTTCCAGGACACCGCGTCGCGCACCGCCCAGGCCGGCGGCGTCGAGGTGACCCCCTACTTCTTCGACCTGCTCCACCTCGATGGTCGTGACCTGCTCGACTCCCCCGGCCACGAGCGGCTCGCGGCTCTCGACTCGCTGGTGCCCGAGGCCCATCGCGTGCGGCGCCTCGTCACCGACGATCCGGCCGAGGCCGAGTCCTTCACGGCCGAGGTGCTGGCTGCCGGCCACGAAGGAGTCGTCGTCAAGGACCTCTCCGCTCCCTACGCCGCCGGGCGCCGCGGCTCCGCCTGGGTCAAGGTCAAGCCCGTGCACACCCTCGACCTGGTGGTGCTCGCCGTCGAGTGGGGCAGCGGCAGGCGCCAGGGCTGGCTCTCCAACATCCACCTGGGCGCGCGCGACCCCTCCTCGCCGAGCGGATTCGTGATGCTCGGCAAGACGTTCAAGGGCATGACCGACGAGATGCTCGCGTGGCAGACCCAGCGCTTCCTCGAGCTTGAGACGCAGCGTGAAGGACACGTCGTCCACGTGCGTCCTGAGCAGGTCGTCGAGATCGCCTTCGACGGGCTCCAGCGATCCACCCGCTACCCCGGCGGAGTCGCGCTGCGCTTCGCCCGGGTGGTCCGCTACCGCGACGACAAGCGGGCGGAGGGTGCCGACACGCTCGACGACGTACGACGCCTCGCGCTCGGCCGTCCCTAGCACACGGCGCGTCACACCGTGTAGAACTCTGCGTCACTGTGGTGTTCGACACATGCGATCCAGTTGCGAAACACCCGCACGTCAGGTGTCCGACGACTGTCGTGCGCGACGTACACTTGCGCTCATGGCCACACCTTCAGCCGCCCCTGCGGATCGTCGCAGCAACGCCGCCACCCGCCGGCGTCAGCGCGAGCGCGAGATCATCGACGCGACACGACAGCTCTTCGACGAGCGCGGCGTCCGTGACGCCCAGATCGAGGACATCGCCAAGGCGGTGGGCATCAACCGCGCCATCGTCTACCGGCACTTCACCGGCAAGGAGGAGCTCTTCGCCCTCACCCTGGTGCAGTACCTCGACGAGCTGCGCGTCAAGCTCTACGAGGTCACCGCCGACACGGCGTCGGAGTCTCCGCGCGCCCAGCTGACCGCCCTGGTGACCGCGTTCGCCGACTACGGCCTCGAGCATCCGGCGTTCGTGGACAACGCGCTCGCCCTGATGCGTCGGCGTGGGCCCGACCTGATGGCCGAGGTCAGCGAGAGCGCCATGTTCCGCCTCGGGCGCAGCATCGGCGGCTGCCTGGCGCTGCTGACGGGCGCGATCGAGGCAGGGGTGGAGGCAGGCGACTTCCATGTCGAGAAGCCCTATCTCCTCGCCAACCTGCTCTACGCCAGCGGGCTCGGCACCCTGCAGCTGGCGCGCGTCGGTCTCCTCGTGGCGGAGGCTGCTCCGGGCATCCCCCAGGTCAGCAACGTCACCACCGACGACGTGCGCGAGCACATGGTCATCTCCGCCCTGGCGCTGGTCTCCGGCCCCAGGGCCATCGACGCGCTGAAGGACCCCGAGTCGAAGCAGTCCTGAGCCTTCAGCGGCTCAGGTGCCTGGCGCGGGCGAAGCAGAAGAGCCCGTAGCAGGCGATGCCCACGCCGATCGCGACGAGCAGGACCTGGCCGAACGGATAGCCGAGCACGGTCTGCAGCGCCTGGTCGAGTCCGCCGGACTTCTTGGCCCGGTGCTCCACCGCGGCGTAGACGAAGAGGCCTCCCACGAGGATGATCGCGATCCCCTTGGCGATGTAGCCGACCTTGCCGAGGAGCACGTAGGCCGACCCCTCCTTGCCGGACTGGCCCTGGGCATCGAGGTGCTCGGTGAACTTCTCGGTCCAGCCGCGGACGACCAGGACCCCGCCGTAGGCCATGATCGCGAGGCCGACAGCACCCACGATGACCTGCCCCCCGGGGAGGTCCATCACCTTGGCCGTCGTGGAGTCCGTGCCTCCCTTGGAGCCGTCTCCCAGCGCTGTCTTGGCGGCGCTCCACCCGAGCGCGCCGTAGACCGCCGCCTTGCCGAGGGAGGTCAAGCGCTTCCTCCACCGCTTCTTGGTGTCGGTCTCCTCGGTGAACCCGAAGGAGAACTCGAGCAGGCGCCACACGACCAGGAGCAGCATGCCGACCGCGACACCCCACACCAGCGCGGCCCCGAGGGGCTGCTCGGCAAGCGCATGGAGGGCACCGGTGTTGGAGGCGCTCTCCTCCTTCTCGCCCAGGGCCAGCTGAAGGGCCAGCCAACCGACCATCAGGTGCACCACGCCGTAGGCCACGAGCCCGATCCGCACCGCGTGGTCGAGCCACTCGCTGTGGTGGACGGACTCTGCTGCGGAGGAGGCGGCGTTCATGGGCTCAACCTAACCCGTCGCCGGCCTACGTCAGACGAGGGCAGCGCGGTCGCGCAGGACCGAGCCGAGGATGCCGTTGACGAACGTCGGCGAGTCGTCGGTCGAGAGCTCCTGCACGAGGTGGACGGCCTCGCTCATGGCCACCTCGCCGGGCACGTCGTCCTCACCCCACAGCAGCTCGTAGACCGCTATCCGGAGGACGTTCCGGTCGACCGCCGGCATCCGCGCCAGGGTCCAGTCACGGCTGTAGGTGGTGAGCACCTCGTCGATGCGGTCTCGGTGCTCGACGACGCCGTGCACGAGGGTGGTCGTGTAGTCGTTGGTCGGGCCGACCCCGGCCTCGATCGCGCGCTCGAGGGCCAGAGCGGGCTCCTCCGAGCGCTGCTCGGAGGCGAAGAGGATGTCGAGCGCCCGCTTGCGGGCCTTGGAGCGTGCAGCCACGTCGCTCGGGTCAGCCCTTCACACGGCCGAGGTAGGACGAGTCGCGCGTGTCGACCTTGACCTTCTCGCCGGAGGTGATGAACAGCGGGACCTGGATCTGGTGGCCGGTCTCGAGCGTGGCGGGCTTGGTGCCGCCGGTCGAGCGGTCTCCCTGGAGGCCGGGCTCGGTCTCGGAGATGACCAGCTCCACCGAGGCGGGGAGCTCGACGAAGAGCACCCGACCCTCGTTGGTCGCGACGATCGCGTCCTGGTTCTCGAGCATGAAGTTCTTGGCGTCACCGACGACCTCGGGCGACACCTCGATCTGGTCGTAGGTGCTGGTGTCCATGAAGACGTAGGACGTGCCGTCGTTGTAGAGGTACTGCATCGTGCGCTTGTCCACGTTGGCCGTCTCGACCTTGGTGCCGGCGTTGAAGGTCTTGTCGACGTTCTTGCCCGACTCGACGTTCTTGAGCTTCGTGCGCACGAAGGCCGGGCCCTTGCCGGGCTTGACGTGCTGGAAGTCGACGACGGTCCAGAGCTGGCCCTCGATGTTGAGGACCATGCCGTTCTTGAGGTCGTTGGTGGTTGCCATGCGCGTGGGGTCTGCCTTCTTGTCGCTGGTCAGGGGTACGGCGCCTGCGGGGCCGACGAGCCAGTCTAGGGGGCGGCCGAGGTGGCGCCCAACCTGTGGGCAGCCGCCGGTCCGGCGGGTACGGTCGTGGACATGCGCGTGACGATCTTCGGCGGCCACGGCCACGTGGCCCTCCTGCTCGCTCCCCTGCTCGTCGAGGCCGGCCACGACGTCCAGTCGGTGATTCGCAACCCCGACCACGTGGACGACGTGGCCGCCACCGGCGCCACCCCGGTGGTGTCGTCTGTCGAGTCGGCGGGCACCCCGGAGCTGACCTCGCTCCTGGAGGTCCAGGATGCCGTGGTGTGGTCGGCCGGGGCGGGTGGCGGCGACCCAACCCGGACCATGGCGGTCGACCGCGACGGCGCGATCCGCTCGATGGAGGCGGCCGAGGCCGCCGGAGTGCTGCGTTACGTCATGGTGTCCTTCTCCGGGGCGTTCCCGGAGTTCCTCGTCGGCGCCGACGACCCCTTCCGGCCCTACATGGACGCGAAGATCGCCGCCGACGAGCACCTGCGGGCCAGCGGCCTGGACTGGACGATCCTCGCTCCCGGGCCGCTGACGTTCGACCCGGGGCACGGCACCGTCAACCCCTCGGCTGCTCGGGGTGAGGGCGACACCGCGCCACGAGAGCTCGTGGCACAGGTCGCCGCGGCCGTGATCGACGATGCTCGCGCCTCTCGCCGCACGCTGGTGGTGGGTGAGGGAGACGTGCCGATCGACGAGTGGCTCGGGTCGATGGGGTGACAACCTTCTTCACCCGCCGCGCGTCACATCGAGCAACACGTTCTACGCAATCGGGGAAAAGAGATGAAGCTCCGCAGGTCCGCTGCACTGACTGTCCTGGCACTGGCTGCCGGGTCCACCTCGGCGGTGGCGACGTCGTCGCCGGCCTCGGCCGCCCCCACCACCTGCCAGGGCAAGGCCGTCACCATCGTCGCCTCCACGACTGTCACCCGCGGGACCGAGGGCGAGGACGTGGTTGCCATGGAACCCGGTGGCTGGAGGATGTTCGACGCGTTGGGCGGCAACGACACCATCTGCCTCGCCGCTGCTGCGGGGATCTCCAACGATCGCGACCCCATGCCGCCCTCCGGCTGGCTGGACGCGGGGCCCGGTGACGATGTGGTCGTCAACCTGATGCCGACAGGCACCACCGGGGTCGCCACGACCGTCGTCCTCGGGCTCGGCAACGACAGCTTCCAGGGCGCGGACGTCGGCGAGAAGGTGTTCGCCGAGAAGGATGTCGCCGACTTCTCCGACCCCGACCTGGTCGACCCGGAGCTGATCGGGCAGCAGCGGGACGTGGTCACGAACGCCTCGACCGTCTTCAGCGCAGCCCCCCACGACGGTCCCAACACCGACCGCATCTCACTGGGAGCGCAGGGAGCGCGTGTGGTCATGGAGGGTCCACTCGCCCCGGCCGGCCTCCTCGACGTCTCCGCCGCCGACTCCCCTGTCCTCGAGGTGCGTTCTCCCCGCCGTCTCGGGCCTCCACCCGGCGGTGACGTCGTGGTCGACAACCGGTCGCGCACGATCGCTGCGGGACTGCCGGTCATCACGTGGTCAGGAGAGTTCTCCGCATTCCTCTTCGGGACGCCCCGCCGCGTCACCGAGCAGCCTGCAGTGTCGTTCACCGGAACCGATGCGGATGAGTCCGTGACGTTCGCCGACATCCCGGTCGGTGACGTGGCGATGGGCGGCGGCGCGGACGCGCTCGACGTCCAGTCCTGGAACAACCCGTTCGTGCCGCGGTCGGCCGACGGTGGGGGCGGACGTGACACGGCCTCCATCGACTCGACCTGCCGCGACCTCGAGGTGCGCCTCGACGTCTCCGCCGCCTGCGACGGCCGTTCCGGATCGTTCACGAGCTTTCGCGACGTGACCCTCGACGGGAGCTGGTCGCCCGGCGGCGCCGTCACCCTGGTCGGCACCCCCCGCAGCGAGCGGCTGCTCGCCAGTGGCCACGCCGTCGTGGTGCGCGCCGGCGCCGGCCATGACGAGATCATGGTTGACGACAGCTGGTCTGCGCGCGTCCGCGCGGGTGCGGGACGCGACCGAGCGGCCGTGAGTGGCGACGATGTCGTACTGCTCGGACAGGGCGGTCGCGACAGGCTCCGGCTGCTCGGCTCTGCCGGCTTCGAACAGCCCTCCGGCGCCCGGCACCAGAACCTTGCCCGCGGCGGCCCGGGCAACGACGTCCTCCTCGGGTCGCCGTACGACCCACCTGACCGTCTCGTCGGCGGACCCGGCAAGGACAGGGCAGACGGGCACAGAGGGCGACACGACCGTTGCTACGCCGAGGTGACGAGACGCTGCGGGCGCCCATGACCTGTACGCGTTGCGCCGCCGGCTCACCGACCCTGCTCGGACTCGTTCGCTGACAGCGGATCGACGCGCAACGGCCTGGCTGGCAGCGTGGGACCATGGACCTCCTCGTGCTGGGTGGCACCGCGTTCCTGGGCAGGGCGATCGCCGAGCACGCTCGCGAGCGCGGACATGCCGTCACCTGCCTGGCCCGCGGTACGACGCCCCCGGCCGAGGGGGTGGACTTCGTCGTTGCAGACCGGGACGACGATGACGGGTTGGCGGCAGTGGCAGACCGGCGTTGGGACGCGGTCGTGGACGTCACCCGCCAGCCCGGCCAGGCGCGCCGCGCCGTACGCGACCTGAGGACCGACCACTGGGTGTTCGTCTCCAGCGCCAACGCCTACCGTTCGTTCGACTCGCCCGACCTGCCCGAGTCGGCGCCGCTGCACGAGCCGCTCGCCGGCGACGTGATGGCCGACATGGAGCAGTACGGCCCCGCCAAGGTCGCCTGCGAGGACGCCTTCCGGGCAGCGGAGGGCACCGCGACGATCGTGCGGGCCGGCCTGATCGGAGGCTACGGCGACGACTCGGGGCGCAGCGGCTACTACCCGTGGCGCTTCGCCCACCCGACCGGCCCCGACGTCCTCGCGCCCGACGCCCCGGAGGCGACCTGCGGGATCGTCGACGTGGCCGACCTCGCCGAGTGGATCGTGCTGTCGGCGGAGGAACGCATGGACGGCGCGTTCAACGCGTGCGGGCCGTCGATCCCGCTCACCGAGATCCTGGCTGCAGCGCGGCGGGTGGCCGGTCCCGGCGCACCGCCACCCCGGGCGGTGCCCGCCGAGGTGCTGGCCGAGGCCGGCATCTCGGGGTGGATGGGCCCGGCTTCGCTACCCCTGTGGATCGACGACCCGGCCGACCGCTTCTTCGGCAAGATGGACGCAGCTCGCGCCCAGGCTGCGGGGCTGCGGACCCGCTCCATCGAGGAGACCCTCGCATCAGCCCTCGCCTACGAGGAGGTGCGGGAGACACCGCGTCGCGCCGGTCTCTCCGACGACGAGGAGATCCGTCTGAGGGCCGCCCTCGACGGCGCCGGGTGATTTTGCAACCTTCCTCCACCCGTTCGCGTCTTGGGAGCGATTGGATGGGAGGTGCACGGTGCACACGAACAGCACGCTGGCGGGATCCAGCGGACCAGGACCGGGGGTGGCCATGGGCAGCAGGGCGCCCTCGCGCGACGCCGAGTTCTCCGACTACATGGCAGCGCGCCAGCCGAGCCTGCTCCGCACCGCCTACCTCCTGACCGGCGACCAGCACACTGCCGAGGACCTCGTCCAGACCTCGCTGGCCAAGCTCTACCTGTCATGGGACAAGGTCCAGCAGCGTGGGTCGCTCGACGGCTACGTCCGGCGGATCCTGGTCAACGAGCACAACTCGTTGTGGCGCCGCGCCTGGAAGCGTCGCGAGCACTCCACCGGTGAGCTGCCGGAGCGCGAGCACACCGATGCCTACGACGACGGCCTGAGCAGCGCGGTGTGGGACGTCGTACAGACCCTCCCTCGCAAGGCACGGGCAGTGGTCGTCCTGCGCTACTACGAGCAGCTCTCCGAGGCCGAGACCGCCGAGCTCCTCGGCATCTCGGTCGGCACCGTGAAGTCCCAGTCGAGCCGCGCCCTGGCCGCCCTCCGCGAACGCACCCCCGACCACCTCAATCCCCGGAACCGCGAGGAGGAGCGATGAACACGCAGTACGACGAGCTCGAGACCCTCGTGGGCACCGAGCTGCGCGACCGGGCCGGCGACGTCGACGGCGCCCGGCTGACCTTCACAGACGTGCGCGGCCGCGCTCGGAGGATCCGCCGTCGCCGTCAGGCAGGAGCCGGCGTGGCCGTGGCGGCCGCCCTGGCGATCGCCGTCCCGCTCGGCCTCAGCGGGGGCGGGTCCCTCGACTCCACCGAACGGATCGACCCGGCGGTCCCTGACCAGCAGGAGGTGGTCCGCACGACGTTCAGCACGGCCGGTCTCGACCGTGGCGCGGCGCCGGCGGTGGAGTACTTCACCGAGGAGGGCGTCGTGCTTCCGGAGCAGGGCGTGCAGCCCTTGGAGGAGAACTGGCAGGCCCTGGTCCCCGGCGGACCGGACGGCGGCTGGGTGGCGCTCAGCCCCAGCAAGGACGACGTCGTGGTGCTCTCCGAGGACTTCGAGCGCGTCTCCGAGCAGCCGGGCGGTCAGGTGCTGGTGAGCAACCCGGACCGGTCCCTGCTCGCCTGGACCGTGCCGGGCGCCGACTCCCAGACGTTGGTGCTGCGACCGACGGCGGACCCGTCGAGCGGCTCCGCGTGGGAGCTTCCTCCCGGCCCTGCGGTGCAGCCCGTCGGCTTCGTGAGCGACGCCAGCCTGGTCTACCAGTCGACCGACGCGCAGGGTGTCGCCGAGATCGGCATCGCTCACGAGGACGGGACGACGTCTGCGTTCGAGGACGACTGGCTGGGCGCGATCTCGGCCAGCCCGGCGAACGGGCTGGTCGCCGTCCAGACGAGGTCCAATCCGGACATGTCCGGCTGCTTCGGCGTCGTCGACCCGTCGGCGAGCACCTCGAAGACACTGTGGGACACGTGCGGATACTCCCTAGGAACGTTCAGCCCGGACGGTCGCTACGTCCTGGCGAGCGGCCCCTACCAGTCGGGGTCGGGCCTGGACTCACTGTCGATCCTCGACGCCCGCACCGGGGCCCTGGTGACGAACTTCCAGTCCGAGCGGGGCACGATGATCCCGCTCTCCGGCGTGGTGTGGGAGACGGCCGACACCATCATCGCGGTGGCCAACGAGGTCAACTCGTGGACCGTCCTCCGTTTCGGTGTGGACGGTCGGGTCGAGGAGACCACGGAGCCGCGGAACGGCTCGGACTACGGCGACACGCCGTTCTTCCTCAGTGCCGACCGGCGACCCCTCTGAGCGGCCGCCGCCACGCTCGAGCAAGCGGGCGTCATGACCTCCGAGGTCATGGCGCCCGCTACCGGTCGAGCCCGAAGGTGGTCGCATGACCACGACAACCACCTCCCTCAGCACCTCGTCCACCACGACCCGCGACGCCGGCATCCGCCACTCGCTCGTGCGGCCCTTCCTCCTCACTGACGCGGCGACCACAGCCGTCAACGGGCTGGCCTACGTCGTCGGCGCGGCATGGCTCGCCGACTGGTTCGGAGCCCCCGCCGACCTGCAACGCGGCCTGGGCGCGTTCCTCCTGGCCTTCGGCGTCGGTGTCGCGCTCCTGGCAGTCCGCCGACCCGTCCCGCGACGCGGCGTCCTCGCGCTGGTCGTGCTCAACGAAGCATGGGTCGTCGCGAGCCTGGCCTATGCCGCGATGGGCGACCTGACTGCCCTGGGCAGGGGCTGGGTGGTGCTCCAGGCTTTCATCGTCGCGGCCTTCGCCGCGGGGCAGCTCTGGTTCGCCCGCCGAGGCTGACATCGTGGGAGCCATGACCCTCGAGCTCGTCCGCGAGGAGGTCGGCGACCTGGTCCGCCACTGGCGCCAGCGTCGCCGACTCTCGCAGCAGGCCCTGTCCGACCGGTGCGGTGTCTCCACCCGCCACCTGTCCTTCATCGAGACCGGCAAGGCATCGCCCAGTCCCACGATGATCGGGCAGCTCGCGGCCGCGCTGGACGTCCCGCTCCGGGAGCAGCGCCGGCTCTACACCGCGGCCGGGTTCGTGCCCACGACCACCGAGCTACCGCTCCACTCCCCCGCCCTGGCGCAGGTCAACGAGGCGCTCGAGCTGATCCTCGCGGGGCACGAGCCCTACCCGGCGCTGGTGATCGACGGGGGCTGGGACCTCGTCGCGGCCAACGAGGCGGCCTACCGCCTCCTGGCGGACCTGCCGGCCGACCTGCTGGAGCCGCCGGTGAACGTCGTACGCCTCAGCCTCGACCCGCGCGGACTCGCCTCGCGGATCGTCGACCCGGGTGCCTGGCAGGCCGCGATCATGACCCGGA
Organism: Nocardioides seonyuensis; assembly: GCF_004683965.1. Taxonomy (NCBI): domain Bacteria; kingdom Bacillati; phylum Actinomycetota; class Actinomycetes; order Propionibacteriales; family Nocardioidaceae; genus Nocardioides; species Nocardioides seonyuensis. The sequence goes on from NZ_CP038436.1 coordinate 3,788,180, forward strand.
TCCGGCACGAGCACGACACCACGGGCGACCCGCGACTGGGCGCGCTGCTCGACGACTACGGCGTTCCCGCATCGGCTGCACAGCCTGAGATCGTGCTGACCCTGAAGCTGCGGGCGGGCGACGGCGTGCTGTCGTTCCTCACCACGACCACGGTCTTCGGCACACCGGGCGACGTGACCGTGGCAGAGCTCGCGATCGAGGCGCTCTACCCCGCAGACGCCGCGACCCGCGATCAGCTCGCAGAGCTCGCCAGGAACGACAACGCCTGACGGTAGCCGTCAACGCCCTCGCCCGCGATCGTCATCGCGGCGTGGGGCTCGACGACCGAGGTGTGCCGGAACTCCTCGGGCCGTTGCTTGGGGTCGGAGATGTGCACCTCCACGAGCGGCGCCGTGAGCTGGGCGCAGGCGTCGTGGAGCGCCAGCGAGTAGTGGGTCCAGGCTCCCGCGTTGAGCACCACCGCGGTGCCGTCGTCGGCAGCGACGTTGAGCCAGTCGAGAAGCTCGCCCTCGTGGTTGGTCTGGCGCACCTCGACGTCCATGCCCAGCTCGGCTCCCCACGAGACACACAGGTGGGCGAGCTCGGCGTGTGTCGTGGTGCCGTAGATCTCGGGTTGACGACGCCCCAGGCGGCCGAGGTTGGGGCCGTTGAGCACCAGGACCTTCACGCGGCACCTCCGATGGCCGAGTAGGCGGCTCGCAGGTCGCCCTCGGCGGGCCCGGCGAGGACGCGCGGTCGACCGACGTCCTCGAGCACGAGGAGGCGGATCTGGGAGCCGCGCGCCTTCTTGTCCATCTTCATCGCCGCGTGCAGGTCGTCGAACGAGGCGGCGGAGTAGGAGGTCGGCAGCCCGACGCGAGCGAAGGCGGAGCGGTGTCGCTCGACGACGGAGGGGTCGAGCAGGCCGGCCCGCGCAGCGACCTCGGCGACGTAGACGCACCCGATGGCCACGGCCTCGCCGTGGCGCACGGAGTAGTCGCTCGTGCGCTCGATGGCGTGGGCCAGCGTGTGGCCGTAGTTGAGCACCTCGCGGCCGGGGTGCCCGTCTGCTCCACCCCTCTCCTTGAGGTCACCGACCACGACGTCGATCTTGACCTGGATCGAACGCTCGATGAGCTCGCGCAGGACGGCGGAGGACGGCGTCAGGGAGGCGGGGTCGTGGGTCTCGACGAGGTCGAGGATGGCGGGGTCGGCGATGAACCCGCACTTGACCACCTCACCGAGCCCGGAGACGAGCTCTTCGCGGGGCAGCGACTCCAGCAGCGACAGGTCGCACAGCACTCCGGTCGGCTCGTGGAAGGCGCCCACGAGGTTCTTGCCGGCGCCGGTGTTGATGCCCGTCTTGCCACCGACCGCCGCGTCGACCATGCCGAGCACGGTCGTGGGGAGGTGTACGACGCGCACGCCGCGCAGCCAGGTGGCGGCGACGAACCCGCCCAGGTCGGTGGTCGCACCCCCGCCGATCGTGACGACGGCGTCCGAGCGGGTGAACCCCGCCTCCCCCAACGCCTCCCAGCAGTCGGCAGCCACCGCAGCAGTCTTGGCTCGCTCACCGATGGGCAGCCCGAGCGCCAGCACGTCGTAGTGCTCGACGAGCACCTCGACGACGCCGTCGGCGAGCGCTCCGAGGTCACCGCCGAAGAGCACGGCGACGCGCTCGACGGACTCGCCGAGGATCCCCGGGAGCCGGCCCGCGAGCCCGTGGCCCACGATGACGTCGTAGGGAGCGGCTCCCGGCACGTGCAGCGTGGTGTCACTCATCGCAACAGCTCCTGGATCTCGGCGGCGACCTCGTCGGGGCTGCGGCCGTCGGTGTCGACCACGTGGGTGGCGACCGACTCGTAGACCGGCGTGCGCTCGTCGAGCAGCGCCTTGATGCGGGCCCGCACGTTGCCGAGCAGGAGGGGTCGGCCGATGCCGAGGTCGACGCGCTTGACGGCGTCGGAGAGCCCGACCCGCAGGAAGACGACGGGCACGTCGTCGAGCAGCTCTCGGGTCTCTGCCCGCATCACGGCTCCCCCACCCAGGGCGAGCACCCCGGTGTGCTCGGTGACGGCGCGGGCCACAGCAGTCACCTCGAGCTCGCGGAAGTGGTCCTCGCCGGACTCGACGAAGATGTCGGAGATCGTGCGACCCTCGGTGGCCTCGATGTCGTGGTCGGTGTCACGGACAGGCACGCCCCACGCCTCGCCGAGGAGGCTCGCGACGGTCGTCTTGCCAGCTCCCATGGGCCCGACCAGCACGACTCGCGGCTTGGTCACGAGTACCTCAGGTTGGCGAGGTAGGACTCCGCGTTGCGGCGCGTCTCGCCCACCGAGTCGCCGCCGAACTTCTCCACCACCGCGTCGGCGAGGACGAGGGCGACCATCGCCTCCGCGACGATCCCGGCCGCGGGGACCGCACACACGTCGGAGCGCTGGTGGTGGGCCACGGCCTCCTCGCCCGTCGACACGTCCACGGTGCGTAGCGCCCTGGGGACTGTCGCGATCGGCTTCATGGCTGCGCGCACCCGCAGGACCTCGCCGGTCGTCATGCCGCCCTCGGTGCCGCCGGCACGGTGGGTGGTGCGGCGCAGACCCTCCTCGGTCGGCACGATCTCGTCGTGGGCCAGCGACCCGGGGGTGTCGGCGAGCTCGAACCCGTCGCCGATCTCGACGCCCTTGATCGCCTGGATGCCCATCAGCGCACCGGCCAGGCGGGAGTCGAGACGACGGTCCCAGTGGACGTGGGAGCCCAGGCCCGGCGGCAGGCCGTGCACGACCACCTCGACGACACCTCCGAGCGTGTCACCGTCCTTGTGGGCCTGGTCGATGCGGGCCACCATCGCGGCGCTGGTCTCGGGGTCGAGGCAGCGCACCTCGTCGGCGTCGAGCCGGGAGACGTCGTCGGCCTCGGGCACCAGCCCGGCGGGAGCGTGCACCCCGCCCAGCGCCACCACGTGGGAGACGATGCGGGCACCGACGGCCTGCTCGAGGAAGTTGCTCGCGACCCGGCCCAGGGCCACCCGGGCGGCGGTCTCGCGCGCAGACGCCCGCTCGAGGATGGGGCGCGCCTCGGCGAAGTCGTACTTCTGCATCCCCGCGAGGTCGGCGTGCCCGGGACGGGGGCGCGTCAGGGGCGCGTTGCGGGCAAGGTCGTCGAGGACCTCCTGGTCGACGGGGTCGGCCGACATCACCTGCTCCCACTTGGGCCACTCGGTGTTGCCGACCTCGACCGCCACCGGGCCGCCTTGGGTCTCCCCGTGGCGCACGCCTCCGACGATGCGGACCTGGTCCTGCTCGAACTTCATCCGCGCCCCGCGACCGTGGCCGAGGCGCCGCCTGGCCAGCGAGTCGGCGAGGTCGTCGGTGGTGACGCGGACGTGGGCCGGCAGTCCCTCGAGGATCGCGACCAGCGAAGGGCCGTGGGACTCGCCAGCAGTGAGCCATCGGAGCATGGGAGAAGTCTCTCAGCCCCAGAGCGCTGCGGCGATCGTCGGCCCCCAGACGAGACCGACGAGGGCACCGATGACCATGAACGGGCCGTAGGGGTAGGGCTTCCTGAGCAGGCTCCGGTCGCGCTTGGCGATGGCCAGCGCCAGGCCGGGCAGGGCGAAGATCACGAACCCGAGCCACACGCCGACCGCCAGCGCGCCCCATCCGGTCCAGCCGAGCACCAGCCCGACGGGCGCCGCGAGGCGGACGTCGCCGAACCCCATGCCGGCGGAACGGACGAACCACAGCAGCCAGAAGAAGGAGCGTACGGCGAGCATGGCGACCAGGGCGCGCACCAGCAGGTCGCGCTCTCCAGTGGCGAGCCCCACGACCACGACCGCGACGATCGCCGCGAGGGTGGCCGGTATGACGAGCACGCGCGGCAGCAATCGGGTGTGCCAGTCGATCACCGACAACGCCACGGCGACGGGGACCAGTGGCAGCAACCAGACCAGCGGCCACTCCAGGCCGGTCGCCCACCCCAGAAGCGCCCCGCTCAGGGCCGAGAGCGCGGCGCTGCGCAGGGCCCGCCCGGAGTCGGCGCCGATGTCGGCGTAGGCGCGCTTGGGGGGCTCTGGCTCCCCAGGAGCCTCCGGCTGTTCCGGCTCGTCCTCAGCCTCTGCAGGCTCCTTCTCAGCCGGCTCCGGCACCCGGCTGATGAGCCTCGGCACCAAGAGCCCGAGCGCCCCGCACAGGATGAGACCGAGCAGCGTGGCGACGACCTGGTCGTTCATGGGCCCGACCTCTCCGCCAGGGCCTTCTCCCCCGCCTCCCGCATCGCCTCGAGAGGCGCGGGACGGCCGGTGAAGAGCCCGAACTGGAGCGCGGCCTGGTGGACGAGCAGGTCGAGACCCGAGACGAGCACGCGGTCGGCCGCCGAGGCCGCCAACGGGGTCGGCCAGGGGTCGTAGAGCACCTCGAACACCACCGGCACGTGGGCGCACCTGGCGACCAGCTCGGCCGTCTGTGCACCGGCCGGGATGGTGGAGACGACGATGTCGACGGTGGAGTCCGGGGCCGGTAGGTCCGGCCCTTCGCTCCACTGTCCGCCGGTCAGCGACTCGATCAGCACCTCGGGCCCTGCCGGGTGACTCCGCAACGCCGCCGCGGTCTCGGCTGCCCTTGCCGCGTCTCGGACGGCCACGTGGACCGTCCTCACGCCGAGGTCGAGCAGTGCCAGTCCGGTGGAGGTCGCGGTGGCTCCCCCGCCGAGGATCAGCGCCGACCGCAGCGGGGCGTCGTACCGCTCCCGGATCGCAGCCGCCGCTCCCGGGACGTCGGTGTTGTGACCGTGGACCCGGGCGTCCTGGAGCACGAGCGTGTTGGCCGCACCCGAGCGGCGCACGTCGTCACTCGCGACGTCGAGCAGCGCGACCGCCTCACGCTTGAGCGGCATCGTCAGGGACAGTCCGCGCCACTCGGGGCCGAGCCCGGCAAGGTACGGCGCCAGCCTGCCGCTCGGCACCTGCGCGGCGTCGTACTCCCAGTCGTCGAGCCCGAGCGCGGCATAGCCGGCTCGGTGCAGCGTCGGGGACAGCGAGTGCGCAACGGGGTCGCCCAGCACGCCGCAACGGGTGCCCACGTGGTCAGCAGGCGTCGGAGGTCTCGCAGTAGGCCTGGTACTCGGCCTTGTACTGCAGGAACTCGTCGTAGGTCTCGGCGAACTTGGTCTCGCCGGTCTTCAGGTCGACGGTGACGTAGTAGTACCAAGGTCCCTCGGCCGGGTTGGCGGCAGCCTCGATCGCGTCCTCACCGGGCGCCTCGATCGGCGTCGGGGGCAGCCCGACGTTCTTGTAGGTGTTGTAGGGAGAGTCCGCGACCGACTCGATCTCGTCGGTGGTGACCGCGATGATTCCCTGCCGGTCGAGTGCGTAGTTGACCGTGGCATCGATCTGGAGCAGGCCGTTCGTGCCGCCCTTGTCACCGGGACCGTCTAGCCGGTTGTAGATGACCCGTGCGATCTTGGGCATGTCGTCCCCGCGCCCCTCGGCCTCCACGAGCGAGGCGATGATCATCACCTCGGCCGGCGTCCTGCCCAGCTCGGCGGCACGCTCCTCGAGCCCGGCGTCCTCGGCGGCCTGCCGCCACCTGTCGACCATCGCCTTGAGGACGTCGACGGGCTTCATCCCCGGCTTGATCTCGTAGGTCGCGGGGAAGAGGTAGCCCTCGGGGTTGCCCTGGGCGTAGTCGGGCAGACCGATCTTGGGACTGTCCAGCGCCTTGTTCCACTGGTCCTCCGAGAACTCGGTCTCCTCGGCCAGGCGGGCGACGATGTCAGTGACCCGCAGACCCTCGGGAATGGTCACGGTGGGGTAGCGCTGGAGGTTGGCGGGGTCGATGAGGACCTCGACCACGTCGGAGGCCTTCATCTCCTTGCGGAGCGGGTAGACGCCGACCTGCACGCCGCTGATCTTGGGTTCGGAGGCCGCCGCCTCGGTAAAGGCCTCGACAGATGCCGTCACGCCCTCGGCCTTCAGGTTGCGGCCGATCTGCGCGGTCGTGTCACCCTGCTCCACCTCGAAGGCCACCTGGCCCGAGCCCGGGCCGGGGAAGTCCTCGGCCCCGGAGAACCGGTCCTCGACCCACGCCTTGCCCCGGTCGAGGGCAAGCCAGAACCCGCCCGCGAGCACGGCCAGGGCGACCAGCACGGCAAGACAGCCCTTGTAGCCCCGGCTCTTGCGACGAGCGCCCCCGGGGATGTACTCGTAGTCGCGCTCATCCTGCTGCTCACTCATGGGGGTCCACCTCGACGATCTCTCCGGGCGCGCGACCGCTCGCCCGCTCCGTGTCCAGCGCAGTCTGCAGGATCAGGACCGCGGCCGCCTGGTCGACCACCGCTCGACGCTTGGCGCCGTGGCGCCCGCTGTCGCGCAGGATCGACTCGGCCGAGACCGTGGTCAGGCGTTCATCACACAGCCTCACGGGCACCGGCGCAATCCGGCGCGCCAGCGAGCCGGCGAACTCACGCACCTTGGCGGCGGCCGGCCCTTCACCGCCCTTCAGGGAGCGGGGCAGCCCGACGACGACCTCGAGCGCCTCGCACTCGGCCACGATCTGACCGATCCGGCGCACGTCACCCCTGCCGCGCCGCACCGTCTCGACCGGGGTGGCCAGGAACCCGGACGGGTCGCTGCGGGCGACCCCGATCCGGGCGTCGCCCGGATCGATGCCGACCCTCACTCCAGCGCGCAAGATCAACCCTGGACCGCGCGCTTGCCGACCTCGTGGGTCACCAGGCGCAGTGCTTCGTCGACCCCGCCCGCGTCGGTCCCGCCGCCCTGGGCGAGGTCGTCCTTGCCACCGCCCTTGCCGCCTACGAGTGGTCCGACGGCCCGCACGAGCTCGTTGGCGGAGATGCCGCGGCTGCGGGCCTCGTCGTTGACGGCTGCGACGACGCTGACCTTGCCGTCAGCCACGCCGATCACGACGACCACGCCGGCCTCGCCCTGGGGCAGGCGGCCGCGCACGTCGACCGCGAGCTGCCGCGCATCGCCTCCCGAGGCACCGTCGGCCCGGTGGGCGACGACCTTCACCGGACCCACCTGGGTGGCACTCGCAGCCAGCGCGGCACCGGCTCCGAGCAGCTGGGCCAGCCGGATGCGCTCCATCTCCTTCTCGGTCGCCTTGAGCCGCTCGGCCATGTCCTGGACCCGGGCGACCAGGTCGTCGGGCTGGGCCTTGAGCATGGTGGAGAGCTGCGCGACCACGTCGCGCTCCCGCGCGAGGTAGCCGAAGCCCTCCACGCCCGTGAGGGCCTCGATGCGCCGGCTCCCTGAGCCGACCGACGCCTCGCCGGTGACCACGATCGTCCCGATCTGGGACGAGTGGTCCACGTGGGTGCCGCCGCACAGCTCACGCGACCAGGGGCCACCGATCTCGACGACGCGGACCTTGGTGTTGTCGTAGGTCTCGCCGAAGAGCGCGATCGCGCCCCACTCCTTGGCCTCCTCCAGCGTCATGTACTGCCAGCCGACCGGAAGATCGGCGCGCAGCGCCTGCTGGGAGACCTGCTCGATGTCGCGGACCTGGTCGGGGGTCAGCGCCTGGGTCCAGCCGAAGTCGAGGCGCAGGTAGCCGGGACGGTTGAAGGACCCCGACTGAAGCGCGGTGGGCCCGAGGACCTCGCGCAACGCCGCGTGCACCACGTGGGTGCCCGAGTGGGCCTGCCGGGCGCCGGTCCGCCACTCGGGGTCGACGCGCGCGTGGAGGAGATGGCGAGCGGCCGCGGCGGTGAGCTCGCCGTCGACGACGCGGACCTGGTGGACGACCAGGCCACGCACGGGACGCTGGACGTCGAGCACCTCGAGGCTGCCGCCGTCCCAGTCGATGACGCCGGCGTCGGCCGCCTGCCCGCCGGACTCGGCGTAGAAGGGCGTCCGGTCCAGCACGATCTCGCCCACCTCACCCGGGGCGAGGACCGGCACGGGCGCCCCGCCGCGGAGCACGGCGAGGACCCGGGACTCGGTCTCGAGCGTGTCGTAGGCCTGCCAGTCGGTGGGACCGTGCTCGTCGAGGATTCCGCGGTAGACGCCCGTGTCGGCGTGCTGGCCCTTCTTGGCCCGCGCATCGGCCTTCGCACGCTCGCGCTGCTCGGCCATCAACCCGCGGAAGCCCTGCTCGTCGACGGAGAGGCCCTGCTCCGCAGCCATCTCCAGGGTCAGGTCGATGGGGAAGCCGTAGGTGTCGTGCAGCGCGAAGGCCTGGTCGCCGCCGAGCGTGGTCGCGCCGCTGGACTTCACCTCCCGGGCTGCCAGGTCGAAGATCTGGGTGCCTGCCTGGAGGGTCTTGCGGAACGCGTCCTCCTCGGCGAACGCGACCCGCGCGATGCGGTCCCAGTCGGTGATGAGGTCGGTGTAGGTCTCCCCCATCTTGTCCCGGCTGATCGGCATCAGCTCAGGCAGTGCGGGGTCCTCGTAGCCCAGCAGGCGGACGGAGCGTACGGCGCGGCGCAGCAGACGTCGCAGGACGTAGCCGCGGCCCTCGTTGCCCGGGGTGACGCCGTCACCGATCAGCATCATCGACGAGCGGACGTGGTCGGCGACCACGCGGAACCTGACGTCGTCCTCGTGGCTCACGCCGTAGCGTCGGCCGGTGAGCTCCTCGGCGCGCGCGATGACGGGGTACATCACGTCGATCTCGTACATGTTCTCGACGCCCTGGGTCATGAACGCGACGCGCTCGAGACCCATCCCGGTGTCGATGTTCTTCTTGGGCAAGGAGCCGGCGACGTCGAAGTCCTCCTTGCTGCGGACTGCGCTGAGCTCGTCCTGCATGAAGACGAGGTTCCAGAACTCGAGGTAGCGGTCCTCGGCGGAGAAGTCTCCGTCGGCGCCGTAGGCCGGCCCCCTGTCGATGAGGATCTCCGAGCACGGTCCGCCAGGCCCCGGCACACCCATGGACCAGTAGTTCTCGGACTTCCCCAGTCGCGCGATCCGGTCGTCGGGAAGACCCGTGACCTTCTTCCACAACGCCACGGCCTCGGCATCGTCGACGTAGACGCTCGGGTAGAGCTTGTCCTCGGGGAAGCCCCAGCCACCGTCGGCCACCGGCTTGGTCACCAGCTCCCACGCCAGCTCGATGGCGCGCTCCTTGAAGTAGTCGCCGAAGGAGAAGTTGCCGCACATCTCGAAGAACGTGCCGTGGCGGGTGGTCTTGCCGACGTCCTCGATGTCAGGAGTGCGCACGCACTTCTGCACGCTCGTGGCCCGGTCGTAGGGCGGCGTCTCCTGCCCCAGGAAGAACGGCTTGAAAGGCACCATGCCAGCGTTGACGAACAACAGGTTCGGGTCGTCGACGAGCAGGGATGCCGAGGGCACCACGGTGTGGCCGGCCGCCTCGAAGTGCGCGAGGAAGCGGTTCCGGATCTCACTGGTGTCCATCAGGTGTCTCTCTCTTCGTTCGCTGGTCGAGGAGGTCGTCCTGCGACCGTCTCGGACCACTGCTCGTCAGCTCGGGCACTCCATGAGGCACCAGCCCGAGCCGCTGGCGCAATTCGGTTTCCTTCTCGGCCTGCCCGGCCGCGACCTCGTCGCGGAAGATCCGCGCACCCACACGCATTGCCTCCAGGCGGTCACGGACGCCCTCGACCGTCGCCACCTCGGCGAGCCGCCGGGCACGGGACATCGCGTAGACGCCCGCACCCGCTCCGGCCACGAACCAGAACGACCTCGCCATCAGGCAGCGTCCTCCTCGTCGCCCGCCGGCTGGGCGGCGCGCTCCCGATCGCGGAAGTCCCGCATCGCCGCCTTGAGGTCGGCGCGGCGCTGCTTGCGCGAGCGCCTGAGCTCGCGCCGCATCTCGAACCGGATCCGGTTGCGCGTCTCGGGGTCGAGAGCACGTCGTAGCCCGTGGACCAGCCCGCCGGCCCTGACAACCGTCTCGCGGGCGACGATGTCTGCGAACAGGCGACCGTCGATGGGCTCGGCGACGCGGCCGGAGGCGACCTCGTGCTGAGGGGTGGCCCCGTGAGGAAGTCCGTCCTCGGAGAAGCCGGTGATGACGTAGGTGGCCTCAGCGGGCGCAGGCTGCTCGGCAGCCGTGGTCGTCGTACGACGATCCAGCTCGGAACGCAGGGCGTCCAGCTCGCGGCGGAGCCTCGCCGTCCGCAGGAGCGCGAGGACCACCAGCGCAACCAGGGCCAGCGCGACTGCGCCGCCCGTGGCGATCAGGATCTCTTCGCGACTCACCCGCGAAACCCTACCGTTCACCCCTGATGATCCTGCGGATCCGTTCCCACCGCTCCTTGAGCGCGGCCTCGGCTCCCAGGGCCGTCGGCTCGTAGTAGCGGGCGTCGGCGACGACGTCCGGGGCGTACTGCTGCTCGGCGACGCCGAAGGGCTCGTCGTGGCTGTACTTGTACTGCTTGCCGTGGCCGATCTTCTTGGCGCCGGAGTAGTGCGCGTCTCGCAGGTGAGGGGGGACATGACCGATCTTGCCGGCGCGCACATCGGCGCTCGCTGCGTCGATCGCCTTGATCACGGCGTTGGACTTGGGAGCGACGGCGAGCGCGATCACGGCCTGGGCGAGGTTGAGGCGGGCCTCGGGCATGCCGATGAGCTGCACCGCCTGCGCCGCGGCGACCGCCGTCGTGAGAGCGGTCGGATCCGCCAGGCCGACGTCCTCACTGGCCAGGATGACCAGTCGGCGGGCGATGAACCGCGGGTCCTCCCCGGCCTCGATCATCCTGGCGAGGTAGTGAAGGGCAGCGTCGGCATCGGAGCCACGGATCGACTTGATGAACGCGCTGATGACGTCGTAGTGCTGGTCACCCTGCCGGTCGTAGCGCACGGCAGCCTGGTCGACGGCGGTCTCGGCGGTGGCCAGGTCGATCACGGTGTCCTCGGCGGCCCGGGACGCAGCCTCGAGGTAGGTCAGCACCCGCCGCGCGTCGCCGCCCGCCAGCCGCACGAGGTGGGACCTCGCATCAGCGTCGATCGTGAGCCTGCCGGCCAGACCTCGCTCGTCCACCATGGCCTGGTCGAGGACAGCCCCGACGTCGTCGTCGGTGAGGGACTCGAGCCGCAGCAGGAGGCTGCGCGACAGCAACGGCGAGATCACCGAGAAGAACGGGTTCTCGGTGGTGGCCGCGACGAGGGTGACCCAACGGTTCTCCACTCCCGGCAGCAGCGCGTCCTGCTGGGCCTTGGTGAACCGGTGCACCTCGTCGACGAAGAGCACCGTCTCGCTGCCACCTCGCGCCAGCTCGGCGCGCGCGCCGTCGATGGCTGCGCGAACTTCCTTGACCCCCGCTGCCACGGCCGAGACCTCCACGAAGCGACGCTCGGTCTGCTGGCTGACGATCGAGGCGATCGTGGTCTTTCCCGTGCCGGGCGGTCCCCACAGCAGCAGCGACATCGACTGGTCACCCTCGATCAGCTGGCGCAACGGCGAGCCGGGCGCCCGCAGCTGAGCCTGGCCGACGAGCTCGTCGAGGGTGCGGGGCCGCATCCGCACGGCGAGCGGGGCCGAGGCATGGGTGTTGGAAGCCAGCGAACCCGCGCCCGGACCCGCGCCTCGAGAGGCGCCACCGGTGTGCCCGAGGTCGAACAGCCCGTCCGTCACATGCGCAGGATACGTGGCACCGGGACGGCTGATGCCGCCGGCGCTCGCTCACTTCGCGACGTAGAGGTCCTTGTAGTTGGGGGAACCCCAGACGACCTCGCCGGAGGGGTTGCCGATGTCCTCGCCGAAGACCAGCAGCTCGTTCCTGACGGCGGTCGGGATGATCGGGAAGTACTCCCGCATGATCCTCTCGTCCAGGGCGCCCCACGCGTCGGCCTGGTCGGCCTGGGGCAGGACGGAGATCTTGCGCATCTCCTCGTCCACCGATGTCTCCTCGAAGTCCGCCAGGTTGTACTCGGCGCCCGACTCGAGCAGCGGAGGCAGCATGCTGGATCCGGCGGGCCAGTCGGCGCACCAGTTGAAGCCGCGGAGGTTGAGCCGCCTGTCGACCTTGCTGTCCGGGTCGAGCCACACGTTGTAGGGCGAGCTCTGGACGGGTATGTCCTTCACCGAGAAGCCGCCAGCCTCGAACCCCTGCTTGATCCTCTCCTGGGCCGCCCGCATGTCGGGGTCCAGCTCGTAGTAGATCATCGTGATGGGATAGGGCTTGTCGGCGTGGCCAGCCTCGGCCAGGAGCTCCCTGGACCTCTCCGGGTCGAAGGTGATCTGGGCCTCGTCGACGAAGAACTCCTCCCTGCCCGGCATCCCCGGCGGCAGCAGGGAGCTCGCAAGGCGCCGCGTCACCTGGGGCACCTCGCCGGCCGCGGACCACACGTCGTCGTAGGGGTAGGCGTAGGCCAACGCCTTGCGGACCCGGATGTCGTCGATCTTGTCGTAGTCGGGCATCAGGGTCGAGACGCACAGCGTGCTCTGCTGCACCAGCCGGTCGCCCAGCTTCTCGGTGGCCTCGTCGAACCTCTCGGCGCCCAGCCCTGTCGCGATGGCCGCCCTGCTCTCAGGGCTGTCCGACAACATCAGGTCGTCCACCTGCGCGCCGTCCTGGTCGAACTTGAACACCCACTCGTCGACGTGCTGGTGGCGCGCCGGGTCGGAGGCAGGATCCCACTGGTCGTTGCGGACCAGCCTGAGCTCCTCGCCTGCCTCGAAGCGCGCGACCTTGTAGGGACCGGTGGAGAGAGGCGTCCGCCCGTAGCGAGGGGGTCTCGACGTGCGGTCGAGCGGTGCCGGACCCATCGCCATGAAGGCACCGAAGTAGTCCATGTCGGGGAACGGCGTGGACATCGTGATGGTGATCTCCTGTCCCTCGACGGAGATCCCGTCCCAGCTCTCACACCTGGGGTCCTTGCCGGTGTAAGGACCTGCGTAGTCGTCGGCGCCGGCGAAGAACCGCCGGGAGTAGACGGCTCCCGGCCCGGAGGGGAACGCTGTGCTGTCGAGGGACCGGCAGATGCCGAACGCGACCTCCTCGGCGGTGACGGGCCGCCCGTCCTCCCACGTCGCGTCGTCGCGGATGGTGAAGGTCCACTCGGTGAAGTCCGTGTTGGGTCGCCCGAGGTCCACGGCGAGGTCCGGGACCAGCACCGGTCGCCCCTCCTCGTCACGGGAGTACTGCGTCAACGACCGGCTCGTGAGGGCCTGGAGTATGGAGTTCCCGGCGCGAGCCCAGCCAGCGGTCGGGTCGATCGTCTCGGGACTCGAGTCACCTGGCAGGTGCACGGTGATCGTGCCACCCTCGACCGCGCCGTCGACCTCGGGGGCCGGGCCCCGGAGGTCGTGGGCCTTCGTGACCGCGGTGACGGGCTCCTGCTTCGGGCTCGGCGCGCGGCCAGGCCCACCGTCCGTCGTGGAGCAGCCGCCGACCGCCAACGCCAGGAATGCGACTCCCGCGGAAGCGGTACGCAGGGCGCGCCGCGACCTCACGAGGTGCCTGGGCACGGTCGCGGCTACACCTCGTCCGCTCGGACGATCCGCCGGCCCGGGAAGTCGTACCAGCTGTCGGAGTAGGAGGAGTCGGTGCCCGGCAGCTCCTCAGGGGTCGCGCCCGGCGCGGGGTCGCCGTGCCTGTCGACTCCGAGGAGTGGCGCCGTCACGGGCTCGGCCGGGTGGTGGCCCAGCTCGCCTGCGAAGTGGCAGGCGACCTTGTGGCGGGCGCCGATCTGCAGCAGCGGCGGCTCGACCTTCGCGCAGATCTCCTGGGCGAACTGGCAGCGGGTGCGGAACCGGCACCCCGACGGGGGGTTGATGGGGCTCGGAACGTCCCCGGTCAGCTGGATGCGCTCACGGCGTCCGCCGATCGCCGCCTGCCCGACGTCGGGCACAGCCGACAGCAGCGCCTGGGTGTAGGGGTGGTTGGCGTGCTCGTAGATCCGGTCGCGCTCACCGATCTCGACGATCTTCCCGAGGTACATCACCGCGATCTCGGGGCAGAAGTGGCGCACCACCGCGAGGTCGTGGGCGATGAAGAGGAACCCGATGTTGAACTCGCGCTGGATGTCCTGGAGCAGGTTGATGACCTGGGCCTGGATCGAGACGTCGAGGGCCGAGACCGGCTCGTCGGCCACGAGCAGCTTGGGCTGCAGCGTCAGCGCACGCGCGATGCCGATGCGCTGGCGCTGACCGCCGGAGAACTCGTGCGGGTAGCGGTTGTAGTGCTCGGGGTTCAGGCCGACGATCTCCAGCAGCTCCTGGACCCGAGGGAGGATCTGCTTCCTCGGGAGGATGTCGTGGATCGCCAGCGGCGTGCCGATGATCGTCCCGACCGTGTGGCGCGGGTTGAGCGAGCCGTAGGGGTCCTGGAAGATCATCTGGATCTCGCGGCGCAGGGGCTTGAGCTCCCGCGCTCCGATCTGCGAGATGTCGCGCCCCTCGAACATGACCGATCCGTCGGTGGGCTTCTCCAGGCGGGTGACGAGGCGTCCGGTCGTGGACTTGCCACAGCCCGACTCCCCCACCAGACCGAGCGACTCGCCGGCGCGGACCTGGAAGTTGACGCCGTCGACGGCCTGGACGTGGCCGACCGTGCGGCGGATGACCCCTGAGGACTTCACGGGGAAGTACATCTTCAGGTCGCGGACGTCGAGCAGCGGCGTGGAGTCACCCGTGGCCGGGGTCTCGGCGGGCAAGGCATCGGTCGCGGTCATGACTTGACCACCTCCTCCTGGTAGATCGCTTCGGGCTCGGTCAGGTGGCACCGCTTGAGGTGGCCCTCGCCACGGTCACCCGGCAGGAGCTCGGGCAGCACCGTGAAGCACAGGTCACCGGGGACCTTGTCCTTGTGGGCGCACCGCGGGTGGAAGGGACACCCCGGAGGCGGGTTGAGAAGGCTGGGCGGGGCACCGGGGATCGGCACCAGCTTCTGGTCGACGTCGGCCACCAGGCTGGGGACGCTCGAGAGCAGGCCCCAGGTGTAGGGCATCTGCGGGTGCGTGAGGATGTCCTTGGTCGGGCCGTACTCCACTGCGCGACCGGCGTACATCACGAGCACGTCGTCGGCCATCTCGGCCACCACGCCGAGGTCGTGGGTGATGAGGATGATCGCGGTGTTGAACTCGCGCTGCAGCTTCTGGAGCAGGTCGAGGATCTGCGCCTGCACGGTCACGTCGAGCGCCGTCGTCGGCTCGTCGGCAATGACGAGCTTCGGGTCGTTGATGAGCGCCATGGCGATCATGGCCCGCTGCCGCATTCCGCCGGAGAACTGGTGGGGATAGTCGTCGATGCGGCGATCGGGCTGGGGAATGCCCACCAGCTCGAGCATCTCGATCACCCGCTTGCGGGTCTCCTTCTTGCCGGCGTCGTGATGGACCCGGTAGGCCTCGGCGATCTGGTTGCCCACGGAGTAGTAGGGGTGCATCGCCGAGAGGGGGTCCTGGAAGATCATCGCGACGTCCTTGCCGCGCATGGCCCGCATCTCGTCCTCGGTGAGGGTGAGCAGGTCGGTGCCGTCGAGCCGGATCTCGCCGGTCACCCGGGCGCTGGTGCCCCGGTGCAGCCCGAGGATCGCCGAGCTGGACACGGACTTGCCTGAGCCCGACTCACCCACGATTCCGAGGGTCTGGCCACGCTCGAGCCCGAACGACAGCCCGTCGGTGGCCTTGACGACGCCGTCCTGGGTCGGGAAGTGCACCTTGAGGTCGTCGACAGTGAGGAACTTCTCCATCGCTGCTACCACTTTCTAACCGAGCCGGACTCGGGGATCGATGAACGCGTACGAGATGTCGACGAGGATGTTGGCGACGATCACGAACGCGCCTGCCAGGACGACCACGCCGATGATGGTCGGCAGGTCGTAGGCGCTGCTCGCCTGGACGGTCAGGAGGCCCAGGCCGGGATAGGCGAAGACTGACTCGGTGATGATCGCACCACCGAGAAGGGTTGCGAAGTCGAGACCGGTCATGGTCACCAGCGGCGTGAGTGCGGCCCGGAGCCCGTGCTTGAAGAGCACGACGCGCCCGGGAAGTCCCTTGGCCTTGGCGGTGCGGATGTAGTCCTCGGTCATCGACTCCAGCACGAAGGCGCGCGTCATGCGGACGTAGCCGGCCATGAACACCAGCGCCAGCGTGAAGCCGGGCATCATCAGGTTGACGAGCCAGCTGGCAACTCCACCGTCGGCGATCGAGACGTAGGACGGATAGTCGAACAGCTGCCACTTCACGGCGAGGTACTTCAGGAAGAAGACCGCGATGAAGAAGGTGGGGAACGCGAAGGCGATGAGGGTCAGGCCGACGATGCCGCGGTCGATGAACGACCCCTTGAAGACGGCCGCGAGGATGCCGAAGAGCACTCCGCCGGTGAGCCACATGACCAGCGCCACGAGCGCCAGCGAGATCGACACCGGCGCTGCACCCTTGACCAGGTCGTTGACGGTGGCGGAGTTGAGGTGGGAGTAGCCCAGGCAAGGAGCCTCGCAGTGGGTCACCACCTCGGGGGCGGCCGCGCGCAGCTCAGGGTCGGCCGGGAAGTCGCGCCCGACAGCGATGCCCTTCATGAAGTTCGCCCACTGCTCGTAGACGGGCTTGTCGTAGCCGAGCGCCTTGCGCGCCTGGTCTCGCTGCTGCTCGCTGCAGTTCTTGCCGCAGGCGAAGCGCGCGGGGTCCACAGGTGAGGCGAAGAAGAGCGCGAAGGTCACGAGGGTCAGCGCGAGCATCAGCGCCAGACCCACCGCCACCCTGCGCACGATGTAGGCCCACATTTGGTCGGTCTCACTTCCTCGAAGAACTTGGTGACCCCGGTGAGGGCACGACGAGCTGGTGCCGGAGGGATGCCCGGCAGGGTGCTGGGTGGGCACCGAAGTGCCCACCCAGCACGCTTACTGCGTAGACCCGAGGATCCGGGTCCGGATCAGGCTGACGTCACTCGGTGACGCCGATGAGACCGATCTCCGGGTAGGACGACGACGCAGCCGTCGTGGTGAACCCGGTGACCTTGGAGCCGTAGAGCCAGTTGAACTTCGAGGTGTCGAGCGGGATGTAGGCAACGTCCTCACCCAGCTTGGCGTCAGCCTCGACCAGCGCGTCGACCTGGGCGTCGAGGTCGGAGGCATTGGCAGCCTCGTCGACCAGCGCCTCGAACTCGTCGCTCTGGTAGCAGCCGTAGTTCTGGCCACACGTGGTGGGCGAGAAGTTCGGGCGGCTGTCGTAGAGCGGCGGGATCACCGTCATCATCGACGGCCAGTCAGCACCCCAGCCACCCCACGTGATGTCGAACTCGTCGTCGGGACGCGAGATGACGTCGTAGTAGGTGTCACCCTGCGGCTCGAGCGAGACCTTGAAGCCAGCCTCGTCCCAGCCCTGCTGGATCACGGCCATGGCCTTGTCAGCGGTCGGGGAGGACGGGTAGGCGAGCTTGATCGGGACCGGCTGCTTGACGCCGGCCTCGTCGAGGATCGCCTTGGCGGCGGCGGGGTCGCCGTCGTTGTCGTTGTCGTCGGCGAACGCCGGGTTGGGCGTGTAGCCCGAGACACCCGGGTTGACGATCGACTCGGCCGGAGCAGCAGCGGTCTCGCCGCCGAGCGCCTTGACGTAACCGTTGAGGTTGAGCGCCTTGGCCAGTGCCCGACGCACAGCGACGTCCTTCATGACGTCACTGTTGAAGTTGGGCGAGAGGTACTGGGTGTAGGGCGACTCGACGTTGACGTAGCGCTCCTCGACCGGCCCGGTGATCTTCGGGAACTGGGCAGGCGCGACGCGAGCAGTGGTGATCGCGTTCTGCACGTCGCCAGCGTCCTGGATCAGGCGGTCGTTGAACAGCTCGCCAGCGGTCTCGGACGGGTCGATCTGGTAGTCGATCTGGTCAGGCAGGGCCAGACGCAGGGTCTCCGGGTCGTCCGTCGCGGGGTCGTAGCTCTCGTTGCGAACCAGGGTCGCGCCCTTGTTCTTGTCCCACTTGCCGCCCTCGACCTTGTAAGGACCGTTGGACAGGACCTTCCACTGGCTCTTGGCGCCCTCGTCGAAGGACTCCTTGTAGGGGTCGGTCATCATCATGCCGGCCACGGCCTGCGGGAAGTCGGCCCACGGCTTGTTGAAGCGGAACGTGATGGTCTTGCCGTCACAGCTCACAGCCTCCTCGAAGGCCGACTGCTGCTCGGGGGTCGCCTTGTAGGGACCCGGGTAGTCCTTCACGTCGATGTAGCTGAGCGTGTAGTTGGGGCCACCGGTGATCAGGTCGTTGGCGAACACGCGCGAGGTGCCGTACTGGACGTCCTCACACGTGATGTCGCTGCCGTCCTCCCACTTGACGCCGTCCTTGAGGGTGAACTCCCAGACCTTGCCGCCCTCGGAGGAGGTGCCGGTGTCGGTCGCGAGGTCAGGCACCGGGGTGGTGGCCTCGGTGGCGTCCTCCGACATCGGGAACGCGAGGAGGCCGCGGTAGAGCAGGCGGCGGTACCACGCGAGCTGCACACCGTAGTAGATGCGCTGTGGGTCGGATGCCTCGTAGGGGAAGTGCTGCAGCACCTTCAGGGTGCCGCCCGCGGTCGCCTCAGCGGAGCTGCCCGGCGAGTCGTTGCCGCCGTCGTCGCCGCCGTCGCCGCCACAGGCAGCCAGGAGGCCAAGCCCCAGGACCGAGGCCGCACCAGCGGCGACAGTCCTCCTCAGTTTCATACCCATTTGTTTCCTCCTTGGATGTGCCGCGGGGGCGGCACCTTCGTCGGCGCTGATGCCGACGAGATCTTGTGTGGATGGTGGGAAGCAGGAGCGACTCGGCTCACGAGTGACCCTTCGGGTCCAGAGCGTCGCGGATTCCGTCGCCCAGCAGGTTGAAGCAGACCACGATCGTGGCGATCAACAGCGCGGGGACGAAGAAGAAGACGAAGTCGGTGTCGGCATAGGTGAGCGAGTTGAAGAGCACGTTGCCGAGGGTGGGGGTCGGCGGGTTGATGCTCACGCCGAGGTAGGCGAGCGCCGCCTCCGCCGAGACGAAGGCCGGCATGATCAGGGTGAAGGTCACCAGGATCGGGGCCCACAGGTTGGGAAGGATCTCGCGGAAGTAGAGGCGGAACTTCGAGGCGCCCATCATCTTGGACGCGGCCACGAACTCCCGCTCGCGCAGCGTGAGGACCTGGCCTCGCACGATGCGGGCGACACCGGTCCAGCCGAAGAGACCCAGCACGGCCACGACGTAGAACGCTCTGGTCGGATCACCCTCCGGGACGCCCAGCACCTCGGAGATGAAGGCGAACGCCACGGCCGACAGGGCGAGCAGCATCAGCGTCTGCGGGAAGGCGAGGGTCAGGTCGATCACGCGACCGATGATGGCGTCGACCCAACCGCCGGACGCGCCGGAGATGATGCCGAGCGTCACGCCGATGAACACCGCGATCAGGGTCGCGGTGATGGCGATCGCCAGGGAGAAGGAGAGGCCGTACCAGACACGGGAGAGGACATCGCGACCGATGCCCGGCTCGACGCCGAGCCAGTGGTCGCTGGAGATGCCTCCCCACTTGCCGATGGGGAGCTGGAACTCGTTGAGGAGGTCCTGGTTGGGCGTGCGTGGGTCTAGGAAGCCGACCTTCACCAGGATCGGCGCAGCGATCGCCGCGAGGAAGAACAGCGTCACCACGATCAGCGAGAACATGGAGAGCTTGTCCTTCAAGAAGCGGGCCCGGGCCAGCTGGCCCGGAGACTTGCTCACGACCTTGTTGTCGTCAGCGGCGACAGGCTCCTCGCCGCCGGCGGCGAAGTGGCTCTCGAGTTCTGTGCCCGCAGTCATGTATCTGTCTCACGCTTCCTGTCGGTCCGATCAGCTGCTGCCCCAAGGCCAGCGCCGGTGCGACTCTATGTGACCCGCACCTCATGAACGATCACCGACGGGTAACGATCTGGACACGGCGAAGCCCCGAAGTGTCCGACAATCGTGCGGGCGCCTCAGTCCGACGCCGTGAGATCTTTCGCCGCAGGCGCGTCGACCCCGGCTTCCTTGCGCTGCTGAGCGGTGATCGGGGCGGGCGCCGCGGTGAGCGGGTCGTAGCCCCCTCCGGACTTCGGGAAGGCGATCACGTCGCGGATCGAGTCGGTGCCGGCCAGCAGCGCGACGATGCGGTCCATGCCGACCGCGATGCCCCCGTGCGGCGGGGCGCCGTACTTGAACGCCTCGAGCAGGAAGCCGAACTTCTCCTCGGCCTCCGCCTCGCTGAGGCCCATCACGGCGAAGACCCGCTTCTGGACGTCCTCGCGATGGATTCGGATCGATCCACCCCCGAGCTCGTTGCCGTTGCAGACGATGTCGTAGGCGAAGGCCAGGGCGCTGCCGGGGTCGGTGTCGAAGGTGTCGAGGAACTCGGGCTTGGGGCTGGTGAAGGCGTGGTGCACGGCCGTCCATGCGCCGGCACCCACGGCGACGTCGCCGCTGGCCACAGCATCCGAGCTCGGCTCGAAGAGGGGCGCGTCGACGACCCAGGTGAACGCGAAGACCGAGTCGTCGAGCATGTCACCCCGTCGTCCGATCTCGAGCCGAGCAGAGCCCAGGAGGGCACGACTGCTCTTGGGCGCGCCGGCCGCGAAGAACACGCAGTCCCCGGGCGCCGCACCGACGTGGGCCGCGAGTCCCGCGCGCTCGTCGTCGGTGAGGTTCTTGGCGACCGGACCGCCGAGCTCGCCGTCCTCGCCGATCGTCACGTAGGCCAGGCCCTTGGCGCCGCGCTGCTTGGCCCACTCCTGCCAGGCGTCGAACTGGCGGCGCGGCTGGCTGCCGCCGCCGGGCATCACGACGGCTCCGACGTAGGGCGCCTGGAAGACGCGGAAGGGGGTGTCCTTGAAGTAGTCGGTGCACTCGACGAGCTCGAGGCCCATGCGCAGGTCAGGCTTGTCGGAGCCGTACCTCGCCATCGCCTCGGCGTAGGTCATCCGCGGGATGGGGCGAGGGATCTCGTGACCGATCTGCGCCCACATGGCTGCCAGGACGTCCTCCATGAGGGCGATGACGTCCTCCTGGTCCACGAAGCTCATCTCGATGTCGAGCTGGGTGAACTCGGGCTGGCGGTCGGCTCGGAAGTCCTCGTCGCGGTAGCACCGCGCGATCTGGTAGTAGCGCTCCATCCCAGCGACCATGAGCAGCTGCTTGAAGAGCTGGGGGCTCTGGGGAAGGGCGTACCAGCTCCCGGGTGCCAGCCGAGCCGGGACCAGGAAGTCGCGCGCACCCTCGGGCGTGGAGCGGGTCAGCGTCGGTGTCTCGACCTCGACGAAGCCCTGCGCGTCCAGCACGTCGCGGGCCGCCTTGTTGATCCGGCTGCGCAGCCGCAGGGCGGCGTTGGGGCCGCTGCGGCGCAGGTCGAGGTAGCGGTGCTTGAGCCGAGCCTCCTCCCCCACGTCGCCACCCTTGTGACCGGCGGCGTCGTCGATCGGGAACGGCAGCGGTGCAGATGCACTGAGGACCTCCACGGAGTTCGCCACGACCTCGATCTCGCCGGTGTCGAGGTTGGGGTTCTCGTTGCCGGCCTTGCGAGCGACGACCTCTCCGGTGATCTTGAGGCAGTACTCGCTGCGCAGGGTGTGGGCCACCTCCTCGTCGCGAACCACGACCTGGACGACGCCGCTGGCCTCGCGCAGGTCGAGGAAGGCCACTCCCCCGTGATCGCGACGCCGCGCCACCCACCCGGCGAGGGTGACGGTCTGGCCGACGTGCTCGGCGCGCAGGGCGCCGGCGTCATGGGTGCGGATCACTGGTTCTCCTCGTGGGTGGTGGTGAGGGTGCGGGGCCGCAGGTCTTCCTGCGGCGGGGTCCAGGTGGTCGGGTCTGCGTCCACCTGCTCGCCGGTGCGGATGTCCTTGACCTGGTGCCGGATCTCGCCGGTCTCGTCGTCGGGCCGTCCGAACCAGACGAACGGGATCCCGCGCCGCTCGGCGTAGCGGATCTGCTTGCCGAACTTCGCGGCGTTGGCGGACAGTTCACAGGGGATGCCGCGTCGGCGCAACGCAGTTGCGACCTCGACGCTGGCGGACCGCGACTCCTCGTCGCCCACCGCCACCAGCACGGCGCTGGGGACGGGCCGGCTCCCGGTGAGGAGGCCGTCTGCGATCAGCGGAATGAGCGTGCGGGAGACGCCGAAGGACACGCCGACGCCGGGGTAGGTGGTCTTGCCGTCGGAGGCGAGCGCGTCGTACCGGCCGCCGCCGCCCACGGACTTCAGCCGCTCGTAGCCGGACATGAAGATCTCGACGACGGTGCCGGTGTAGTAGTCGAGGCCGCGGGCGATGCGCAGGTTGGCCTCGACGCTGACCCGGTCGCTGGTCGCCGAGGCACATCCCTCGATCACCGCGGCCAGCTCGGCCAGGCCCGTCTCGAGCAGGTCGTCGCGCACTCCGAGGGCGCGCACTCGCTCGACGAACGAGGTGTCCGCGACACGGATCGTCGCGAGCTCCAGGCAGGTCGCTGCCTGCTCGGGGGTCGCCCCCGCCTGCTCGACCAGGAGCTCGGCCACGTCGCCCGGCGGCAGCTTGTCGAGCTTGTCGATCATCCGGATGGCCGTCGTGACGTCGGCGATGCCCAGGCCACGGTAGAACCCCTGGATCAGCTTGCGGTTGTTGAACTGGAACGACACCGGCGGGAGCGGGAGGGCGTCGAGGGCCTCGACCATGACGCGCATGACCTCGACGTCGTGGTGGAACGCCAGCTCGCCGTTGCCGACGATGTCGATGTCGGCCTGGGTGAACTGCCGGTAGCGGCCCTCCTGGGGTCGCTCGCCACGCCAGGCCGGCTGGATCTGGAAGCGCCGGAACGGGAACTCCAGCTTCCCGGCGTGCTCGAGGACGTAGCGCGCGAAGGGGACGGTGAGGTCGAAGTGCATGCCGAGCTCCGGCGTGGCGCCGGACTCCGCGTGGAGGCGCTGGAGGACGTAGATCTCCTTGTCGACCTCGCCGCCCTTGGCGAGCCGATCGATCGGCTCGACCACCCGCGTCTCGATGTTGGCGAAGCCGTGCAGCTCGAAGGTGCGCGACAACGACGCGATGATCTCGCGCTCGACGACCCGCTGCGCAGGCAGCAGCTCGGGAAACCCGCTCAGCGGGGCGATTCGTGACATGTCAGGAGTCCATCAGGTCGAGCAGGTAGGGGTTGGTGGCGCGTTCGCGACCGATCGAGGTCTGGTCACCGTGGCCGGGCAGCACCACGATGTCGTCGGCGAGCGGCAGCACCTTGTCACGCAGGCTGCGCAGCATCGTCGGGTGGTCGCCGCCCGGCAGGTCGGTCCGGCCGATGGAGCCCGCGAACAGCAGGTCGCCCGAGAACATCAGCTCGGAGACCCCCTGCTCCTCGTAGGGCGAGCGGAAGGTGACCGATCCCTCGGTGTGCCCCGGGGTGTGGTCGACGACGAAGCGCAGCCCGGCCAGTTCGATCTCCTGGAGGTCCTTCAGCTCCTGCACGTCATCCGGCTCGGCCCACTCGTAGTCGCCCCCGAGGAGCATCGCGGTGGTCTCACGACTCATCCCGGCCATGGGGTCGCTCAGCAGGTGGCGGTCGGCCGGATGGATCCAGGCAGTCGCGTCGTAGGTGCCGGCGACGGGCGCCACGCACCACATGTGGTCGACGTGGCCGTGCGTCACCAGCACGCTCACCGGCTTGAGCCTGTGCTCACGCACCACCTGGTCGACCCCGGCCGCCGCGTCCTTGCCCGGGTCGATGACGACGCACTCGCTCCCGGCGCCCGTGGCCACGACGTAGCAGTTGGTCCCCCAGGGTCCAGCGGGGAAGCCGGCAATGAACACGTGGCGTCAGTCCTCGGATCGTGAGTGTGGGGCAGGTGCAGCCTACCGAGGCCTGCAGCGGGCCATGACTACGATGGGCGACCATGAGCGCCGACAAGCAGTCCGACGACTCCACGACCCCCGAGGTGACCCCTTGGGGACGCGTGGCCGAGGACGGCACCGTCTATGTCCGCACCCACGACGGCGAGCGTGCCGTGGGCCAGTATCCCGAGGGCAGCCCTGAAGAGGCGCTCGCGTTCTTCTCCAAGCGCTACGACGACCTCGAGGGCAAGGTCCACCTGCTCGAGCAGCGCATCTCCACGGGCAAGCTCAACCCTGACGAGGCACTGTCCTCGGTCAAGTCGTTGCGCCAGGAGGTCGTCGAGGCGCACGCCGTCGGCGACCTCACGGCGCTCGCCGCACGCCTCGACGCACTCACCCCCGTGATCGCGGTCCAGCGCTCGGCGCGCAAGGAGGAACGCGCCCAGCGGGCCGCGGAGTCCAAGGGCGAGAAGGAGAAGCTGGTCGCCGAGGCCGAGAAGCTCGCCGAGAGCAACGACTGGCGCAACGGCGCAAACCGCCTGCGTGACCTGCTCGACCGGTGGAAGGCGCTGCCCCGTCTCGACAAGTCCACCGACGACGCGCTGTGGAGGCGCTTCTCCACCGCTCGGACCGCCTACACGCGCCGTCGCAAGGCCCACTTCGCCGACGAGCACGAGCGTCGCGACAGCGCCCGCGCGATCAAGGAGCGGCTGGTCAAGGACGCCGAGGCTCTCTCCACCTCCACCGAGTGGGGCCCGACCGCGGGTCGCTACCGCGACCTGATGCGTGAGTGGAAGGCAGCCGGCCCCGCGCCGCGAGACGTCGACGAGCTGCTCTGGCAGCGCTTCCGCGCCGCCCAGGACACCTTCTTCGGTGCTCGCGACACCGCCAACGCCGAGCTCGACCGAGAGTTCAGCGCCAACGCCGAGGCCAAGGAGGCCATCCTCGTCGAGGCGGAGGCGCTCCTCCCCCGGCTCGAGGGTCCCGACCCTGACCTCGACGGAGTCAAGAAGCGCTACCGCGAGCTCGCCGACAAGTGGGACGCAGCCGGCAAGGTCCCGCGCGACCGCATGAAGGAGCTCGAGGGCCGCATGCGCAAGGTCGAGCAGGCGATCCGCGGGCTCGAGGACGAGAAGTGGCGCCGTACCGACCCCGAGAAGTCCGCGCGCGCCGACGACCTGGTCGGCAAGCTCGAGGACGGCATCGCCGACGAGCAGGCCAAGCTCGACAAGGCGCGCGCCGCCGGCGACGACAAGCGCGTCAAGCAGCTCGAGGAGTCGCTGGCCAGCAAGCAGGCCTTCCTGGAGATGGCCCGTCAGGCTGCCCAGGAGTTCTCAGGCTGAGCCGGTGGGGCTGGCTCGCGACGCGGCTAGCTCGTGACCCGATAGGCGTCGAAGACGCCCGGCACGTTGCGCACCGAGGCCAGCACGCCGTCGAGGTGGGCGGCATCGGCCATCTCGAACGTGAACCGGCTCTTGGCGACCCGGTCACGAGTCGTGGAGAGGGTCGCGCTCAGGATGTTCACGTGGGCGTCGGAGAGCGCCATGGTGATGTCCGAGAGGAGCCGGGCGCGGTCGAGCGCCTCGACCTGGATGTTGACCAGGAAGGTGGACTGCGAGGTGGGGGCCCACTCGACGTGCACGAGGCGCTCAGGCTGGTTGCGGAGGCTCTCGGCGTTGGTGCAGGTCTGTCGGTGGACCGAGACGCCGCCGCCCTTGGTGACGAAACCCAGGATCGCATCGGGCGGCACCGGGGTGCAGCACTTGGCGACCTTGACCCACACGTCGTCGACACCCTTGACGATGACGCCGCTGTCGGAGGTGGAGGCGCGCTTCGACTCGCGCTTGCGGCCCGTGATGGTGACGCCCTCGGCGAGGTCCTCGGCGGCTCCGTGCTCCCCGCCGTGGACAGCGAGCACGCGGCGTACGACGGCCTGGGCGCTGAGGTTGCCCTCGCCCACCGCTGCGTAGAGGGCCGAGACGTCGGCGTGGTGGAAGTGGGCCGCGACGAGCGAGAGCACCTCGTGGTTCATCAGGCGCTTGAGCGGCAGCCCCTCCTTGCGCATGAGCTTGGCGATCTGGTCCTTGCCGCGCTCAATGGCCTCCTCACGCCGCTCCTTGGTGAACCACTGGCGGATCTTGGAGCGGGCGCGCGGGGACTGCACGAAGTTGAGCCAGTCGCGGGAGGGACCGGCCGTCGGCGCCTTGGACGTGAAGACCTCGACGACGTCGCTGTTGTCGAGCGTCGACTCCAGGGGCACGAGGCGTCCGTTGACGCGGGCGCCGATCGTGTGGTGGCCGACCTCGGTGTGGACGGCGTAGGCGAAGTCGACCGGGGTGGCGCCCACCGGCAGCCCGATCACGTCGCCCGCCGGGGTGAACACGTAGACCTGCGCCTGGTTCATCTCGAAGCGCAGTGACTCGAGGAACTCTCCCGGGTCCTCGACCTCGCTCTGCCATTCGAGCAGCTGGCGCAGCCACGTGAGGTCGTCC
Organism: Nocardioides seonyuensis; assembly: GCF_004683965.1. NCBI lineage: Bacteria > Bacillati > Actinomycetota > Actinomycetes > Propionibacteriales > Nocardioidaceae > Nocardioides > Nocardioides seonyuensis. The sequence continues at coordinate 3,814,322 of NZ_CP038436.1, forward strand.
CTGTCACCGAGCCGGTCAGTGTCGTCGCCGGCCTTGGCGGCCTCCTTGTACTTCCAGTGGGCGGCGACGCCGTACTCGGCACGGCGGTGCATGGCGAAGGTGCGGATCTGGACCTCGACGGCCTTGCCCTGTGGCCCGATGACGGTGGTGTGGAGCGACTGGTACATGTTGAACTTCGGCATGGCGACGTAGTCCTTGAACCGCCCCAGCACGGGGTTCCACCGCGCGTGGATCACGCCGAGCGCGCTGTAGCACTCGCGGTCCTCCTCGACCAGGATGCGGATCGCCACGAGGTCGTAGATGTCGCTGAACTCGCGGCCGCCCACGATCATCTTCTGGTAGATCGAGTAGTAGTGCTTGGGTCGCCCGGTGACCTTGGCCTTGAGGCGCGCACCCTTGAGGTCCTGCTCGACCTCGGCGATCACCTCCGCGAGGAACTGGTCGCGCGAGGGCGCCCGCTCGGCCACCATCCGCACGATCTCGTCGTAGATCTTGGGATGGAGGGTCGCGAACGCGAGGTCCTCCAGCTCCCACTTCAGGGTGTTCATGCCGAGCCGGTGGGCCAGCGGTGCGTAGATGTCGAGGGTCTCGCGGGCCTTGCGCTCCTGGGTCTCCGCCTTGAGGTAGCGCAGCGTGCGCATGTTGTGGAGTCGGTCGGCGAGCTTGATGACCAGGACCCGGATGTCGCGCGACATCGCCACGATCATCTTGCGGATGGTCTCGGCCTGGGCCGAGTCGCCATACTGCACCTTGTCGAGCTTGGTGACGCCGTCGACCAGCTCGGCCACCTCGTCGCCGAAGTCGGCGCGCAGCTCCTCGAGGGAGTAGGGCGTGTCCTCGACGGTGTCGTGGAGGAGGGCCGCGACCAGGGTCGGCTCGGTCATGCCGATGTCGGCCAGGATCGTCGTCACCGCGAGCGGGTGGGTGATGTAGGGGTCACCGCTCTTGCGCATCTGGGACGCGTGGAAGCGGTCGGCGACCTCGTAGGCGCGTGCCAGGAGGGCCAGGTCGGCCTTCGGGTGGTTGGCGCGCACCGCACGGAACAGCGGCTCGAGCACCGGGTTGGACGACGGCGGCTTGGTGCCGATGCGCGCCAGCCGCGCTCTCATGCTGCGGGCAGACAGGGGGACGTCCGGACGACCGCCTTCGGTGGCGGGAACGTGCTCCTGTGGCATTGACCCAGTGTAGTGAGCGGCCCCGCTCAGAGAGTCAGCAACGTCGACACCGGCAGGTCAGCCGTCGTGGACCGCGGGTCGAGGAAGCCGAGCTCCATCAGCACCGACACGCCGACGCACTCCGCGCCCGACGCCTCGACGAGCTGGCGAGTGGCCGCCACGGTGCCGCCGGTGGCGAGCACGTCATCGACGAGGAGCACACGCTCGCCCGGCTCGACGGCATCACGGTGGAGCTCGAGGGTGGCCTCGCCGTACTCGAGGGAGTAGGTGACCGAGTGCGTCTCCCGCGGCAGCTTGCCGGCCTTGCGGACGGGGACGAACCCGACGCCCAGGGTCAGCGCCACGGGCGCAGCGAGGATGAAGCCACGGGCCTCCATCCCCACGACCTTGTCGACGACCACTGCACCGGAGGCGTCACGACCTGGCGCTGCCAGCGCCTGGACGACTGCGGTGAACGCGTCGTGGTCGGCCAGCACGGGAGTGATGTCCTTGAAGACGACGCCCGGCTGCGGCCACTCCGGCACGTCGACGATGAGCCTCTCGAGCGCCTCCCGGGCAGTACGACGGTCGCTCATGCCGGGTCGTCCGGCCGGCCGCCGTGGTGGTCGGCGGAGGATTCCTCGCTGAGCTCTGCCTCGACACCCGAGATGGCAGCCCGCACCACCTCGACCTCCACCCCTGAGGCGATCGAGAGCGTGGCGCGGTCGTCGGTGAGGGACACGATCGTCCCGAAGATGCCCGAGGCCAGCATGACCCGCTGGCCCACCTGGAGGTCGGCCTGCATGCGCAGGGTCTCCTTCTGCCTTCGGGAGGCAGGGCGGATCACGATCAACCAGAACAGGACGGCGATGGCCAGCAACGGCAGGAAGGCAGCGAGGTCACCCATGGGTCGAGGATAGGGGTCAGGCCTCGTCGAACAGCGTGGAGTCCCCGGCAGCGGGTGCCGACGGGACGGACAACCCCAGGTGCAGCCACGCCGCGGGCGTCGCGACCCGCCCGCGCGGAGTGCGCGCGAGCATGCCCTGACGCACGAGGAAGGGCTCGGCCACCTCCTCGACCGTCTCGCGCTCCTCCCCCACGGCGACCGCCAGCGTGGAGGCGCCCACCGGTCCACCCCCGAACCGACGGCAGAGCACGTCGAGGACGGCACGGTCGAGCCGGTCGAGTCCGGACTCGTCGACCTCGAACATGTCGAGCGCAGCCTGGGCCACCGGCAACGTCACCACGCCGCCGGCACGCACCTGGGCGTAGTCGCGGACCCGGCGCAGCAACCGGTTGGCGATCCGCGGCGTGCCGCGGGAGCGCGACGCGATCTCGGCCGAGCCCTCTGGGGTGAGCTCGACGCCGAGGAGCCCCGCCGAGCGGTGCACGATCAGGTCGAGGTCGGCGGGCTCATAGAACTCAAGGTGGGCGGTGAACCCGAACCTGTCGCGCAGCGGGCCCGGCAGCAGACCCGCCCGGGTGGTGGCGCCGACGAGGGTGAACGGCGGGATCTCCAACGGGATGGCGGTGGCGCCGGGCCCCTTGCCGATGATGACGTCGACCCGGAAGTCCTCCATCGCCATGTAGAGCATCTCCTCCGCCGGCCGTGACATCCGGTGGATCTCGTCGACGAAGAGGACGTCGCCGTCGTTGAGGCCGGAGAGGATGGCGGCAAGGTCACCGGCGTGCGTGATCGCCGGACCGCTGGTCAGCCGCAACGGGGTGCTCATCTCGGCGGCGATGATCATGGCCAGGGTGGTCTTGCCGAGCCCGGGCGGACCCGACAGCAGCACGTGGTCGGGGGCCCGCTCACGCCTGCGGGCGGCCTCGAGCACGAGCCCGAGCTGGTCGCGCACGCGTGCCTGTCCCACCACCTCGTCGAGGCGTTTGGGGCGCAGCGCAGCCTCGACGGCACGCTCGTCGCCGTCGGCCTCGGCGTCTGTCAGCCGCCGCAGGTGCGCCTCCTCGGCGTCGTCGAGGCGGGCGTCCGTCACGTCCGTGTCGGGGGCGTCGTCGTCCCAGTTCACGGATCAGGCCTTGCTGAGGGCTCGGAGGGCGCTGCGGAGCAGGGCACCGACATCGGGGCTCTCCCCTGCTTCTGGGGCCACCGCCTCGACGGCCTTCTCGGCCTCCTTGGTCGACCATCCCAGGCCAACCAGGCCCTGGTGGACCTGGTCGCGCCACGGTGCACCGCCGGCATGGACGGCCGGAGCGCCGGCGGCCACGCCGACGGGCGGACCGATCCGGTCCTTGAGCTCGAGGATGATGCGCTGGGCACCCTTCTGACCGATGCCCGGGACCCTGGTCAGGGCCTTGACGTCCTCGGTGGTGATGGCTCGGCGCACGTCGTCGGGGGTCATCACGGCGACGATCGCCTGGGCGACCTTGGGACCGACACCCGAGGCGGTCTGGACGATCTCGAACACCTGCTTCTCGTCTTCGTCGAGGAAGCCGAAGATCGTCAGGGAGTCCTCGCGCACCACCATGCTGGTGGGGAGCGTCGCCTGCTGGCCGGGGCGCAGGGTCGCGAGCGTCCCGGGGGTGCACATCAGCTCCAGGCCGACTCCACCCACCTCCAGGACGGCGCTGGAGAGGGTCAACGCAGCGACCTCGCCACGCACGAACGCGATCATCGGGTCCTCACCACCTTCCTCTGGCCGGCGCTCCGCACAGCGGCGTCGGCACGTGCTGCTTCGATCCGGGCTGCCGCTCCGCCGCGCCACACGTGCGTGATCGCCAGGGCGAGGGCGTCGGCGGCATCCGCCGGCTTGGGGGGCGCGTCGAGCCGCAGGATCCGGGTGACCATCGCACCCACCTGCGCCTTGTCGGCGCGACCGCTCCCCGTGACGGCGGCCTTGACCTCGCTCGGGGTGTGCATGGCGATCGGCAGGCCACGACGTGCCGCCGCGACCAGGGCGATCCCGCTGGCCTGGGCGGTGCCCATGATCGTGCTGGAGTCGGACCGCGCGAACACGCGCTCCACCGCCACCGCCTCGGGCTGGTGCTCGTCGAGCCACGCGTCGATGCCGCGCTCGATGGTCACGAGTCGTTCGGCGATCGGGAGGTGCGCGCTGGTGCGGATCACGCCCACGTCGATCATGGTGAGGGGCCGACCGACCGAGCCCTCCACCACCCCGACCCCGCAGCGCGTCAGGCCGGGATCGATCCCGAGCACCCGCATCTGCTGACCTCCCGGCATGGCGCATCCGAACGCCGTCGTCCGAACATCTGTTCGTAGGCTAACCGGACGGCCGCCGCGTCGTCGTACGACACGCGGGCGGCGCACCTCTCGTGCGCCCGATGCCAGACCTCAGGCGTCCGCGGCCTCGAGCTCGGCCATGACCTCGGCGGGGATGTCGACGTTGGTGAAGACGTCCTGCACGTCGTCGAGGTCCTCGAGGGCGTCGACCAGGCGAAGCACCTTGGCGGCGGCGTCGGCGTCGACCGGGATCTCCATGCTGGCCACGAACTCGACGTCGGCGGAGTCGTAGTCGATGCCGGCCTCCTGAAGCGCCGTGCGGACGGCGACGACGTCAGTCGCCTCGGACTGGACCTGGAACGCCTCGTCGAGATCGGTGACCTCCTCGGCCCCCGCGTCGAGGGTGGCCTCGAGCAGGTCGTCCTCGGTCACCTCGCGTGACTCCTGTGCCTTGGTGACCACGACGATGCCCTTGCGGTCGAACAGACGGGAGACCGAACCGGGATCGGCCATCGTGCCGCCGTTGCGGGTGACAGCGGTCCGGACCTCCATGGCGGCCCGGTTGCGGTTGTCCGTCAGGCACTCGATGAGGATGGCCACTCCCTGCGGTCCGTAGACCTCGTAGGAGATCGTCTCGTAGTCGACGCCGCCGGACTCCGCCCCGGAGCCTCGCTTGACCGCCGAGTCGATGTTCTTGTTGGGGACCGAGGACTTCTTCGCCTTCTGGATGGCGTCGAAGAGCGTCGGGTTGCCGGCGGGGTCGCCACCGCCCTGCTTCGCCGCGACCTCGATGTTCTTGATGAGCTTGGCGAAGAGCTTGCCGCGCTTGGCGTCGATCGCGGCCTTCTTGTGCTTCGTGGTCGCCCACTTGGAGTGGCCTGACATGCGTCCCTCTTCCGTGCTGGCGGCTGGTCTGGTGGTTTCAGTACGACGTCAGGGTCGGGCCCCGCGGACAAGGTCCACGAACAGGCGGTGGATCCGGGTGTCACCACCGACCTCCGGGTGGAACGAGGTCGCCATCAGGGCACCCTGGCGCACGGCCACGATCCTACCGTCGGCCGCGCCGCCCTCGACGCGAGCCAGTGTCTCGACGTCCGGCCCGACCGACTCCACCCAGGGCGCCCGGATGAAGACGGCACGCACCGGCTCCTCGAGCCCGGCGACGTGCAGGTCCTCCTCGAAGGAGTCGACCTGGCGCCCGAAGGCGTTCCTCCGGACGGTGATGTCGAGCCCACCGAACGTCTCCTGCCCCGCGGCGCCGTCCTCGATCCGGTCGGCAAGCATGATCATCCCCGCGCACGTGCCGAAGGCCGGCATCCCCTCGGCGATCCGCTCGCGGACCGGCTCGAACAGCTCGAAGATCTTCGCCAGCTTCACCATGGTCGTGGACTCCCCGCCCGGCACGACCAGCCCATCGCATCGCGCCAGCTCTGCGCGACGTCGTACGCCGACCGCCTCGACGCCGAGGGAAGTGAGCGCCCCGAGGTGCTCGCGGACGTCACCCTGGAGGGCGAGCACCCCGATGACGGGCGAAGGCATGCCCGCATCGTAGGGGCCTCGACCGCCGGCCTCTCGCCTGCCCCGGAGAGGCCCCTAGTCTGGCTGGATGGCGCTGTCGATCCTCTCCCGCCCCAACCCCGTCGTCGCCGCCCCGATGGCCGGTGTCAGCACGCCCGAGCTCGCGGCGGCGGCCTCCGCGAGCGGGGGTATCGGCTTCCTAGCCGCGGCCTTCCTCGCCCCGGCCTCGCTCCGGGCCGAGGTGGCGGCCTACCGCACGCTCGTCGATGCCCCCGTGGCGCTCAACCTGTTCAGCCCCCAGCCCGACCGCTCCGCCGAGCTGGCGAGCCAGCTGGTCGCCTACGCCGCCGAGATCGCCGCGACGGCCCGGAAGCACGGCGTGGAGCCGGGTGATCCCCGCCACGACGAATTCCACTTCGACGCCAAGGTGGCGTACCTCGTCGCCGAGCCTGTCGATGCTGTCACGTTCACCTTCGGACCCGTGCCGGAGACGGTGGTGCGCGACCTGCAGGGGGTCGGCACCGCCGTCGGATTCACTGTCACCAGCCTCCACGAGGCCCACCAGGCGGTCGCCCTCGGGGCTGACTTCCTCGTCGCCCAGGGAGCGTCGGCGGGCGGGCACCGAGGCACCTGGCACGTCTCCGACGAGCCCAACGAGGACTCCACCGACGACGTCCTCTCGGCCGTGTCGACGACGGGACTCCCGGTGATCGCCGCCGGGGGCGTCGCCGGGCGCGACGACGTACGACGACTGCTGGACGCCGGCGCCGCGGCAGTCGCGGTCGGGACCCTCTTCGTCGCGGCGGACGAGGCCGGCTCGAGCACCGCACACCGGGACGCCCTCACCTCAGGCCGCTTCCCCGGGACGGTCGTCACCCGGGCCTTCACGGGGCGCCCCGCTCGAGCCCTGCGCAACGCCTTCGTCGCCGACCACGATGGTCACGCGCCGTCGGCGTACCCCCACGTGCAGCACACGACCCAGCCCGTCAGGCAAGCGGCGGCAACGGCCGGCGACCCCGACGCCATGGCCCTGTGGGCAGGGAGCGGTCACGCCGCGGCAGCACGTCGGCCGGCCAGGGACGTCGTCGCGGCTCTCTGGCCGTGAGCTACCAGCCGCGCTCGGAGAGGCGGTGCGGCTGCGGGATGTCGTCGACGTTGATGCCGACCATCGCCTCGCCCAGCCCACGGCTGACCTTGGCGACCATGTCGGGATCGTCGAAGAACGTGGTGGCCTTGACGATCGCCTCGGCCCGCTGGGCCGGGTTGCCGGACTTGAAGATCCCGGAGCCGACGAAGACGCCCTCGGCACCGAGCTGCATCATCATCGCCGCGTCGGCGGGCGTTGCGATGCCGCCCGCGGTGAAGAGGACCACGGGGAGCTTGCCGCTCGCCGCGACCTCCTTGACCAGGTCGTAGGGCGCCTGGAGCTCCTTGGCAGCGACGTAGAGCTCGTCCTCCGCGAGGCCGTGGAGACGGTTGAGCTCGCCCCGGATGGTGCGCATGTGGGTGACGGCGTTGGACACGTCACCGGTGCCGGCCTCGCCCTTGCTGCGGATCATGGCCGCGCCCTCGGTGATGCGACGCAGCGCCTCGCCGAGGTTGGTCGCCCCGCACACGAACGGGACGGTGAACTGCCACTTGTCGATGTGGTGGGCGTAGTCGGCCGGGGTGAGGACCTCGGACTCGTCGATGTAGTCGACACCCAGGCTCTGGAGGACCTGCGCCTCGGCGAAGTGACCGATGCGGGCCTTGGCCATCACCGGGATCGAGACGGCCTCGATGATGCCGTCGATCATGTCGGGGTCGCTCATCCGCGAGACGCCGCCCTGGGCGCGGATGTCTGCCGGGACGCGCTCGAGAGCCATCACCGCGACAGCGCCGGCGTCCTCGGCGATCTTGGCCTGCTCGGCGGTGACGACGTCCATGATCACACCGCCCTTCAGCATCTCTGCCATGCCGCGCTTGACGCGGGAGGTGCCGGTGGTCGGTGCTGCGTTCTCGCTCATGCACCCATCGTATTCCGCGCAGCGGCCTGCTCACGCACCGCCCAGATGCGCTGGACGAGCGTCACGGCGCTCAGTGCGCCGAGGAGGGCCAGGCCCCACGCGAGGACCAACGGTTCGTCGCTCAGCTCGGCCGCGATCGCGGCGATGCCCAGGACCACGAGCCGGTCGGCCCGCTCCATCAATCCGACCCGGGCGTTGAACCCCAGGGACTCCGCGCGAGCCCGTGCGTAGGACGTCGTCACCCCCGTCACCAGGCACAGCAGCGCCATCGCGGCGCCGAAGGTGGAGTCGCCCTCGCCCCCGAAGTAGAGGACCACCGCACCGAACACGACGGCGTCGGCGATGCGGTCGAGCGTGGAGTCGAGGAACGCGCCGAACGGGCTGACACGGTTGCTCAACCGCGCCATCGTGCCGTCGAGGAGGTCGAAGAGCGCGAAGACCGTCACCACCAGGGCCGCAGCGATGAGCTGTCCTCGCGGGGCGAACCAGAGCGCCGCTGAGCAGGTGGCGACGGTGCCGAGGACGGTGACTGCATCGGGACTCACCCCGATGCGCAGGAGAAGTCGGGCCAGGGGCGAGATGATCGCGGTGACGAGGCCGCGGATGTGTTCCAGCATGGTGGCCGCAGGCTACCGCCGAATCGGCATCAGGTTCGCGCCGACTCGGCGTCAGGCTTGCGCCGACTCGGCGTCAGGCTTGCGCCGACTCGGCGTCAGCTTTGCGCCGACTCGGCGAAGGCCCGGGAGACGTCGGCCACGGCGCGCAAGGCTCCCGACACGGTCCACTCCACGCCGGCCGCGGGTACGACGACCGAGTCGCCGCCGGCGCCACGGATGATCGCGGCCCCGGGCAGCCTGTCCCAGTCGGCGACCGAGTGCTGGAACAGCACGTCGCCCTGGCCCATGGCGATCGCCATCGCGTCCATGGTGCCGGAGCCGAGCATCCGCAGTGTCCCGACCTCGCGCAGCGCCAGGCTGAACACCCTGCCCACCTCCCCCTCGAAGAACGGCGGGTGGAGGTAGGTGGCGGCACAGCGCTCCTCGCGCGGGGTGTCGGGCAACGGCGCGACTGGCTCGCCGTCGCACGTGCTGGGCAGGTCGGGACCGCCGACCCAGGTGCGCTGGGAGGCCGGGTGGTAGACCGCCCCGAGCAGCACGTCGTCCTCGTCCCGGAGAGCGAGGGCACTGCACCACCAGTCACTGCCCCGGGAGAAGTTGTAGGTGCCGTCGACCGGGTCGATCACCCAGGTACGGCCGCTGGTGCCGTCCTTGGCGGCCCCCTCCTCCCCTACGACCGCGTCGTCGGGCCGCTCGGCGGCCAGCCTCTCGACGATCAGACGCTCGGCGGCGGTGTCGGCCTGGGTGACGATGTCGGAGCCACTGGTCTTCCGCGTCACGTCGAGGCCCTCCGCCCGGATCCGGGCCGCCAGGGCGCCCGCCTCGCGCACCAGTTCCCGGGCCAGCAGGGCGTCGTCCACGAGCGAACCCTAGCGATGCCGACGCTCGCGCCGACGAAGCGCGGGTGGACGGGCGGCGTACCGTGGAACAACAGAGCCATTCAGGCTCTCGAGCAGGGAGCATCATGAGCGACAAGTCGCCGCGCCAGAGCATGACCAAGAAGTCCGCAAAGTCCATCAAGGAGAAGCGGGCCGAGAAGCACGCGAAGGCGGCCGGAACCAGCTCCACCGCGGAGACCTTGGGCAGCAAGAAGAAGTGACCCTCCTCAGTCTCGGCATCGTCGGCACGTCCACCAAGGAGAACGAGCACCGGCTGCCGCTCCACCCCGACCACCTGGACCGGCTCGATCCGGCAGTCGCGTCACGGGTCACGCTCGAGCACGGGTACGGCGAGCGGTTCGGCCGCAGCGATGCCGATCTCGCTCCGCACGTGGCCGGGTTCGCCTCCCGGGAGGAGATCATCTCCGGGTCCGACGTGGTGGTGCTGCCCAAGCCGCAGCACGAGGACGTCGCGCGCATGCACGCCGGGCAGGTCCTGTGGGGGTGGCCGCACTGCGTGCAGGACCGGGAGATGACCCAGCTGGCGATCGACCGGAAGCTGACGTTGATCGCCTTCGAGGTCATGAACCACTGGACCACCGACGGCCACGTGGGCCTCCACGTCTTCCACAAGAACAACGAGCTCGCGGGCTACTGCTCGGTGCTGCAGGCCATGGAGCTCGTCGGCATCACCGGCGACTACGGACGTCGGTTGAGCGCGGTGGTGATCGGCTTCGGGGCCACCGCCCGCGGCGCCGTCACGGCGTTGAACGCCCACGGGGTCAGCGAGGTCGCCGTGCTCACGAACCGCGGGGTGGCGGCCGTGGGCTCACCGATCCACTCGGTGCGGATCCGCCAGTTCGACCACGACCCCGACGATCCCGGTGTCAGCCACGTCGTCACCGAGCGCGGCCGCGTGCCGCTGGCGCCGTACCTCGCCGAGAACGACATCGTCGTGAACTGCACGCTGCAGGACCCCTCGGCCCCCCTGACCTACCTCCAGACCGCCGACGTCGCGTCGTTCCGCCAGGGCAGCCTCATCGTGGACGTGTCGTGCGACGAGGGCATGGGCTTCGAGTGGGCCGTGCCGACATCCTTCGACGACCCGATGTTCACCGTCGAGGACCGCGTCCACTACTACGCGGTGGACCACAGCCCGTCCTACCTGTGGAACTCCGCGACGTGGGAGAACAGCGAGGCGCTCATGCCGTTCGTCGAGACGGTCATGGCGGGCCCAGGAGCGTGGGCGGGCAACGAGACCATCTCGAGGGCGATCGAGATCCGGGACGGCCGGATCGTCAATCCGGCCATCACGGCCTTCCAGGGTCGCTAGCGGACTCCGCGAGCTGCGCCACCGACGGGAGCATGGCAAGGGCGTTGACCACCACCGAGAAGACCAGCAGGGCCACGCCGACCGCCTGGTGCCCTGTCCAGAACAGCCCGACGACCGCCGAGCCGAACACCACGACCTTGACCACCGGCCTCACGATCGGCCCGCCCCACGGCGCCTTGGGCGAGGCGAACATCCACCACACGGCGACCGCGGACACCGCCAGGAGGAGCCCGACCGGCCAGCCACCCAGGTGACCCCCGACGTGGGCGAGCGCCCACACCGCCAGCACCTCGTCCACGAAGACGAGCGCCAGCACGGTCCAGCCGAGGGCAGCAGGCACGTCAGCGCCAGGCGTCCGCGAGGAGGTCGCGCGTGTCGCTGAGCAGCTGGGGCAGCGTCTTGGTGCCGCCGACGACGGTGATGAAGTTGGCGTCGCCGGTCCAGCGGGGCACGACGTGCTGGTGCAGGTGGTCGGCCAACGACCCGCCTGCGGAGCGTCCGAGGTTGAGGCCCACGTTGAAGGCGTGCGGCTCGGCCACCGAGCGGATCGCACGCAGCGCCTGCTGGGTCATGGCCATCAGCTCCGCCGACTCCTCGGGAGTGAGGTCCGCGAGGTCGGCGACGTGACGGTAGGGCAGGACCATCAGGTGCCCGGGGTTGTAGGGGTGGAGGTTGAGCACGGCGTAGGTGCACCTGCCACGGGCGACCACGAGGGACTCCTCGTCGGGATGGTCCGGGATCGCGCAGAAGGGGCAGCCCTCGTCGCCGAAGGCGGTGCGGACGTAGGCCATCCGGTGGGGCGTCCAGATCCGCTCGAGGCTGTCGCCGCCCCCCACGCCCCGCTGCTCGGTCATGGGAGAGACGCTACTGGAGGGCGCTGGCCAGCAGCTCCTCGATGGGCTGGCCGGCCTTCAGGTCAACGCCGAGGGCTCGCGCGTGGCCGTGCAGGAGGTACCACACCGAGGCGGTCGTCAGCTGGACCAGCACCTCGGCGCTCGGCTCCGGCACGGGGCGGGAGAGCCAGCGTCGGACCGCTCCGAACACCGCACCCACGAGGCCGTGCGCCAAGGGGTCCAGGGCCGCTCGCTGCTCGCCGGTCAGGTCGAGGCGCAGGAGGTCGACAGCGGTCTCGATGAGCTCGGCGACCCGGCCGGCGATCATGGAGAGCCCCTGCTCGAGGGGGTTGTCGTCGTCGGCCTCGGCGGCGCCCGCGACGCGGTGCAGCGCAGGGTGCTCGGCTGCCCAGCCGACGTACTCGGCGACCACCCGCTCGATGATCTGCAGGATGCTGCCCTCGAGCGAGAGCGCCGGGAGCAGCCGCGCCCACACGTCGTCGAGGATCGCGACCCGGATCTCGCGGTCGAGCTCGGAGCGGTCGGTGAAGTGGCGGTAGATCACCGTGCGGCCGACCCCGGCCCGCTCCGCGATGGCGGCCACGTTGACCTCGTGGCCCGGCGCCGTCTCCTCGATGACCTCGATGGCGGCAGTCAGGATCACGCGACGTCGCTCCAGGTTGTGCTGCTCCCAGCGGGCCTGGCGGCCGTCGACGCTCATCACCCTCCGCACGTTCGGCTACACGGTCTCGCGGAGACTACTGGTCGCCGCGGCTCGAAGCTCGTCGAGCGCCACGATCTTGGCACGACTCCGCCCCGAGATCGCGCCCCTGTGCTTCTCCTGGCGGTCGATCGCACGCCAGCCGGCCAGGTCGATGGGGTCGACGCCTCGGTCAGCGAGACGCTCGCGAAGGTCCTCCCCACGTCGAGGCGGCACCGGGACCAGCCCGGCGTCGAGGTCGTCGAGGAGCTGGGTGACCGTCTCCTGGGCGCAGGACTTGTTGGTGCCGATGAAGCCCGTCGGACCGCGCTTGATCCACCCCGCGACATAGCTTCCCGGCTCGACCCGGCCACGGTCGTTGGGGACGGTGCCGGCCACGTCGTCGTACGGCAGCCCCGGCACGGGCTTGCCGTGGTAGCCGATGGCACGCAGGACCAGCCCGGTGTCGAGCGTCTCGGCCCCGGTCAGCGTCGGGTGGGTGCCCCGGACGGCGAGCCCTTCCACGCGGGTCTCCCCCAGCACGGCGACGGGCTGGGTGTGGAAGCGAAGGATGATCGCGCGGCGGCCCGGACGGCGCTCGCGGCTCGCCAGGTCGCGGAGCAGCCGGCCCCTCTCCCCCGTCGCCGTGATGTCGGCGCCCCCGGGGTCGAGGAGCACGTCGACGTCGGGCAGACCGGCGAGCCCGACGAGCTCGGGCAGGGTGAAGGCCGCGTCGTCCGGACCCCGACGACCGAGCACGACGACCTCCCGCACGTCGCTCGCCGCGAGCGCGTCCAGGGGACCGGACGCGATGTCGGTGCGGGCGAGCGCCTCCGGGTCGGCGGTGAGGATCCTGGCCACGTCGAGGGCGACGTTGCCGGTCCCGATGACGACGGCGCGTTCGTGGTCGAGCGGCACGTCGAGGTCCTGCCGCTCGGGGTGGCCGTTGTACCAGGCGACCAGCTCGGTGGCGGAGAGGGAGCCGGGCAGGGTCTCGCCGTCGACGCCGAGGCGCTTGTCGGCAGCAGCGCCCACGCATGTGATCACCGCGTCGTAGTGCTCGGCCAGCTCGGCGTGGGTGAGGTCGCGACCGACCTCGACGCCCAGCAGGTAGCGGAAGCCGGGCTGCTCCTCGATGGCACGGAACAGCTTCTCGGCGCCCTTGGTGTGGTGGTGGTCAGGAGCGACTCCGGCGCGCAGGAGGCCGTAAGGGGTGGGGAGACGATCGAGGACGTCGACGCTCACCTCGGGGTGCCGGAGCAGCTCGTCGGCGGCGTAGAGACCCGCCGGCCCGGCCCCGACGACCGCGACCCGGACAGGACGCGGGTCGACCAGGCGTCGCTGGGGCGGCACCAGGGCCAGCGGCGTCCGGTCGGCGTGGGAGTACTCGTCGTAGTAGGCGGCGTTGAGGACGGAGAACGGCTGCTCCTCGGGCGTCAGGCGCGACTCGGGCTTGATCGCACCCACCGGACAGGCCGTGACGCAGGCGCCGCAGCCCACGCAGGACTTCGGGTCGATGTAGAGCATCTCTGCCTCGGCGAAGCCGGGCTCGCCAGGCGTGGGGTGGATGCAGTTGACCGGGCAGGCGACGACGCAGGAGGCGTCGGCGCAGCACGCTTGTGTGACGACGTAGGCCATGGGTCAGGCGGCGGCGGAGGCCGGCTCGCTGCGGAAGCGGGACGGCCGCCCGTCGATCTTGCACCGGCGCCACACCCAGCGGGAGAAGGGGTTCATCAGCCCGCACTTCTCCGCGAGCATCCGGACGTCGCCGAACAGGTCGCGCAGCACCTTCTGCGAGGCGGGGTGCTCCCAGTAGACCTCGCGGTACACGTCGTCGGGCAGACCGATGTCGCGCCTGGCCCGCTTGCTCGGCTTGAGGATCTCGTCGCAGAGCCAGCGCATGATGACCGGCGTGAGCGCGGCCACGACGTGACGCTGGGCGGTGCCGAGGTGCGGCGCGGTGTGCTCGAGGTACTGGTGGGCGAAGCCGATGTGGCGGGCTTCCTCGGCGACGTGGATCTGCATGATGCGCTTGAGCAGCGGGTGCATGTCGTCGCCGGCGCGGAGGACCGCCTTCTGCATGTGGTCGATGGGCTCCTCGCCGGCCAGCACCCCGATGAAGAATCCGAAGGGAAGCCACCCTGCGAACAACGGCAGGACCGGGGAGACCCGGCGGAAGAAGACCGAGCCACCGGCGACGTCGGCGCCGGTGCGGTTGACGAACTCCTGGAACATCTGGGTGTGGTGGCACTCCTCGGTCGCCTCGTGCGTGGCGTAGCGGAACTCGGGCGAGCTGTTCGGGAGGGTGCGCGCGAAGTTCATCAGACCGCTGATGAGGATCTGCTCGAACTGGAGACCGACCTTGGTGGTGTTGGCCTGGAGGTAGAGCCCGATGCGGACCTGCTCGTCCTCGGGGAGCCCGAGGTACCACGGGTGGGAGCCGAGCACGTGCTCGCGCGGGAGCTTCCACCGCGGGTCCGTGGGGTCCACCGCGTAGTCGGGGTTGTCCCAGTCGATGTCCGCGAAGGCGTCGAAGTGCTGGTCGACCGAGGCCTCAGAGAGCGTGCGGAGGTTGTCGTGGAACTCCTGCTGCGTGGTCTGCTGCTGGATGGTCATGGCCGCAAAATTACCGTGACACGGTGTCGCTGTAAAGAGATGCACGCGACAGTGTGTCGCAGTTAATGTCGGGGCCCAGACCTGCTCAGACCTGCTCGCGGCTCGCCACAGCACTGGCGACGCGGGCGATGGCCTCCTCGAGGGGTACGCCGTTGTCCTGGCGGCCGTCGCGGTAGCGGAAGGACACCGCGCCCTTCTCGACGTCGTCGTCGCCGGCGATCATCATGAAGGGCACCTTCTGGAGCTGGGCGTTGCGGATCTTCTTCTGCATCCGGTCGTCGGAGTCGTCCACCTCCACGCGCAGGCCCTGCGTCTTCATCCGCCTGGCGACGTCGTACAGGTAGTCGTTGTGGCGCTCCGCGATCGGGATGCCCTGGATCTGCACGGGTGCGAGCCAGGGCGGGAAGGCACCGGCGTAGTGCTCGACCAGGACCCCGATGAACCGCTCGATCGAGCCGAACTTCGCCGAGTGGATCATGACCGGCTGCTTCCGCGAGCCGTCCGCGGCGACGTACTCGAGGTTGAAGCGGTCGGCCGAGGGCTGGTTGAAGTCGTACTGGATGGTCGACATCTGCCACGTCCGGCCGATCGCGTCGCGCGCCTGCACCGAGACCTTGGGACCGTAGTAGGCCGCGCCTCCGGGGTCGGGCACGAGCTCGAGGCCCGACTCCTCGCAGACGCTCCGCAGCACCTCGGTCGCCATCTCCCAGTCCTCGTCGGACCCGATGAACTTGTCGGGCTTGGAGTCGTCGCGGGTGGACAGCTCGAGGTAGAAGTCGTCGAGCCCGAAGTCGCGGAAGAGCCCGAGGCAGAAGTCGAGGAGGTGGCGGATCTCGTCGGGCGCCTGCTCGGGGGTGACGTAGGAGTGCGAGTCGTCCTGGGCGAAGCCGCGCACGCGCGTCAGCCCGTGCACGACGCCGGACTTCTCGTGACGGTAAACCGACCCGAACTCGAAGAGCCGCAGCGGCAGCTCACGGTAGGAACGCTGCCGCGAGCGGTAGATGAGGTTGTGCATGGGGCAGTTCATCGCCTTGAGGCGGTAGGGCATCTCGTCCACGTCGAGCGCCGGGAACATCCCGTCGCCGTAGTAGGGCAGGTGACCGGAGGTGTAGAAGAGGCCCTCCTTGGCGATGTGGGGGGTGCCGACGTACTCGAAGCCCTCCTCGATGTGCCGCTGCCGGACGTAGTCCTCCATGGCCCGCTTGATCACCCCGCCCTTGGGGTGGAACACCGGCAGCCCGGAGCCGATCTCGTCGGGGAAGCTGAACAGGTCGAGGTCGCGGCCCAGCTTGCGGTGGTCGCGCCGCTCGGCCTCCTCGATGCGGTGGAGGTGCTCCTCGAGCGCCTCCTTGGTCTCCCAGGCGGTGCCGTAGATGCGCTGGAGCTGCTTGTTCTTCTCGTCACCGCGCCAGTAGGCCGCGGCGCTGCGCATCAGCTTGAAGGCGGGGATCCGCTTGGTGGTCGGCAGGTGGGGCCCACGGCACAGGTCGGACCACTTGGCCTCGCCGTTGCGGCCGATGTTGTCGTAGATCGTGAGCTCGACGCCCCCGACCTCGACGCTCGCGCCCTCGGCAGCACCCTCGGCGTTGCCCGAGCCCTTCAGCCCGATCAGCTCGATCTTGTAGGGCTCGTCCTTGAGCTCGTCGATCGCGGCGGCGTCGGTGGTGACGCGCCGCTCGAAGCGCTGGTTATCCTTGATGATCTTGCGCATCGCCGACTCGATCCTGACCAGGTCCTCGGGAACGAACGGGGTCTCGACGTCGAAGTCGTAGTAGAACCCGTCGGTGATCGGCGGGCCGATGCCCAGCTTGGCCTCGGGGAAGAGCTGCTGGACCGCCTGGGCCAGCACGTGGGCGGTCGAGTGGCGCAGGATGTCGCGACCGTCGGCGCTGTCGATGGCGACGCCCTCCACCTCGTCGCCGTCGCCGAGCTCGTGGGCGAGGTCCCTCAGGGCCTGCTGCCCGCCCGAGCCCACCCGGGCGGCGATGATGTCGGCGTCGTCCTTGAAGAGCTCCCAGGCCTTGGTGCCCGCGGTCAGTGTCTGCTCCTCACGCTGACCAGCGTGGATGCGGACGACCTTGATCTCGGACACGGGCTCTCCTGCAGGTTGGGTTCGGCCCGGATACGGCCCGGGCCTGGACCCGGCCGATGCTATCGGCCCGCCTTGGCGACGCTCACCCCAGTTTGGACGTGCCGATCACAGGTCGCCCAGCTGGCCCAGCACCAGGTCCGCCGTGGCGGGGTCGGCGGCGACGAGAAGCCCTCGCGTCGGCAGCCGCTGCGGGTGGTAGGGCTCCCCGTCGAAGGCACACACCACTCCCCCGGTCTCGGTGACGAGCAGCGACCCCGGCGCGTGGTCCCACGGCATGCCGCGGTGCGACGTGCTGGTCTGGCCTCGGTAGAGGAGGAAGTCAGCCTCACCCTCGACGAGCCTCGGATAGTCCACCCCGCACGAGAACCACGTCCTCTGCAGCGGAGAGAGCTCGCCCCACGGCAGCTTCGCCCACGCGCGGTTGGAGGTCCGTCCCACCGGCTGCGTCGTCGCGGGAGCACGTTCGAGGCGCTCACCGTTGCGCCACGCGCCAGCGCCCCGCTCGGCGACGTACGACACCCGGTGCTGGGGGTGCCAGGTCCAGCTGCGCACCACCTCTCCGCGGAGCACCTCAGCCAGCATCATCGCGTGGTCGGCCGAGCCACGGATGAAGTTGTTGGTGCCGTCGACGGGGTCGACGGTGAAGGCGTGCTCGGCCGTGGCGTACTGCTGCATCAGCGAGGGGTCGCCGGCGTAGGCCTCCTCGCCCAGCACCACCGCGTCCGGCCAGGCGGATCGCAGCGCCCGCGTGAGCAGCACCTCCGCCTCGCGGTCCGCGACCGTCACCGGGTCACCCGGACGCTTCTCGTGCACCTCGTCGTCGGAGAGGGCACGGAACCGTGGTTCGACGACCTCCGCGGAGACCCTCGTCAACAGCTCCAGGACGGCCTCGGTCTCCACGGTCCCGAACCTACCCGCCCGTGCGGAGCACCGAGCGACTCGAACGCGCCGCGCACGAGTAGCCTGCCGCCATGTCGCGCATGGTGATCCGCCCCCGGCTGGCCCGCATCGTCCTCCGCCTCATCCGCTGGCGCACCGACGGGACGCTGCCCCGCCAGGCGATCGTGGTGGGCGCCCCCCACACCTCCAACTGGGACTGGGTCTTCTCCCTGCTCTTCGCATGGAGCCAGGGGCACCACCCGCGCATCATGGTGAAGAAGGAGTTCTTCAGCGGCCCCTTCGCGCCCGTCATGCGTGCCACCGGAGCGGTCAAGGTCGATCGCGCCAACCCGACCGAGGACATCAAGGCGCTGGTCTCGATGATCGAGTCCGGCGAGGAGTTCCTGCTCGCCGTCGCGGCCGAGGGCACGCGCAGCAAGGTGGAGTACTGGAAGTCCGGGTTCTACCGCCTGTCCCAGCAGACCGGCCTGCCGATCTGCCTCGCCTACATGGACGGCCCGTCACGCACCGTTGGCTGCGGTCCGACCTTCATGCCGACCGGCGACGTCAAGGCGGACATGGACATGATCCGCGCGTTCTACGCCGACAAGCGCGGCGTCCATCCCGAGAAGCGCACCGAGCCGCGCCTGCGCAACGAGGGCTGAGCCTCAACGGCCCACAGGCTCCCCCGTCTGCACCCGCCAGAGCGCGGCGTAGGCGCCGTCACGAGCGACGAGCTCGTCGTGCGTGCCGCTCTCGACGATCCGGCCGGCGTCCAGCACCCAGATCCGGTGCGCGTGCCGGACCGTGGAGAGCCGGTGTGCCACGACGATCGCCGAGCACCGCGCGGTGGCCTGCTTCAGGGAACGCTGGATCGCGGCCTCGGTCTCGTTGTCCACGGCGGAGGTCGCCTCGTCCAGGACGAGCACCGCCGGGTCGCGGAGCAGCGCCCTGGCGAGCGCGAGCCGCTGACGCTGTCCGCCGGACAGGGTGACCCCCCGCTCCCCCACCCACGTGTCGAGCCCGTCGGGGAGTGCCTCGATGAAGTCGAGCGCCGCGGCTGCCTCGGCGGCCGCCCGGACCTGCTCCCGGGTCGCACCTGGCCGGCCGTAGGCGATGTTGTCAGCAATGGAGCCGGCGAACATGAAGACGTCCTGGGCGACGTAGCCCATCGACCCCCGCAGGGAGTCCCAGTCGAGGCTGCGCACGTCCTCGCCGTCGAACAGCACCTGTCCCGAGCGCGGGTCGTCGAACCGCAGCACCAGGCGCAGCAGTGACGACTTGCCCGAGCCGGTGGCTCCGACGATCGCGTGCGTCTCCCCCGCGGGCACGACCAGGTCGAGGCCGTGCAGCACGTCGGGACCGTCGCCGTACCCCGCTCGGACGTCGCGCAGCTCGATCCGGCCGCGCACCGGGCGCGCCAGCGTGGCCGTCCCGGCCGGGACGGTGACCGGGATCTCCAGCAGCCCCAGGATGCGGCTCGCAGAGGCGCGACCGCGCTGGTAGAGATCGAGCACCTCCGCGACGTCGGTCAGCGGCCACAGGAGCCGCTGGGTCATGAACACGAGCACCGAGTAGAGGCCGACCTCCAGCTCGCCGCGCAGCGTCGCCCAGCCTCCGAGCAGCAGCGTGCAGGTGAAGCCCCCCAGGATCGCCATCCGCACGAGGGGAACGAACGCCGCCGACGAGCGGATCGCCGCCGTGTTGGCCTCGCGGTAGGCCTGCGACACGGCGCTGACCCGATCACGCTCGCGGTCCTCGGCGGTGAACGCCTTGATCGTGGCGATCCCCGAGAGGTTGGCGCTGAGGGTTCCGGACAGGTCGGCCACCGCGGTGCGAACCCTGGCGTAGAGCGGCTCCAGCCGCCGCTGGAAGACCAGCGAGCCCACGACGATCAGCGGGATCGGCAGGAACGCCAGCACGAGGAGCTGGCCGGACGCGGCGGCGAACACGCCACCGACCAGGAGCACGTTGAGCGTGGTCTGCAGGATCGCCGGAGCCCCGACGTCGAGGAAGCGCTCGAGCTGGTTGACGTCGTCGTTGAGGGTCGCCAGCGTGGATCCAGCAGGCCGTGTCTCGTGCCATCCGAGGTCGAGGTGCTGGACGTGGTCGTATGCCTCGACGCGAAGGTCGTGCTCGACGCCCTGAGCGAGACCGCGCCACAGGACATCGGCGACGTACTGCGAGAGCGACTCGACCACCCACACGACGACGTTGATGACGGCCAGCCAGCCGAGCTGCGCGAAGCGCGAGTCGACGCCCAGCACCTCACCGACGAACGAGTTGTCCCCCCGAACGACGACGTCCACGGCCGCTCCGATGAGCAGCTCCGGCACCACGTCGGCCACCTTGTTGAGCGTGGACATCGCCACCGCTGCGACGAAACGGCCCCGGTAGGCGTCGTACCGCCTCCACAGCGCGCGCAGCGGGTGGTCTGCTTCTCTCGTCCTCACGAGGGTGCACCGTAGGTGGCGACCTATCCTCACTGGCATGGCAGCCCCCCGACCAGCCGCACTGACCGCTCTGCTCGTGAGCGTGGCCCTGGCTGCCGGGTGCGCCTCGTCGGACACCACGCCCAGCCAGCGCCCCGCCACCCTGCAGTCCACCGGCTCAGCCGCGGCCGGTCAGCGCATCGAGCCAGGGCCGGACGGGTGGACCACCGCGCCACCGTGGACCCTCGGCCTGCGCCCCGGGCGGCTGCGAGGACTGGCTCGCGAGGCGCGAGAGATGGACTCCTCGTGCTACGCGGTGGTGCGCGACGGCAAGCTCGCGAGGGACTGGAGCTGGGGCACTCCGAGGGACACCCCGCGAGAGGTCTTCTCGATCACCAAGTCAGTCGCCAGCGCCCTGGTCGGGATCGCCGTGCGCGACGGCGACCTGCGTCTGGGCGACAAGGTCTCGCAGTACGTCCCCCGATGGAGGGGCACCCCGTCGGAGGGCGTCACCGTGCGCAACCTCCTCGCCAACGACAGTGGTCGTTACTGGACCCCCGCCTCCGACTACGGCGACCTGGTGGGCGCCGAGGACCGCACGGCCTACGCGGTCGGCCTGGACCAGCAACACCCGCCCGGGACCGCCTGGGCCTACAACAACGCGGCGATCCAGGTCCTCGAGCCGGTGCTGGAGGAGGCGACAGGGGTGCCGGTCGCCGACTTCGCCCGCGACCGGCTCTTCGAGCCACTCGGAATGTCCAACTCCCGCCTCGTCACCGACACCGCAGGCTCCACGATGGTCTTCTTCGGCCTGCAGAGCACGTGCCTGGACCTGGCCCGGTTCGGGCTGCTCTACCTCGAGGACGGCACGGTGGACGGCACCCGACTGCTGTCCGACTCCTACGTACGCCGCTCGGTCGGCCGCTCCTCCACCGTGCACAACGCCGCCTACGGCCTGCTCTGGTGGCTGAACCGACCAGGACCCCTTCGCGGCGCGACCGACGAGGTCGACGTCCGGGGCCAGCCCGTCGACCCGGTCACCGGACAGCTCGCGCCGGCGGCCCCGCCCTCCGTCTACGCCGCCCTCGGTCTGGGCGGCCAGACGCTGTTGGTCGACCCGACGACCGAGACGGTGGTCGTCCGACTGGGCCAGCCGGCCCAGCGGGGCGAGCCGGACTACGGGTTCTCCGACGCCGCGAACGTCGTGACCACGGCCCTGCGCTGACTAGGCGCGCGGCTGCTCGGTCGTCCCGGTGAGCTCGTCAGCGAGCCGCAGGGCCACCATGAGATCGGTGAGACCACTCACGGACTGGGGGTCCAGGCCCGTGGTCTCCTCGACCTGCCGGAGTCGGTAGTAGACCGTGTTGCGGTGCACGTGGAGGGCCGCAGCACACGCTCCGACATTCATGTTGCTCTCGACCCAGGCCCGCAGCGTCCCCAGCATGGAGTCGCGGGGATCGCGCACGGAGTCGACCACGAACCCCGCTACGCGTGGCGACGTCACGCTGCGCACATCAGACCTGAGCGCCGCCACCGCGTGGTCGAACAACCCGATCTGGTCCACGAGCGCGACCTTTCCTGTGCCCCTGGTCACCGCAACCGCTCGGCGCACGTGGCTGTAGGCGTCGACCAACGCCTCCGGCCTGGTGGCCGGCCGGCTGATCGCCCCGCTCACCTCCAGGCCGGGCACGGGACGTGCGGACAAGGAGCGCTCCACCTCCTCGCGAATGCGCTCGGGGGCGATGCCGTCGGCGGAGACCAGGAGCACCACCTCGCGGTCCCTGACGGCGTCGATGGGCGCGACCCCTGTGGCTGCCCGGAGGCGTTCTGCGACAGACCGGGCGGTCCGGCCGACCGCGTCCATCACGCGGTACCCGCCCTCGTCCCACCACTGCACGACCACGAGGCAAAACCCCGCTTCGACACGGTCGTAGCCGAACGAGCTGAGCCAGCGCATCCACTCGAGGCCGACCACCCTTCCGGACAGCAGCATGTCGATGAAGGTGCGACGCGCGTCGACGTCCGCCTGGTTGCGCTCGCGTGCGACCACGGTGAAGGCGTCGGCGGACGCACGCGTCGCCCTGTCGGTGTAGTCCAGCCACAGGGGCCAGCTGAGGCGGACCACCTCCGGGTCGTCCCTCAGCTCGTCGTGGGTGGTGAGCCAGTGCCAGATACCTCGGGTCACCACTTGATAGGACTGGAGAATGGCCGCCAGCGGCAGCCCCTGCCTCGCTCGCGCCGCCGCGGAGCGATAGGCGAAGGACGTGAGCGCCTCGTCGAGGACGCCGCCGACCAGCAGGTCGTGGAACACCTCGAGGTGCTTGCGCACGTTGGTCACGAAGGTCTCGTCGTAGCCGTCCGACGAAAGCGCTGCGTACTCGGGAATGCGCTCCACGGACTCTCCGACGAGACGCAGGGCGAGCGAGTCAGTCTCGGCGCGTAGGACGTCAGCCAAGTGCCGCACTGCGCGCTGGTTGGGCATGTGCACAACGTACTCCGCTCCAGTGTTGTGCAGGTCACTCTAGGAACTGTGTGTCCCAGGTCACGAGACTCGAGCCTGACAGCAGGTCGCAACGGTTTCGAGTCACTGGGAGAACGACGTGAAGACATCCGCCCCGCCACTCCAGGATGTGGTGGTCCTCGACCTGACGAGATGGCTCGCGGGCCCCTACTGCACGATGATGCTCGCCGATGCCGGTGCGACCGTGATCAAGGTCGAACCGCCCGAGGGTGAGATCAACCGGCAGCTCTTCCCCGTGATCGAGGCGGGAGACGGCGAGACGGTCTCGGCCTACTTCCTGCGGTTGAACCGGCGCAAGCAGAGCGTGACCCTTGACCTGCGCCATCCTGACGACCGCGAGGACTTCCTGGACCTTGTGCGTGGCGCCGACGTGGTGGTGGAGAACTTCCGCCCCGGAGTGATGGACCGTCTGGACCTCGGGTACGACGTACTGTCCGCCGCGAACCCCCGCTTGGTCATGTGCTCAATCAGCGGCTTCGGCAACACACCTTCCGAGCTACGCGACTGGCCGGCCTTCAACCTCGTGGCCGAGGCGATGGCGGGTCTGGTGCGGGTGAGTCCCGAGACCGGTGAGCCACAGGCGCTGGGGCCCGCCATCGGAGATCTCGGCCCGGCGCTCCATGCACTGTCCGGCATCCTCATGGCCCTGCTGCGACGTGGCGTGACCGGCGAGGGCAGTTACGTGGACGTTGCCATGCTCGACTCCTGTCTCTCGCTCAACGAGCTCGCGATAGCCAACGCGGAGATCGCCGACGAGGACTTCGAGTACGGCCGACGGATCAACCCCAACCTCGCGCCGTACGGGCTCTTCCCCGCCGCCGACGGTCACGTGTGCATCGCCGTTGCCTCCGAACCCCAGTGGCTGGGGTTCTGCCAGGCCCTGGGACTGAGCGAGCTCGCCCAGCGCGAGGACCTACGTGACGGCAGCGGGCGAGTCACCCACTTCACGGACCTGATCGAGCCACCCATGCTCACCTGGCTCGCTGAGCGCACCCGTGAGCAGGCGGCCAAGGAGCTGGCCGCCGCGAGCGTGCCGGCCTCGCCGGTGTGGACCTCGCGCGAGGCCCTTGCCACCGACCAGGCGCGAACCCGCGGGATGGCGGAGCACGTGGTCTCGCCCGGCCGTGGCAACAGCTGGCCGATCCCGGCCACCCCGATCCGGTTCGAGCCGGGGTACGACGCCGGGCCCGCCCTCACCCCTCCGCTCGGCTCCGACAACCAGCGCTACCTGTCCCGCGACACCACTTCAACCACCACGAGGTGAACCATGCCGCTCAACACTGAGGTCGTCGGTCGCGAGTCCGCGCCCGTCCCCTTGTTCCTCGACCCGCGATGGACGATGAACTACGCCGCCGCGGTGGGAGACAACAACCCGCGGCTCTACGACACGCGAGGGGACCTCCTCCCGGTCCACCCACTGATCCTGGCGTCTCCCGAGTGGGAGGCGACCAAGCTGCTGCACGACCACCTGGGTCTCACCCCAGAGGAAGCGGGGCGAGCGGTCGAGGTCTCCCACGACACCCGTGTCTACCGCCCGCTGTGGGCACAGGAGTCCCTCGACACGGTCGTGCGGGTCGTGGGGGTCAGTGAGCACAAGGCGGGGGCGTGGCTCACCCTCCAGGCCGACACCAGCACCGTGGCCGGCGAGCTCGTCGTCACCACGGTGACCGGGGTCGTCTACCGGGGCGTGGAGACGAACGGAGCAGCGGGCGTACCGCGTCCGTCGGGCCCCGCCGCCCGCGTGGACGGAGAGCGTGCCTCCGCCACCCTCGACCTCCCCGTGTCTGCCTGCCACGTCTACTCGGAGTGCTCGCGCATCTACAACGCCCTCCACACCGACATCGCCGTCGCGGAGAAGGCAGGGCTGCCGGGACTCATCCTCCACGGAAGCGCCACGCTCGCCATGGGTCTCTCCGAGATCGCCAACGGCGTGCTCGACGGCGACATCACCCGGGTCTCGCGGATCTACGGCGAGTTCCGGGCGATGGTCGTCGTCCCGTCCACACCCACGATCGGGTACGCCGCTCCCAGCGCCGGCTCGACCTCCACAGCGTTCGAGATCACGACGCCCGAAGGTGGGCTCGCCCTCGCCAACGGGTTGGTCGAGCACGCCACCACCTCCTGATTGCTCCTCTCCTCCTCCATCCTCAGCACGCTCACCAGAACCGAGGTCCACACATGTTCGACCGTCTCCCCTCCAAGCTCATCGGCGCTCCCGTGGCAGCCCTCGCCGCGATGGCACTCGCAGGTTGCGGCGCGTCCGGCGCGTCCGGCGCCGACGACGTCCTGAAGCTGGGCGTCCCCTACCCGCAGACAGGCGGCTACGCCGACTACGGCGCCAACTTCTCCGACGGTGTCCGCCTCGCCGTCAAGCAGGTCAACGACGACGGCGGGATCGACGTCGACGGGAAGAAGGTGAAGGTCGAGGCCGTCTTCTGCGACACCCAGGTCGACACGGCCAAGGCTGCTTCGTGCGGACGCCGCCTCGCGTCGCAGGACGGGACACCGGCCATGCTCATCTCGACCAGCGCCGAGACCTTCCCGGTCCTGGCCTTCAACGAGTCCGCGAGAAACCCGTTCCTCGTCATCAGCTCCTCGGCGTCGAACAAGCTGGTCACGGAGGGCAACGAGCTCGTGGCCCGCTACTGGTTCAACACCCACAGCTACATGCCGGAGTTCACCCAGCTCGTGAAGGAGGGCCTCGAGTCCGAGGGGCTCACCTCTCAGAAGGTGGCCATCATGCAGAGCGAGGACGAGTTCGGCCTCGCCTGGTACACCACGTTCAAGGAGGGTTGGGAGGCGCAGGGTGAGGAGGTCGTCGGTCACGCCACGTTCGCCCTCGGCGCCACCGACTTCTACCCCCAGCTCACCGCGCTGCTGAAGAGCAACCCGGACTTCGTGGCGGTGCCCGGGGTCTGCGCCCAGATCGCACCGATCGTCAACCAGGCCCGGGAGCTCGGCTACGAAGGCAAGTTCATCTTCCAGATCTCCTGCGGGCCCGACGAGCTGGCTCAGTCGGTCAAGCCCGCCGAGCTGAAGGGGTCCATCTTCGAGGGCAGCAACTGGGACCTCGGATCGGAGCCCGTCGCCGAGTTCCGTGAGGCCTTCAAGTCGGAATTCGACCGAGACGCCGTGGTCATCTCCGCAGATGGCTACGCGCAGGCCATGTGGGCGATCAGCGCGGCCGACGAGGCCGAGTCGACGAGCGACCCCGAAGCGCTCCGCGCGAGCATGGATGACGTCCTGGACCAGGAGTGGAACATCCTGGAGATCCGTGACCTAGAGGAGTCGGGTGAGACGACCACGACGGTGCACCCGCGCTTCTACACGGACGCGACGTCGATCAACGACTTCCGCGGGGAGTGAACCGCCGTGGAACAGATCGCTCAGATCGTCGCCAACGGGGTGATGGCGGGCTGCATCTACGGCCTCGTCGCGGTCTCCCTGGCGCTGGTCTTCGGAGTGCTTGACGTCCCGCAGTTCGCATTCGGGGCACACGCCATGATCGGTGGGTACATCACTGCCGTGCTGGCCGGCGACAACTACTGGCTCGGTCTGGCGGTCGGCATGGTGGTGCTGGCCCTGCTCGGCGTGATGGTGCAGGCGCTCGTCTTCGATCCCCTGCGCAACGCGCCCCCGGCCATGCTGTTCATCGCGGCCTTCGGATTGCTCTCCGTACTCCAGGGACTCGCCCTCATCTTCTTCGGCCCTCGGGTCATGACGGTGAAGGCTCCCTTCGAGGGGACCGTCTCCATCCTGGGCGCGCAGATCACCTACCACCGGATCCTCGTCGTCGCTGTCGCCATGCTGGCCGTGGTGTTCCTGAACATGTTCCTCCGCACGACCTCGCTGGGGCGCAGTATCCGGGCGTCAAGCCAGAGCCGAACCGGGGCGCTCGTCGTGGGTCTCTCGCCGCGACGCATCGGGATCATCACGATGGCGATCGGCAGCGTTCTCGCGGGTCTCGCGGGCGGACTGCTCGCCCCCATCTCGCAGGTCTATCCCACGATGGGCGACAGCATGATCCTCAAGGCCTTCGTGATCATCGTGCTCGCCGGCATGGGCAGCATCAACGGCGCGCTGTTCGGGGGACTCGTCGTCGGGCTGGCCGAGTCCTTCGGGTCCGCGTACATCTCCCTGGAGTACCGCGACGTCTACCCCCTGCTTCTGCTGGTGCTCGTCCTGGTGGTGCGCCCGCAGGGAATCTTCGGTCGAGCTGAGAGGGTCGCATGATGTCGTCGCATCCCAAGGCGTTGATGGCGCTGGCAGCCACTGCAGCGGCGGCGCTGCTCCCCGTGGTACTGGGGTCCCCCTACTACATCCAGATCATGACCCAGCTCCTGATCTTCACGGTCCTGTTCATCGGGCTCGACGTGGCTGTCGGTCACGCCGGACTCGTGTCCATGGCGCACGGCGCCCTCTTCGGTGTCGGTGCGTACACGACCGGGGTCCTCACCGTGACCCACGGCTGGACCTTCTGGGCGACGGTGCCCATGGCGATCGCGCTGGCCGCGGTGGTCGGCCTGATGGTGGGGCTCCTCACGCTACGGCTGGGCGGCCACTACTTCGTCATCGCCACGCTCGGCCTGGGCCTCGTCGGCACGATCGTCATCAAGAACTGGAAGTCGGTCACCAACGGCGATCTGGGCATCAGCCCGATCCCGCTGCCTGAGAGCCCTGGCGGCACCTGGTTCACCTCGATGGAGGGGTTCTACTACCTCGTCCTGGCCGTGACGGTCCTGGTCTCGGTCTTCGTGGCGTGGATGATGCGCAGCGGGACCGGGCAACGCCTGAGGGCGATCCGCGACAACCAGGCGCTCGCCGCCGCCATCGGCGTCGACGTCGTGCGGGCCAGACTGGTCGCCTTCGTCGTCAGCGCGGGCATCGCGGGCCTCGCCGGGAGCTTCCAGGCCTCGTCGCTGTCCTACATCAACCCAGAGGTCGGCGGGCAGGTCATCGCTTTCACGGCCCTGATGGCGATCATCGTCGGTGGTCGGGCATCGGTGGCCGGTCCCTTCATCGGAGCGGCGATCTTCGTCATCCTCCCGGAGGTGCTGCGTGCCGCTGACGAGTACCGCATGGTGATCATGGGCGTCGCACTGATCATCGTGGTGATCTTCGCCCCCGACGGCATCGCCGGCCGGCTCAACGCGCTGGGCGCCTACGTCAAGCGCAAGCGTCTGGACGAACCGAGTACGCCCGACACCGCCCCCAGTGCGCGGGTCACGGAGACCAGAGAGGTGGCACGCACATGAGCACGGTGCTCGAGACCAGTCTTCTGCGTCGGGAATTCGGCGGTCTGACGGCCGTGAACGACGTCACGATGTCGGTGGAGGAGGGCGAGATCTACGGGATCGTCGGCCCCAACGGCGCCGGGAAGACCACGCTCTTCAACTTGATCGCAGGGACGGTCCGCCCCACCAGCGGTCAGCTCACTCTGTTCGGCGAGAGGGCCGATCGACTCCCGTCGTACCGCCGAAGCTGGCTGGGCCTCGGCCGAACCTTCCAGGCAGCCCAGCTGTTCAGCACCCACACGGTCGCGCAGAGCCTGCGCACCGCCCGTGGGTCCGCACGCCGGGGCATCCGCGGCTGGCTCTCCTCCCACGACACCGACGAGGACCGCCGCGCCCTGGACGACCTGCTGGAGCTCACCGGCCTGACCAAGGCGGCCGACTCGCTGCCCTCGGAGCTGACGAACGTCCAGCAGCAGCAGCTCGCCATCGGCATGACGGTCGCCACCGGTGCACGCCTCCTGCTCCTGGACGAACCTTCCGGGGGCCTGATCGAGTCCGAGGTCGGGCAGCTGCTCGACTTCATCAGGGGCTTGCGCGACCGAGGCCTCACGATCGTCGTCATCGACCACAAGATGCGGCTGATGATGCACCTTTGCGACCGGATCATGGTGATGACGGCGGGCGAGGAGCTCGCCGTCGGCACCCCGCACGAGATCGCGAGCAACACCGCGGTCCAAGACGCCTACCTGGGCCGCAAGGCGGCCGCACTCGTCACTTCGCTAGAGGAGGTCGGTCATGTCAAGTGAGCTGGTCGTCGAAGGACTCACCGTCACCTACGGGTCCCGTCTGGCGGTGGACGACGTGTCGTTCCGCGTGGGTGCCCGCGAGTGCGTGGCCCTGATCGGACCCAACGGGGCAGGGAAGTCCTCGACCCTCAAGGCACTCGTGGGCATCGAGAAGCCTCGTCGCGGAAGCATCCGCTACGGCGAGATCGAACTGGTCGGCAAGTCCCCCCGGCAGGTCGCGGGCATCGGCCTGACCCTGTGCCCGGAGGGTCGCCACCTCTTCCCCGCGATGTCAGTACACGACAACCTGCTCATGGGGGCTACCGGCACCGGCCTCAGCCGCCACGATGTCGGACGTCAGGTCATCGAGATGGAGGACCGCTTCCCCATCCTCGGTCAACGTCGCAAACAGCTGGCGGGCACCCTCAGCGGCGGTGAGCAGCAGATGGTTGCGATCGCCCGGGCACTGATGGCCCAGCCCAAGCTCCTCATCCTCGACGAGCCGTCGCTCGGCCTGGCTCCGCTCCTCGTCGAGCAGGTCCTCGACATCGCGCGCTCGGTGGTCGAGAGTGGCTGCTCCGTGCTCATCTCGGAGCAGAACGTCGAGGCGACCCTGGAGATGTGCGACCGCGCCTACGTCTTCGAGGCCGGCACCATCACGACGTCCGGCACAGCATCCGATCTGTCCAACGACCGCCAGCTCTTGGCCGCGTTCCTCGGGCTGGACCTGGAGGTCACCGCATGACCTCGCACCGCGACCTCGAGAAGAACTCGTCAAGGTAGTGATGGGGCACAGGGCACACCGTCGACGGACTCGGGGCGCCGTGACGATCGGCGCCGACGACGACATCTCCGAGTCGCTCGCGGCGATCTCGGCCGCACCTCCGTCGGACTGATCGCCTGGCAGTGCCTTGCGGAGTGAGGACCTTCGTCCTCCTCGTTGATGGCCTTCGCCTCAGGAGTTCACCCGTGGGCCTCCCTACGCTCGTGGACGAAGCGGGAGCCACACATACGGCTCCCCCAACGGAAGGCACATCATGCGCGCGTTCGTCGACAAGCTCGTCTCCTGGACCGGTCTGGCTCTTGCTGTGGTCCTGCTGATCGCAGGAGGGCTGCTGACCTGGGCCTCTGTGTTCATCGGGGGCGAGGTCGACAAGCAGCTGTCGGACCAGCAGATCGTGATGCCCGTCCAGGAGGCCATCGCAGGCGACGAGGCACTCTCCGACGCCGACAGGGACGCGCTGGAGGAGTTCGCCGGCAGCAAGATGGACACCGGCGCGGAGGCGAAGGCCTACGCCGACCACTACATCCTGGCCCACACCAACGCGTCGACCGGCGGCGAGACCTACGCCACGCTGGGTGACAAGCAGCGCGAGGTGTGCCCCGAGCGCGGGTCCACCGAGGAGCCCAGCGAGGAGTGCAACACGGTGAACGCGCAGCGCGCCACCGCTCAGACTGGCAGCACCCTGCGCGGCCTGCTCCTCTACGGCTACGCCTTCGCCACGATGGGCACCATCGCCGGCATCGCCGCGGTCGTCGCCTTCATCGGCGCTGCGATCCTGGCGCTCCTCGCCCTCCTCGGCCTGCGCCACTCGAAGCGGGCCGACGTCGGGGTGACCGCCTGACACGGTCGCACACCGGATCCGGGAGGCAGGTTCCTTGGGGGACCTGCCTCCCTAGGCTTGTGCCCAGGAGGAACCGACCTTGGGCCACCAGAGCCACCACCTCATCGCCCGCGTCGTCTCGGGCGGACAGACCGGAGCAGACCGGGCAGCCCTGGACGCGGCCATCGCCGCTGGCGTGCCGTACGGCGGCTGGTGCCCCGCCGGAGGCTGGGCGGAGGACCTTCCCGATCCGCCGGGGCTGCTCGCCCTGTATCCAGGACTGGCCGAGACGGACACCCGTGACCCGGACGTCCGCACGAGACTCAACGTGCGTGACAGCGATGCCACCCTCGTGGTGCAGGGCCAGGACACCCCGTCGCCGGGGAGCGACCTGACTCGTCGTACCGCGGCGAAGCTGGAGAGACCCGTGCTCATGACCGACGGGAACGACCTCGACGAGGTCATCGGCTGGCTCGACGGAATGGGCCCCGGTCTGACGTTGAACGTCGCGGGCCCGCGTGAGAGCGAGCAACCCGGCGCCTACGAGCTCACGCGCAAGCTCCTCGCCGGCGTGCTCAGGCCGGGCGCGGCGAGTACATGATCACGGCCACGCCGACCAAGCAGATCAGTGCTCCTGCGACGTCGTAGCGATCGGGCCGGAAGCCGTCGAAGGCCATGCCCCAGGCGAGGGACCCGACGACGAACACACCACCGTAGGCAGCGAGGATGCGGCCGAAGTGGGCATCCGGTTGCAGGGTCGCCACGAAGCCGTAGACGCCCAGGGCGATGACGCCCGCACCGATCCAGATCCAGCCGCGGTGCTCGCGCACGCCCTGCCAGACCAGCCAGGCGCCGCCGATCTCGGCGACGGCGGCCGCCACGAACAGGGTGATCGACTTCAGCGGGTCCACGGCGGCATCGTGCCAGAGCGAGCGCCGGCCAAGGGCTACCTGCTCGTTGCGGCCTCTCCGGCCGCTCGAGCCAGGGGTACCACCATGACGGGAGCCTCGGCGTGACGGAGCACCGTCCGGACGACGGAACCCAGATGCGGTGACACGCGCCAGCGGCCGGCGTGCCGTCCCACCACCACCAGGGACGCGACCTCGGACGCCTCCACGAGCATCTGGGCCGGCCACTCGTGGTTGACCTCGACCCGGACCGGGACGGAAGGGTGGGCTGTCCGGAGGCTGCTGATCCTCCCCTCGAGGGCGCGGACCTGCTCGTCGTGCCACTCATCGGCCATGGGTGCTCGGAGGATGTCCTCGTAGGCAGGATCCAGACGCCACGCGTTGACCACCTGCAGCGTCGCATCCGTGGCAGCAGCCCAGTCGAGGCCGGCTGCGACCGCCTCGGCCGGCGAGCCGTCGTCGTGCACGCCGACGACGACGTGATGCGGGGCCGAGCGGGGCTGCCAGTCCGTCGGCACGGAGACCACCGGGCAGGTGCTGTGCGCTGCGGTGCCATGGACCGTGGACCCGACGAAAAGACGGTCAAGAAGCGGGGTGGCCCGGTGCTGCACGACGACCAGCCGGGCGTCCTGGCTCAGATCGACGAGCACGCGGGAGGGCGGGCCGAGGACAGCCTTGGAGCTGCACTCGACCGACCCGCCGCTGAGGTCGAGGAACTCGTCCTCCACGTCACTGATGATGTCGTGGGCGACGTTGGCCGCTTCCTCGTAGTCGATCAGGTAGCCGGGCGGTGGTGCTGGGTGGCCGACCCCGTAGGCGTGCACCAGGACGACCGGGGCATGGTGACGCCTCGCCGTCTCTGCAGCGAAGCGCAGGATCCCGGCCTCTCGTCCCGAGCCCGTGACGCCGACGACGACGGCTCCGCGCCGTGTCAGTTCTGTGGTCTGCATGGAGTCCTCCTCGATGGGTCGTGCTGCCCGCAGCCGTGGGGCCGCGGATCAACGATCCATCTCGGCAGGCGTTCTGCAACAGAGCCAGAGGTCCCGTCGCCTCCAGACTCAGCGCGACTCGACCAGCTCCTGGGCGACCTCGCGCAGCTTGCGGTTGGAGTTACGACTGGCTGCCTTCAGCACCGTGAAGGCCTCGTCCTGGCGGATCTCGCGCTCGGCCATGAGGATGCCGACCGCGGTGCCGATGGTGCGGGAAGACTGCAGAGCCCGCTCCATCTGGGCGGCGTGCTCGCGACTCACCACACCGGCGTCCTGGAGCTCGGCGATCATCTGCCGGTCCAGTGCTGCGGCTGCCTCGATGTCCTCGATCCGACCCAAGGTGTCGGCCGCGTCCGACTGCAGGGTCTCGATGGCAGCGCGGTCGCACCCGATCTGCGCCGTCAGGGCATCTATCTGGCTCTGGAGATCCTGGCTGTCTCCTTGTCGCTGGTCGCTCATGGAGGAATTATGACGATTCGGCGCACGTCCGTGCCACAGGCGGGAGGATCACTACATGAAGGTCGGCGTACCCCGGGAAGTCAAGAACCGCGAGTACCGGGTGGCGTTGACCCCCCTGGGAGTCCACGAGCTCGTGGCGCACGGGCACCAGGTGCTCGTGGAGAGGGGCGCCGGGGAGGGGTCGCTGATCCCCGACGACAGCTACGTCGCGGCGGGGGCCACCGTCCTCGACACCGCGGACGACGTGTGGGGCGCCGCCGACATGGTCCTGAAGGTCAAGGAGCCGGTGGCCGAGGAGTACGCCCGGATGCGGGAGGGCCTGACCCTCTTCACCTACCTCCACCTGGCCGCGGACAAGGCGCTCACCGCGGAGCTCATGACCCGCAGGGTCACCGCCATCGCCTACGAGACGGTGCAGCTGCCGTCAGGGTCCCTGCCCCTGCTCTACCCGATGTCCGAGGTCGCCGGCTGCCTGGCGCCCCAGGTGGGGGCCTACTCCCTCATGAAGGCCCAGGGTGGGCGGGGAGTGCTCATGGGCGGCGTCGGCGGGGTCGCCAACGCAAAGGTCGTCATCATCGGTGCGGGCGTGTCCGGCCAGAACGCCGCGAACATCGCCCTCGGCATGGGCGCGGACGTGACCCTTCTCGACACCGACCTCGACAAGCTGCGCCTGTCGTTCTGGCGCTACAACAATCGCGTCCACGGGCTCGCGTCGTCCAGGATGGCCATCGAGCAGCAGGTCCTGGAGGCCGACATGGTCATCGGCGCCGTGCTGATCCCCGGTGGCGCCGCGCCCAAGCTGGTGAGCAACGACCTGGTGTCCCGGATGAAGCCGGGGTCGGTCCTCGTCGACATCGCGATCGACCAGGGCGGATGCTTCGAAGACTCGCGCGCCACCACCCACGACGACCCCACCTACACAGTGCACGACTCGGTCTTCTACTGCGTCGCCAACATGCCCGGGGCCGTGCCCAACACGTCGACCTACGCCCTCACCAACGCGACGCTGCCCTACGTGGTCGCAGTGGCGGACAAGGGTTGGGAGCGCGCGATGCGTGAGGACCGCAGCCTGGCGCTCGGTCTCAACACCCATGCGGGCCGCCTCACGAACGCCCCGGTCGGAGAGGCCTTGGACATCGAGTCGGTCGAGCTCGACAGCGTGCTCGCCTGATCAGCGAGTCGAGGCTGTCTCGGCTCTCCGGGACCGCCCGGCCTTGACGTCGTACATCGCCGCGTCCGCAGCCGAGATCAAGGAGCTGAGGTCGTGCTCGTCCGACAGGGCGACGCCGACGGAGGCGCGCACGTCGACAGTGGTCCCCTGCCAGATCAACGAGAAGGTCACCGCTGTGCGCACGCGCTCAGCCATAGGCGCTGCGTAGTCCCGGGGTACGCGCGCGGCGACGACGAACTCGTCGCCACCCAGTCGGGCCACGAGGTCACCCGGGCGCGCCGTGGAGCGCAGCCGGTGCCCCACCTGGACGAGGACCTCGTCCCCGGCCGCGTGCCCGAGGGTGTCGTTGACGGACTTGAAGCCGTCGAGGTCGGCGAAGGCCACGACCAGCACCTCGTCGGGCATGAGCTCTTCCAGCTGGGCGGCGATCCACGGCTCCACGACCCTGCGGGACGCACACCGCGTGAGTGCGTCGGTGTCTGCCTCCTCACGGGCCCGCTTCAGCGCTGCCTCCCGCTCCACCTGCGCTCCGATGAGCCGCGCGAAGAGACGCATCGTGGGGAGGTGCTCCCCGGCGTCTTCCGACACGACGGGACTGGCCGCGCACAGGGTGCCCCAGATCTCGCCGTCCGACGTCGTGACGGGGACCGAGGCATAGGCGTTGATGCCGATGTAGCGGGCGCCCTCGTTGTCGCCCCACACGGCCGGGACGTCGCTCACGACAGGGCGGTCCTCCTCGATGGCTCGCTTGCACAGGGTGTCCTTCCAGGGAATGAGGAACCCCTCCGGCATCGCCCAGTCCTTCCGGACGTTGCGGACGTAGCGGACCTCCTGCATGGCCTCGTCGGTGTGGATCCTGGTGAGGAACGTCGTGACGAAGCCCGTCAGGTCGCCCAGGGCGTCCAGCATGGGCCGACTCAGTCGCTCGAGGTCCTCGGCTCCCTCGAGGGCCGCGGCTATGTCAGCCAGTCCGGTGGTGGTCGGACGAGGCGCCGGGGGTGCGTCGAGCGCGCTCACCAACGGCCCGACAACTTCGGCGAGACCCGTGAGCACGTCCAGGTCGCGGGGGTTGAGCGAGTCGTGCGGCTCGCGGCTCAGCGTGCACAGGGTGCCGAACACCTTGCCGTCGTCCTTGATGAGCGGCACTGCCGCGTAGGACACGATCGAGCGGTTGGCGCCCTTGGCACGCGCCTGCAGCGCATCTTCGAGGCGGGCGTCCCCCACCAGCATCGGCCCGTCCGTCACCACCAGGCCGCACCACGTGGCCTCGAGCGGTTCCAGGAGGCCGACGGGCCCCGCCGTGCCGTCGGCGTACGACGACTGTCGCACCGTGCGGTTGCCCGCTCCGTCGAGCACGCTGACGAAGGCGAAGTCCATCGCGAGCTGCTCGCACGCGAGCGCGAGCAGCCGCTGGAGAGCGTCGTGCGGCTCGCCAGACACCATCCGCGCGAGGCCTTGCAGGACAGGCACGGAAGTCACAGGATCACCATGCGCGAACAATCGGCCGCGCATGGTCGGGATTGAGGATTTCTCCTAGTGATCTCGCGGCCGTCCCGTTCGATGTGCCGATCAGCCCACTGTCATGAACCTGTCACCGGAGGGGTCGTGGGCGATTCGTCAGCGGACACGCTGCGATGGAGGAGGACGTCGGCCATGTTGTCCTCGGCCCAGGCCTTGATCCCCCGCATCACCTCTTGCAAGGAGAGGCCCAGGTCGGTGAGCTCGTACGTCACGGTGACCGGGACGGTTGCGGTGACAGAGCGGGTCACAAGACCGTCGCGCTCGAGTGAGCGCAGCGTCTGGGTGAGCATCTTCGGACTCACGCCCGAGATACGCCGGGAAAGCTCGGAGTAGCGCAGCCGCTGGGGGCTGGTCTGGCGGTCGGCTCCCGGACCGTCACCGCCGAGAGCCGCGAGTATCAGGGCGACCCACTTGTCCGAGATCCGCGCCAGCAGCTGGCGACTGGGACAGACCGCCAGGAACGAGTCGTACTGCTGCTTTGCTGCTGCCCGCCGTTGGGCCGCGGTCATGGTGGGCATTCCATCTCCCCGATCCAGTGACTAACGCACTTCAAGGTGCGTACTTCCCGACGGGAAGTGATGCCCTCAAGGATGTTGCAGAGACGACCTTCGACACAAGACGCAGCAAGGAGCACATGACGTGAACGACCAGACCTCGAGACGCGCCGTGGTTCGCGACCCTTCCGGATCCGAATCGATCGAGATCATCAACGTGCCCATCCCTCAGCCCGGCGCGGGCCAGGTCCGGATCGAGGTCGCCGCGGCCGCCATCAACCCGGTCGACCTCGGCGTCGCGAGCGGCCGGTTCCACCAGCTCGGCGTGGTCCACCAGCCCGTGCACACCGGTCTGGGCTGGGACTTCGCTGGCACCGTGGAAGCCGTCGGTGATGGTGTCACGTTGACCGTCGGCACCCTGATCGCCAAATTCGTCGACGGCTTCGACCGCGACTACGGCTCGCATGCCGACCACGTCGTGGTCGACGCTGCGCACGTCGCTCCCCTGCCCGACGGCATGTTCCTGAACGTGGCGGCCGGCGTGCCGCTCGCCGTGACCACTGCCGGCCAGCTGGTGAAGCTCATCGGGGCTGCGCCCGCAGCGGGGCGACGGCTGCTGGTGACCGGCGCGGCCGGCGCCGTGGGTGCGCATTTCGCCATACTGGCCAAGGAGCACGGCTGGGAGGTCACCGGCCTGGCGCGCGCAGGAGACGAGGAGTTCGTACGAGGCCTCGGCGTCGAGTTCGTCGACGAGACCACCCAGGGCTGGGACGTCGTGGTCGACGCCGCAGCCATGCAGGCCGAGGCGCTGCGGCTGGTCAGAGACGGGGGCCGATTCGTGGGCGTCCAGCCCGCACTGCGACTTCCCGAGGAGCGAGGCATCACGGTCGACGTGGTTGTCAGTCACCCGGACGTGACGCTGTTGTCCAGCCTCCTCGAACGCGTCGCCGCCGGACACCTGCCCGCCCGGATCCACGCCACCCTCCCCCTCACCGAGATCGTCAGTGCCTACCAGCTCTTGGCCAAGGGCAACGTGCGCGGCCGGATCGTGGTGGTCCCGTGATCACCACCATCGCCACGGTCGCCGCAGGTCTGCTAGGTGCCGCACTCATCTGGCTGGGGACGAACGCCTTCATCGCCCCTCGCGCCGCCGCAGCGTTCGGGATCCCCGCACCTGTCGACCATCCCGACTTCCTGCGGTGGATGCAACCGAAGGGCGTGCGCGAGATCGTTCCAGGCATCTTCATCTTCGTTGCGATGGTGACGGCGAGTCCCGCGGTGCTCGGTTGGTACCTACTCACCTTCGCCCTGATCCCCGCGGGCGACGCCGCGATCGTGCTGCGCAGCGGTGGCCCGAAACACGTCGCGTACGGCGTCCACGCCGCCACCGCCGCTGTCATGCTGGCCGTGGGTCTCGTGCTGCTCCTGGCTTGACCCTCCCGCCCGCGCGATGGCACAGGACACCCTTGGAAGGGATGCAGACTCGATGACACTCTCCATGGTGGTGGTCGCCCACCCACGCGCAGGCAGCTTCGTCCACGCGCTGGGCGAAGCGGCCGCATCGACGCTGGTCGACGCCGGTCACGACGTTCGGCTGCACGACCTCTACGGAGAGGAGTTCGATCCGGTGCTCGACCCGAGTGAGGCGATCACCACCGAGCCCGGCGACGCCTTCACCAGCGGCGCGGATCCGTTGACGGCTCGACACCGACGCGAGCTGGCCGAAGCGGACACCGTCGTCGTGGCACACCCGAACTGGTGGGGGAAGCCGCCGGCGATCATGGCGGGGTGGATCGACAGAGTGCTGGTCCCCGGCGTCGCCTACCAGCTCGACAGCGCCGACGGCCTGCCCACCTGTCTCCTACGACTCAGACGACTCGTCGTGCTGAACACCGGCGATACCTCGCCAGAGCGCGAGGCCGACGTCTTCGGGGACCCACTGGCCGCGATCTGGGAACGCTGTGTCGGCGCCTACCTCGGCGACGCCTCTGTGGACCGGCTGCTCGCCACGCCCGTGAGTGGCTCCACAGTCGAGCAACGCGCCGTCTGGCTCGCTCAGGCACGCGCCCTCGCAGCGGGGGGACGAACTCACGCCGAGAGCAGGGCGAGCGGCTGAGACGGGGCTGCTCATCCACGGCATCGATCCAGTCCGCCGCGTGTGCCCAACGGCCCGCCACCCGCGCACGATGCCGGTCTACAGCAGCAGCGCCGAGGCCGCGACGAGGACCGCCGAATCCGCCAGGCTCCGCACCCCTCCATTGGACACGGAGGCCTAATCAGAACCGCCTCTGACCTGCTGTTTTCGCAGGTCAGAGGCGGTTTTCTACTCGGTGGGCGATACTGGGTTCGAAACTGATTTCTGAGACACCACGA
This sequence comes from Nocardioides seonyuensis, assembly GCF_004683965.1. Taxonomy (NCBI): domain Bacteria; kingdom Bacillati; phylum Actinomycetota; class Actinomycetes; order Propionibacteriales; family Nocardioidaceae; genus Nocardioides; species Nocardioides seonyuensis. The sequence continues at coordinate 3,852,641 of NZ_CP038436.1, forward strand.
TTCAGGTGCCAGATCGCTTGAAACGGCTCCTGACCTGCAGCTTTGACAAGGTCCACGGTCGCCACAAGGCGACACAGGGAGACACAAAACACCCATCTAGGACTACGCTTGGACTACGTAGGGACTACGAAATGGGGTGCGCCCAGTGGCGCAACAGCGTGATCGTCGGCAGTTCGGCCAGATCCTCAAACTGGGCAGCGGGCGCTTTCAGGCAAGGTACTCCGACCCGGACGGACTCGTCACGAAGGACGGGAAGCGTCTCCGTCACAAGGCGCCGTACACCTTCGACACTCGAACCGACGCCGAAGCGTGGCTGATCGACGAACGGCGCCTCATCTCGAGTGGAACCTGGACTCCCCCGGCCGAACGCCAGGCTCGGCGACGAGAGAAGGCTCTGACCTTCGGCGAGTACGCCCCACGGTGGCTGGCCGCCCGCAAGGTCAAGGGACAACCCCTCGCGGACCGTACGCGAGACCACTACCAAGACCTGCTCGATCGGATCATCCTCCCCACGTTCGCTCACGTTGAACTCAAGGCCATCAGCCCCGAGAGGGTGGCCGACTGGTACGACACGACTGCGCCCGACAGACCGACGACCCAAGCCCACGCCTACTCACTGCTGCGGGCCATCATGCGCACCGCTGCCGACCCGACGAAGCACAACGGTCGTCCCCTCATCCCGTTCAACCCCTGCGGGATCTCCGGCGGCGGCTCATCTGGCTCCAAGCGCCGGGTCCGCCCCGCGACGGCGGAGGAGATCGCCACGATCGTGGCCGCGCTCCCCGAACGCCACCGCTTGCTGGTCCTGCTTGCCGACGGCTGCGCCCTCCGATTTGGCGAGCTCTGCGAGCTCCGCCGCTCCGACATTGACCTGACGAACGCGGTCATCCACGTACGCCGTGGCGTTGTCCGCTCGCGTTCCGCCGGGGTTGTAGCCAAGGCACCTAAGAGCGAGGCCGGTATCCGTGACGTGCCGATCCCGCCCGACATCGTCGACGCCGTCCGAGAGCACATCGGCCTCCACGCCGCCCCGGGACCGAAGGGTCTGTTGTTCCCTGGCCGCGACAGCGAGCACCTCTCCCCCAGCGCCTTCTACGGCAAGGTCTCCAAGAAGCGCCGCGGCAAGCTCCCGACGACCGGATGGGGTTGGTACGAAGCACGCCGCCTCGCCGCCCGAGAGGACCTTCGCTTCCATGACCTACGCCACGGGGCGCTTACGGAAGCAGCTCGACACGGTGCCACGCTCGCAGAGCTCATGGCGCTCGGTGGTCACTCCACCAACCAAGCAGCCATGCGCTACCAGCAGGCCGCTTCGGATCGCCTGGCCGAATTGGTCCGCAAGCGGGCCGAGGCTCGAGGCTGGGCCGCGAGATCAGACTAGAATTGAACCCGGTCCCCTTGAAGACGTCGAGGCCGCAGCCGACGCGCAGGCGGTTCTCGAATCGGCCCAGAAGGTCATGCGAGGGCAGCACCATGTGGAGCACGCGACGCTGCAGGTGGAGTCGTCACCGACGAAGGAGTGCCTGAACAGGCGTGACCGCCTCCGCCATCGGAGCCGGTGGTTGGACGTGGGTCGACTGGAGTCTTCGTGGCCGGTTCGCTTGCCTGGGGCACGGGGACGAATGCCTCGATGCCTGGGACCAATGGCCCTGTGGTTGACACTGCGGCACTGGTTTCGTGGGGCAAGCCGCCCCCGACGTGGGACCCGCACGAGAACCCTGGAGCGATTTCCCGATGAAGGATCAAGCAAGGGCACGGACCGAGTCGATGCGCGCCGAGCGTGCCGCGCAGGCCGCACGCCAGAAGCGCAATCAGCGCATGTTCGCCATCGGCGGCGGCGTAGTCATCCTCGGACTCCTCATCGCGATCGTCCTCGCAGTCGTCAACGCCTCCGGCGGCGGCAACGGGGGCCGGGACACGAAGGCTGACGGGAGGGTCGTCGTGCCGGCCAACGTCGTCGACGGCGTCATCCCCGTGGGTGAGGAAGAGGCGCCCGTCACAGTCGACCTGTACTACGACTACATGTGCCCCGCGTGTGGGGCGTTCGAAGCCAGCAACGCAGATGACCTCACCAGCCTCATCGAGGCCGGTACGGTCAAGGTCAACCTACGGATGATGAACTTCCTCGACGCGCAGTCCAACGGCACCCAGTACTCCACCCGCGCCGGCAACGCGCTCGCGACAGTGGCCAACGACGCACCCGAGGCGGTGTGGGACCTCCACAACGCGCTGTACGCCAACCAGCCTGCCGAGGGCACCGAAGGCCTCAGCGACGAGGAGATCGCCTCGATCGCCACCTCGGTCGGAGTACCTGCCGACGTCGCCGACTCCTTCACCGACGGTACCTACCGAGGCTGGGTGGCGCAGAGCAACCAGGCCGCCGCCGAGGCCGGCGTGAACTCCACCCCGACCGTGAAGATCGACGGCGAGACCTTCGAGGGCAACTGGGCCGAGCCCGGTGTCCTGGCCGCCGCCGTCGAGGCCGCCGCCGAGTGAGCGTGCCCACCGGCACCGAACACTCCGTGAGCGGACCAGGAGAAGGCGACGTCGACGCGGTCGGCCCCGGGTGGTTCCAGCGGATCCGCCACAGCAACACTGCCATCTGGACCACGATGCTGCTGGCCTCGATCGCGAGCCTGTGGGCCTCCTTCGTGCTCTCGGTCGACGCGATCGTGCTCGCCGAAAACCCCGCCGCCGACCTCGGCTGCAACATCAACGCAGTCATCAGCTGCGGCACCGTCGGCTCGGCATGGCAGTCTTCGCTGCTCGGGTTCCCCAACGCGTTCCTGGGCCTCATCGCCGAGCCGGTCGTGCTCACCATCGCCGTCGCCAGCCTCGGCGGCGTACGGTTCCCGCGCTGGTTCATGTTCGCGGCCCAGATCGTGTACCTGATCGGCCTCGTCTTCGCCTACTGGCTCTTCTACCAGGCGATGTTCGTCATCGGTGCCCTGTGCCCCTGGTGCCTGCTGGTGACCGTCGCCACCACCTTGGTGTTCTTCGAGATGACCCATGTCAACATCCGCGACAACAACCTCTTCCTGCCGCACGGCATCCAGGCGAGAGCGGCGGCTGCTGTCCGCGCCAACCTCGACTTGTTCCTTGTCGTCGTGTGGCTCCTCAGTCTCGCCCTGCTGATCGTGGTGAAGTACGGCGACGCGCTAGTCGCCTGACCAGCGCCGGTCAGCGCAGCGGGCGGAAGATGCCCGCAGCCGCCTCAAGAGCGACGCCCCCGTCCGAGGTCCGTCGGGCCTCGAGGGTGCACGATGCCGTCCCGGACGCGTACGGTCTGGGCATGCACCTCGCCACGAGGTAGACGTCGACGCCGCCCTTCACCATGGTCCGCCACAGCGCCGCGGGCGGTCCAGACCACTACTCCCGCGGCCCGCAAGGGATAGTCGCGGCGACGCCTGTCTCGCACAATCTTCAAATGGGCATCAGTGACTTCGGCAGGGGGTCTCTGTTCTTCGCCGTGCTGGTGGCGCTTGCTTTGGCCTTGGCGCCCTCGAGCGCAGGCCCCGGCGGTGCCTTAACTGCAGCCGCAGACCCAGCACCCCAACTCGCCACCATCTTGATCGAGCTGGGTGGTGCCGCTACCGGATACGCGACGCCGAACGTAGCCGTCGCCCAGGGCGGCGAGGTGACAGTCGTCAACAACGATTCCATGGCCCACACGGTGACCTCCGATGCCGTGGGGACTGACGGCGACCCGCTGTTCCATGTGGTCGTGCCCGCCCGAACCACGCGCACGCTGGTGATCGCCCGCCTGGCAGGCGGCAAGTACGCGTTCTTCTGCGGCTTCCATCCCTCCATGCGTGGCACCCTCACCATCGAAGGAGACGCCACCGGCGAGATTCCAACCTCACCACCGTTCGACCAGCCACTCCGCATCCCCAAGGTGCTGACCGGCAACAACGTCACCATCCCGATGCGTATGGGCAAGGTACGGGTCATGGCCAGCGGGCCAAGAACACGCATGTGGACCTACGCCGGCAGTTTCCCCGGCCCGACCATCAAGCGGCCCACGGGCCGTGCAACGAAAGTCACCTTCGTACACCAGCTGCCTCGAAAGGCCGGGTCGATGTCGGTGCACAACCATGGCGGACATCAGAGCTCCCGCGACGACGGCCAACCTACGCGATACTTGATCGGCAAAGGCGGGAGGCGCACTTACACCTACCCTCTGACCGACTTCGGCGCGCCCGTGCCCGCCTACTTCGCCTTCTACCACGACCACAAGATGGACGTCACCGCGCGCAACAACTGGCGGGGTCTCCAAGGCATGTTCTTGGTGACGGACCCGAGGGAGCGCCGCTTGAGGCTCCCCACCGGCAAGTTCGACGTCCCGCTTCACTTCTCCGACCGTAGTTTCACGCGTAAGAATCAGCTCACGAACCCGTTCCCCAGCCCCGGCAGGGGGATGCATCACTGGATGAACGGCCCCAAGGCGCCACCAAACGACGCCACCGTGGGCAGCCGCATCCTCGTCAACGGCCAGTACGCACCGTACCTACGGGTCAAGCCTGGCCTGTACCGGCTACGTCTGCTCAATGCGTCACTGTTCTCCGCCTACGACTTTGCTCTTTCCAACGGCAGCCCTTTCGTGCAGGTCGGGACGGGCAACGGGCTGCTGCCCAAGTCAGTAGTACGTCAGGATCTCCTGCTCGGGCCGGCTCAGCGCGCCGACGTCATCGTCGACTTCAGACGGCAGCGGGGCGAGAACGTCCTCCTGCGGACGATTCCGCGCAGCGACGATACGACCGGCACAGGCAGCCGGTCGGCGACTCTGATGCAGTTCCGGGTTCGGGGTAGCACCGACCAGACGGCTCGGATTCCCGCCCGGCTCACGAAGATCGAGAACATCAAGGCACCAAGGAAGGTCGCGAAGACCTGGACTTTCGGCCTGAGTGAAACCGGCCGCGGCTCCTTCTGGTCGATCAACGGCAAGATGTTTGACCCCGGGCGGGTTGACCACAAGGTCCGGATGAACTCTGTCGAACGCTGGCGCCTACGGAACGTCAGCGACATGACCCACTACGTGCACCTGCACGAGGAGCGCTGGCAAACCCTGAGCCGCAACGGTGACAAGCCGCCGCCCTGGGAGAAGGGGTACGAGGACACGTGGCGGCTCGACCCGGGCGAGACCGTCGACGTGTTCGCCCGCTTCACCGACTACCCGGGGCTGTTCATGGTCCATTGCCACATGCTCAATCACGAAGATCACGGAATGATGGCTCAGTTCAAGGTCCTGCCTACGCGATCCCCGTAGCAAACACCACGAGATCGTCGATGCCGGTTGCGGCGGTGCGCATCCGGCCTGCTCCCATCTACTATCCTTCATAGGAGCAGCGGCGACCCTGTGCGCCGCGCTTGGTGAGGGCTGGACTTTGAGCGATCCAAAAGCGGCGTTTCGCGAACGCCTTCACGTACCGGTGCGCTGGTGGCTCCTAGGCGGCTTGCTGGTGGCCAGCTTCTGGCTCGCCATGATCGTCGCGGTGCCCGAGAAGCTCGCGTGGGGCATTGCCGCCGCCTTGACCGTGCTTCTCATACTCATGCTTCGCGCCTACGGCGGCGCGCGGATCGTCGTGGCGGACGGGTGGCTTCGAGCCGGGCGGGCACGAATCGAGGTCCGATTCGTGGCGTCCGCGCGGGCTCTCGACCGAGTTGAGTCTCGTGCCGTTTGCGGGCCGCAGGCTGACGCTCGCGCATTTCTCCTGCTGCGACCATATCTCCCGCATGCCGTGCGTATCGACATCGATGACCCCACCGATCCGACGCCGTACTGGTTGGTGGCTTCGCGCAACGGCGAGGCGCTCGCTGCGTCACTGAACAGCGCCCGGCGGCCCGCCGGCGGTTCGGCCTAGGGGACGGCTTCCCAGGGACAGCGCACTCACGGAGACCGGCTGCGGACAGTCGCCGCCCCTCCACTTGCTACTATCTCGCATAGTAGATTCTTCGAAGGGTGGACCCGTGCGGAAGCAAACACTGCTGGCCATGGTGGCCGGCGCGATCGTAGTGGCGGCGCTGGCAATTCTGTTCGTCGTCAACCAGTCCGGCGAGGACGAGGTCGGTCCTTCGGCCGTGGAGTCGCCCACCGAGGAGAACGCAATCGTCCGAGCTGACAGTCGCATTCTCGGTGAGGAGGGAACGAGCGGTGTCACGTTCGTGGAGTTCCTGGACTTCGAGTGCGAGGCGTGTGGGGCGGCCTACCCGATCGTCGAGGACCTGCGCGAGAAGTACGCGGGCGAGGTCACGTTCGTGATCCGCTACTTCCCGCTCCCGGGCCACTTCAACTCCGAGCGGGCCGCGCGCGCGGTCGAGTCTGCTGCCCGTCAGGGCAAGCTCGAGGAGATGTACAGCAAGATGTACGAGACGCAAGAGACTTGGGGCGAGGCTAGAGAGCCGCACGACGACCTCTTCAGGAGCTTCGCTGAGGAGCTGGGCCTCGACATGGATCAGTACGACGCCGACTACGCCTCCGCCGAGGTCGCGGACCGGGTGGCTCGCGACATCGAGGACGGGACCACGCTCGGCGTGCAGGGAACGCCGACCTTCTACGTCGACGGCGAGCTGTTCCAGCCCCAAAGCGTGGACGACTTTTCCACTGTCCTCGATGAGGCGCTCGCCCAGTGACCCCGGACCGGAGGCTTTCCGCGGGCCTGGTTGTCGGTGGCTTGGCGGGTCTCGTCGCCTCCGCGGTGTTGCTCATCGAACGGATCAATCTGGCCCAGGACAGCGACTACGTCCCCAGTTGCAGCATCAACCCCATCATCAGCTGCGGCTCGGTCATGGAGTCCGCCCAGGCCTCCCTTCTCGGCTTCCCGAACCCGCTCATCGGGGTGGCAGCCTTCCCGATCGTCGTGGCGACCGGTGCCGCACTGCTTGCCGGCGGCAGGCTCGCCCGCTGGTACTGGCTCGGGCTGCAGGCCGGCGTGTCCGCCGCGCTGGCACTCGTGATGTGGCTCGCATTCCAGAGCCTCTACCGGATCGGAGCCCTGTGCCCCTACTGCATGGTTGTGTGGGCGGTGGTGATTCCGCTGTTCTGGTACGTCACCCTCCACAACCTAAAAAGTGGAGCTTTCGGGGAGGCGGCCGCATCATCTCGAGTGACGGCCGCGGTGCGCGCATGGCACGCACCGCTGCTGCTGGCGGCGTACCTGCTCGTCCTCGTGCTCATCACGATCCAGTTCTGGGCCTACTGGTCCACACTGCTGTGAGAGCCGAGAACCGGCCATGATCAGCGGAGTCCAGGAGGCGATCCTCGACGGCTCCATGCTCGTCGCCCTTCCTATCGCGATCGCCGCAGGCCTCCTGTCCTTCTTCACCCCCTGCTCGCTCCCCCTCGTCCCGGGCTACCTCTCCTACGTCGCTGGAATGGCAGGAGCTGAATCTGCGGTTGCACATGAGCCGGGCCGAGGCACTCCTGTCCGCCGGTCCCGCACCGTGCTGGGAGCTGCCCTGTTCGTGCTGGGATTCTCTGCGGTGTTCACCAGCTACGGGGTGGCCTTCGGCTCGCTCGGATCGCTGATGCTGGCCCACCAGGAGACGATCTGGCGCGTGGCTGGCGGGTTCACGATCGTGCTGGGGCTGCTGTTCGCGGGCGGAGCGGACCGACTCCCGCTGCTCGGTCGCACTGTGCGTCCCAGGATGACCCCCCGACTCGGGCTGGTCGGGGCGCCCGTGTTGGGTGCTGTGTTCGCTGTCGGCTGGACACCGTGCATCGGGCCGGCTCTGGCCGCCGTGCTCACCCTTGCCACCACCTCGGCCACTGCCGGGCGGGGCGCGGCCCTCTCACTCGCCTACGCCCTCGGCCTCGGGCTGCCCTTCCTGCTGGCTGCCATCTCCCTGACCCGGGCGACCCGCGTGTTCGCGTGGGTACGCCGCCGATCCCTCTGGATCACCCGCGGAGGAGGCGCGTTGCTCGTCGTCGTCGGCGTACTCCAAGTATCGGGCGTCTGGTCGCAGATCGTCGCCGCCGTACAGACACTCGTGGTCGGTTGGCAGGCCCCACTGTGAACGCTCGGATCCCGCGGGGCGCGGTCGTCGGCGTGCTCCTGGTGGCGGCGCTCGTCGCTGCGTGGATGCTCTTCGTGCGGCCTGATGCGCCCGAATCCGGCTCGGCCGGCGGGTCACCCAACGCCACCGATGTGGTCCAGCAGTACGAACCAGGTGACCGGCGATCGATCACCGCTTTCATCGCCTCGCTGCTCGACGGCACCGAGTTGAACAGTGAGGATCTGCTCGGTCGGCCCACCGTGGTCAACTTGTGGGGCTCGTGGTGCGTTCCGTGCAGAGACGAGGCGCCGGACCTCGTGCGCGTTGCCCGCGATTTCGAAGGCCGAGTCCGCTTCCTCGGTCTCAACGTCCGCGACAGCCCCGACGCGGCGCGCGCGTTCGAGCGGGCCTTCGAGGTCCCCTACCAGAGCGTGCATCCAGACGACAGTGCCCGCACGATCCTCGCCTTCAACGGAGCACTCACAGCCGCCGCCATTCCCACGACGGTCGTGCTCGACAGCGAAGGCAGGGTCGCCGCGCGCGTCGTGGGACAGGTCGATGCCACCACCCTACGAGGCCTCATCACCGACGTGCTCGACCAGACCACAAGGCCAGCGGCCGGTGCGCGAGACTGAGGTTCCGAGGGCTCCCCTCGCGCTCGGGGCCATCTAGGGCCGCCGCATCGCGGGAATGGCGCTGGCCGCCCACGGTCGCGCCAGCCCAGTCATTGCAACAACAGGACCGACGGGCTCAAGGGCTGTCGGAGCTGACCGGCCGAGAGCCGCCTGGCCGAGGGGTGGCCAGCTTCAAGCCCGCGCGGGGGGCGCAGTCAGGGAGCAGCAGTCCCTCGTTGCTGCTTCGATCGCCGGCGCCAACGCCAGTCCCACTGGGACCGAAAGCGCCACGACCGAAGCTACGCCCACCAGGAGTCCCGCCCCTCGCCGAGGCGGCGAGGGCGTAGCGGTCAGGCGCCGCACGCGCTGCAGGGCAGCAGTGTCGCTGGCGGCCAAGGCGGCCTCGGGACGCACTCCAGTGCTCAAGGCCACCAATGCCTTAGCCAGGACCCTGCGGTCTTCGACGCCGGAGGCCGCATCGTCAGCGGTCATCTCCAGGAGGACTGTCACCTGTTCGTGGGCCGCGGTAAATAGTGGAACCCACGGGAAGGTCCGCGTGAGTGCGTCGGCGTAGGCGAGCGCGAGGTGGTGTCTAGCCCGCAAGTGTCGATGCTCGTGACCGAGCACCAGTTCGCGTTCACGGTCGGTGAGGATCTCGAGAGCGGCGGTGGAGAGCACCACGGTGCCCGATCCTCCGGGCAGGCAGTAGGCGACGGGTACGGCGTGGTCGATGACGGTGAAGCCATCCGGATGCGGGCTCCCCACGAGAAGAAGTGCATCACGCTGTGATCGGCGGACGCGCGCCGTGCGCCAGTAGGTGCACGCGGTCGTGGCCGCGAGCATGGCGGCGCACAACGCGGCGATACCGAGGCTGGCGACGCCCGGCAAGATTCCGAGCGGGGTCTCGTAGTGCTCGACGACGGTGATGGTGTGTGCGCCGAGCAGGTAGGCCAGAGAGAACCGCATCGGCAGGAATGGCAACGCAAGGGCGACCGCGGCCAGCAGGATTGCCAACACCACGGACGTGGACACAACCTGCCACCCCAGAATCGCTGCGCGGGGAGCACGCGTCGACCAGGGTCTGCGGAGGAGCCGGACACCCACGACACCGACGGTCGTGGCGTAGGCGAGCAACAGGAGCGCCGCGATCACGTGAGCTACTCCACTCGCTCGGTGAGGGCGGCCGCCTCCCCTGGTTCCATCCGGCCCACCAGGTGCATCAGCGCCGCGGTGCGGTCGTCGCTCTCGGCCAGCACTTCCTGCAGCATCTCCGCGGTGTATTCCTCACGCGTGGAGGCGGGCACGTAGACGTAGGCCTTGCCGTGCTTCTCCCGCCGGACCAGTCCCTTAGAGTGCAAGTTGTCCAGGACGGTCATGACCGTGGTGTAGGCCAACGGCCGTTCCTGACTGATGTCCTCGAGCACCTCACGCACCGACGCGGGCTTGCCAAGTCCCCATAGACGCTGCATCACCGTGGCCTCGAGCTGGCCCAGCTGTCTCACGGGCGGTCCCCCTGCTCCTGGTGGATGTCTTCACTACGACGGCCCATCGTAGGCGGAGTCGCCCCGCGGGTCTCTTCCGCGCGAGCGAGGGCGCCCAAATAGTTGTTGTACGCCGTCAGCTCGCGGTCCTGTCCTCGAGCCTCCCGTCGATCGAACCGTCGGCGCTCTCGTCCATCCGCGCGGACCCACGACACGAGGAGGGCCGCTGCCATGACGGCCAGCGGGTACTCCCCCAGTGCCCACCCCAGTGAAGCTCCGAGGTACTGGTCGTCGGCGAGACTCCTGCCCCAAGGCCGACTTAGAGCCTCGAACCACTGGCGCGCCAGCACGGTGCTGGTGGCCATCAGGCTCACGGCGAAGAGCGCATGGAACCCGAACGTGACCATGACGAGGAGGACGCGCAGCGGATAGGGCGGCCGACGAAGTCCGGGATCGGAGCCCACCACGGACTCAGCGAAGAGATAGCCCGCCAACAGAAAGTGGAGCGTCATCAACACGTGGGCGGTGTGGGACTCCAGCGATGCCTCGAACAGCGAGGAGGAGGAGTAGAAGACCACCATGCTGACCACGAACATCACCGCCGCCACGATGGGGTGGCCCAACAGCTGGACCGGCAGCGCGTGCACGACCCCAAGCAGCCATTCGCGCGGCCCCTGAGATCCGTCGTCGCGACGGCGGAGCGTCCGCAGAGCCAGGGTCACCGGGGTGCCGAGCACCAAGAACACGGGCACGCTGGTGGCGATCGTCATGTGCTGGACCATGTGCATGCTGAAGAGGACCCGCCCGTAGGCGCCAGGCGCCCCGTTGGTTGCCCACAGGAAGAGAAGGCATCCCACCACCCACGAGGTCGTGCGCCACCACGCCCACGCCGCGCCGCGTCGACGCAGGCGGCGCACCGACCAGAGGTACCAGGCGATGCCAGCGACCCCGAGGGGCAGGAACAGCGTGTCCAAGTCCCAGGACGTGAACCATCCAGCGGCGTCCAACGGTTCCGGGAGCGAGCGCCCCAGCAACGACTCCGACGCGGTGAGTGGCCGGGCGCCGCCGTCCGGGGCGGGTGGCGCAGTACGACTCAGTGCGACGCCGAGGCCAGCGGTGCCTGAGAGCACGGCCAGTTCCACGGACACCAGCCACCAGAACGCCCCCGAGTCGCCCGCCTCCAGCCTTGCCATGGTGCGACGGCGCTGCCACCATCCGGCCCCGGCCAAAGCGCTGACGGCGGTGAGTTTCATCCCCAGCAGCAGGCCGTACGGAGACGCCACGGAAGCGATGGAGGGAAGCCGCAGCCACGCGGCGAACAAGCCGGACATCGTCACCAGGACGACGCACCATCCCGCAAGCGTGGAGTAGCGGCGAACCGTCGGCCCCAGTCCCCCTCCCAACTGTCGGCGCACCACGACCAGCGACACAAGCCCACCCATCCAGACGGCGATGCCGAGCAGGTGGAACATCTGGAGGTTGACGGCCTCGTCGTGATTGAGAATGCCCGCAGCGTGGCCGGTGAGGGCGATCGGCCATAGTCCTACCACTGCGATCACGGTCGTGACTCCGACGCCGCCCATGCGCGAGGACATGGCACAGCCAAGCGCCACGAGTGCGGCGAAACCGGCTCCCCAGAGGGCGTACCGGCCGAGTTCAAAGCGCACGAAGAAGAAGACTGCCTGCTCGGTGAAGCCTGGAGCGTGCAGGGCCGTGCCTGAAACATCCGAGTAGACCAGCACGATCAACAATCCGCTGGTGAGCGCCCAGGCTGACGCCGCGAACTGGGCCAGCGCAACCAGCCTCCGCTGTGCGCCACTGAGCTTGTTCAGCTCTGCCTCGCGCGCGGCGGGGACGCACGTCGTGGCCAGAACCAGGGCGCCGACGGTCGTCAGAGCGGCGACGTCGCGAAGGGTCTGGACGAGTGGCAGTCCCACCCGGGTCGCGGCGCCGGGGTCGGGCAGACCGACGATGCCGAGCGGTGCCAGAGCGCCTACCAAGCCAGCCGCGGTGAGAGCAACGGCCACTGCCCACGCGGGTGTAGCCAGTGCCACAGCTGCAGCTCGCGCATGGTTGCCGATCGAGGCACTCATGCGTCGGGGTCTCGCTTCAAGAGCCGCACTGCCGCGAGGACTGTGAGGAGGAGCAAGGACAGCACGGCAACGGCAGCGGCTACCAGGCCCCACGGGATGTCGCTGTCGTCCCCGCCGGAAGGGGGTGAGGTATGGGCTTCCTCTCCCGCAGGTGTCGGCGCGGCGCTGGTGCGCTCCTCCCTCGGCGCATCGGCGGTACGTACGGTGAATGACGATTCCCCCGCGACGGGATGGCCGTCCTTGGAGACCACTCGGAACGCGGACCGCCAGCGCGACACCGTGCCGGGCTGTGCCGCCAAGGAGGAGGGCACCGTCGCGACCAAGATGCTGGCGGACCGTCCGGCTGTCACCTCAAGGGTCGTGGGTGCACCGCCGTCAACTTGCACGGTCACCGTACTCAGCCCGGGATCCATCTCCTCGGAGAACTCCAAGGTCAACTCACTGGGGACCTTCTCGAGCCCAGCCCCATCGGCGGGATCCACCGAGATCAGGTCGGTGTGCGCCGCCGCCGGACCGGCGAGCAGGCAAGCTGTCACGACCCCGACCATCGCGGCGAGGAGCGCGGGCACCCACCGCACGCGCACGTGGCTCACCATCGTGCCCTCGAGATGAGGTACAGCACCAGAACGGTAGCAACCAACGAGACGAGTCCGATGATGACCGTCGAGAGGCCGGGTCCAGAAACATCCATGAAGTCACACTCCTGCGTATGAGTGGAGGCCCGGGATCCACAGGTTGACCCCGAAGAAGTTGAACAGGAAGGCCAGAAAGCCAGACACGGCGAGCAGCGATGCCCCGCGGCGCCAACCGCTCGTCGACAGCGCGTGGAGATGGGCGGCGTAGAGAACCCAGGTGATGAAGGCCCAAGTCTCCTTGGGATCCCAGCCCCAGTAGCGTCCCCAGGCGTTTTCGGCCCAGACCGCACCGGCGATCACGGCGAAGGTCCAGATCGGGAAGGCAACCAGGTGGACGGTGTGCGCCAAGGAAGCGAACGGGTCGTCATCGCCGCCCCGCCCGCGCCGTATCAGGTGGGCAAGCGTCGCGATCGCCCCTAGGGTGAAGAGCGCTCCCGCCACGATCGCCGCGGCCACGTGCACGACCAGCCAGCGTGAATTCAGCACTGGCACCAGGTCGTCCACGGGCGTGTAGAGAGAGGTAACCGACACGCCCAGCAGCACCAGCACCACGGCCACCAGCCATGCCGCAAGACCACCCACAGGCCGACCACGCAGGTAGGCGAGGAATACGACCGCGACCGCTGCCGAGCCGGTCAGGCCGAACTCGTACATGTTGCCCCACGGAGCCCGCCCCGCGGCAAACCCCCGGGCCACCACCGCCAAGCACACCAGCACCGTGCCGAGCACCGTGAAAGCGGTGCCCACCTGGCCGATGCCCCGGGCGCGGCCCGATATGCGCGAGCCTGTACTCGTGGAGCTGTCACGACCCGGCGGCGGGCCACCGGCCGGGACTGTGAGCAGGGTGGCCCGCGACACGGCCGGGCGCGAGACCGCCGCTGAGACGGCATACAGGGCGAGCGCCAAGGCAAACACGGCCAGGGCCGACGTGACGAGACCGTCGGAGACGCTCCCCAGGTCGAGCTGTTTCATCATCGATCCTCCTCTAGGCCGCCGGCGTCTGTCGGCGGCAGACCGACGGCCGCGGCCACATCCGTCAACTCGCCGGGTGGCAATGGGCGCCGCGACAACGAGCGCCCGGCCACCTCGATGGTCCCGTCGCTTGCCCGCCGCACCCAGATCCGTCTGCGACGTACGGCGAGCGAGGCGGTGAGACCCGTGAGCAGGAGGATCGCCGCTACAAGTGAGATCTCCTTGCCCGGGTCGCGGGCGACCTGGAAGTTGGCGAACCGGGAGACACCGCCAAATGTCACCGACCCCAGCCCGTCTGGCAGCTGAACGGTCTGGCCCAGAGCGAGCGACACCCGCCACGGCTCCCCGTTCCCGCGCTCCACCCTTTCCAGGTCGGTGAAGTCGAGGGTGAAGACCGATTGCGGGCTGCCCTTGTCCAGACCGAGGTCCCCGAAGTAGGCGGTGAGCTGGACGATCGGGTTGGCCAAGTCGGGATAGGCCGACACGCTCATCCCCTCTGGGCCGTTCACCGCCGTGGGAAGGAAGAGACCCTGGAAGGCCAAGGACGTTGGTCGGGCGTCCGGCGCCTTCACCACTCCATCGGAGGTGAAGGCCTGATCCATGGGCAGAAAGATGGTCGGCCCCGACGCCGCTACGTCACCGTTGCCGTCGCGCACGGTCAGCTGCGGCGCATAGCCGTGGCCGGTCAAGAAGAACTTCGTGCCGTTGATGTCCAGCGGCCGGTTCGGCCGAACAGCGAAGGTGCCGTCACCCTCCTCAGCGCTGCGGTAGGACACCGTCGCCTCGAATGCGCGCGGCTCTCCGAACCGTGGCCCGCTGTTCTCGAACTCGGCGACGAAGTCCTCGAGCGTCAGGTCCAGCGGCTCGAGGCCTGCAACGTCGGCCCACGGTGCGGGAGTCATTGCGTCGTACGAGGAGGCCACGTTGGCGAACGTAGTGTCCTCGACGAGCGCGACCCGCCCCTCGTAGCCGAACAATCGACCGCCTGCTACGCCGATGAGGAGCACGAGCAGAGAGAGGTGGAAGGCCAAGTTGCCGAGCTCACGGACCTGGCCCTTCTCGGCCCGGACCTCGTCGCCGTCGCGCAGCACCCGGAAGCGACGACGGCGGAGGTGGGTCACCGCAGTGTCCAGGGCAACGTCCACGTCACGCACGTGCCCGCTCCGATATCCGGCCTCCTTGGACAGACGTCGCGGTGCGGCCGGCGGCACCGAGCGGACCTCATGCCACAGCCGAGCACACCGGGGCACGACGCATCCGGTCATGGAGACTAGAAGGAGCACATAGACCGCAGCGAACCACGGTGCGCTGTAGACATCGAAGAGCGACAACCGATCCAGCCACGGCGCAAGCTCTGGGTGCTCACGGTAGAAGTTGGGCACGGCCGAGGGATCGCTGGCAACGCCTCGCTGAGGCAGCAACGACCCGGGCACCGACGTGAGAGCAAGCAGGATGAGCAGCACCACCGCCGTGCGCATAGCCGTCAGCCGGCGCCAAGCCCAGCGGCTCCAGGCCACCAGCTCCGAAGGCCCGCCAGGGTCTGTCCCGCGGACGGGCGCGGGACGGTTCCCCTCCGCGACATCCGTGCCACCGGTCCGGTGCGCTCCTCGAGACTCCACCACCACATACTATCTCGGATAGTAGATGCTCTGTTCAGGAGGTCGAGTGGTCATCACTGGAGGCGAGCGGGCGGCTGCGGCCATTGTCGGTGGGCTCGCCCTCGCTGCGGCATTCCCGCCCTTGTCTGCGCCGTGGCTCGCACCCCTCGGCCTGGTTGCCTTCTTCCTGGCTGTGGGTCACTGGGGCGTTCGCGCCGGGTCCCTGACCGGGTTCGTGTTCGGCCTGGCGTTCTTCGGCCCCACCCTGTGGTGGCTGGCGCAGGCGATCGCCCCTGCAGCTTGGGCGGCGATAGTGGCCCTGCAAGCGGGCTGGCTCGCACTGCTCGGTGCCGGAGTGGTGCTCGTGCGCCGTCTGCCGTACTGGCCCATTTGGGCGGCCGCCCTCTGGACTTCCGTCGAGGGGGCGCGGTCCGCAGTTCCCTGGGGCGGCCTGCCCTGGGGCCGCGTCGGCTACACCGCTGTAGAGACCCCATGGGCCGCCTCGCTTGCCCTGGTGGGTGTTGCTGGGACGAGTGCGCTCGTGGCACTGGTCGGTGCCATCCTCGCGGCAACGGTCGAGGCAATGCGCGAAAGACGCCCGGCGCTGGTTCTCACGCGCCCCATGCTGGTCTCATGCACGGTCGCCTCTGGTCTGCTCCTCGCGTCCACGACAGTCCTCCAGACGGGGCACGCAGACACCGAGTCTTCCCGGCGAAGTCCCACAGCGAGGGTTGCCGTAGTCCAGGGCGAAGTGCCTGGCACCGGCACAGACGTCGTCTCCCACCACCGCCAGGTCACCCGCACCCTGCTCGACGAGACGCGTCGACTGGCCCAGCTCCTCGGCCCCGAAGAGCCGCCTCCCGACCTGGCCGTGTGGCCGGAGAACGCCACCGCCGTGGATCCCGCCGCCGACTCCACGGCTCGAGAGGCGCTCCTCGCCGCAGCGGAGGCATCCCAGGCCCCGGTGCTGGCCGGGTCGGTGGTGGACGGCGTTTCTCCCTCGACGGCACTCAACCAGGGCATCGTGTGGACGGCCGACGGCGACCAGGGTCGCTACACCAAGCAACACCTCGTGCCGTTCGGCGAGTACGTCCCCTTGAGGTCCCTTGCGAGCCGGGTCTCCTCACGCGTGTCGGACATTCATCGCGACATGTTGCCCGGTCCTCCCAGTTCACCCCTGAGGGCGGGCGGACTCGTGCTCGCCAACGCCCTCTGCTTCGATGTGGCATACGACGACGTCCTCCGAGAACAGGTCGCCCAAGGCGCCCAGTTGGCCGTCGTCCAGACAAGCAACGCCATGTTCCTCGGGACGGGACAGCAGGAGCAGCAGTGGATGATCACCCGTGCGCGCGCCATCGAGCTCGGGCGCCCCATCGTTGTCTCCTCGATGAACGGCATCTCCGGTGCAATCGCATCCGACGGAAGTGTCATCACGCGATTACCTGGCGTACGCGCAGCCAGCAAGATGGTCACGGTGCCGTTGATGACGGAGACCACTCCCGCCGTGCGCATGGGCTCGTGGCCGGCGCGCATGGTCTACGTCATGGCTTTCGTGGGGATCCTGACTGCGGGGATTCGTGCTAGCCGCCGCAGAGGGCAATGAACTCAACGCGCCGTTCGACCGTGTTCGGCTCTTCGTGTGGTTCCGTGCCGGTTCGCGCCTGGAGGAAAGGCAAAGTCCGCCGCAGCGCCCGAGGAAAAGTGGCCTCCTCATCGCGACGGCCGCCCGCGTGCGCTGTTGGGACTTCTCCGAACCCCCATGCTGATCGGGTTCTCCCAGTACACGGTGACGTGTACGTGGTCCAGGTGATTGGCTGTGACGGAGCCAGCTCGAACGCCTCGATCGACTCTGCGCAGGCGGTGCGCCCATCGTCGAGGGCAACGGTCAGTCCCCAGTGACGCCCTACCCGTTGCGGTTGGCCCAGCAGGCTACTCCCGGCCAATCAACTCCCGTGCCTGCCCGTTAGAGGACGGGGATACTTCCGCCGAGCGCGGCTTGTTGCTGGTCTCCTGGGTTGGGTTGGTACACATTCCGGACTGCCGTGCCTGGAGTCGCGGAGTCTTCTCGAGGAGTTCCAGCGACTACTGCGTGACGAACTCCGTAACGTAGAGATCCATAACCTCACCGTGGTAGAGCTCCTCAATCTCAGCGGCGAGCTCCTCCTTCAGCTTCTTCCGCTGGTTGAGGTCAGAGAGCTCTGCGACGGTTCGGCCTGAGAACATCTCTATTGTGGCGTCGAGAGCTCTGCTGCCGTCCGCTTCCTCAGCCTCAACTGTGAGTTGCAGCGCGATTGCGATCCGCAGATAGCTTCCGGCTGCGAGGTTCAGCTGGATCGGCTCGAGAGTGACGACCTCGCCCGCGACTGGCTCAGGATCCCCTTCAGCCTTCGGCTGGAGGACGAGAAAGTACGCTGCGGCAGCGACGGCGAGGAGGGCGACGATCGCGAGGATCTTCTTCTTGCCCTTCCTCGGCTCGTCGTCGGGCGTCGCAGACTTGGTCATAGTGGTGCTTCCTGGTCAGAGGGTCCCGGCGAGTCATCGCTGTTGATCAGACCGATCGGCCCGGGCACACTGTTCTTGAGGACTTCGAAGGCAGCCTCTTCGAATCGAGCACATCCGGGCCGACGTCGTCGACCGCGGGTGCGATTAGCGCCTTTGCCGTGGTCACCTTCGCCAACGGTCGACAACATCGGGGTCACGTGCCGGTGTTCCTCGCGGTCGGAACGGGCGCGCTCGTGGCCTATTGCGTCGTGTTCCTGGGCCAGGTCGTCGTCTTCGTCCTTGCCGCCAAGATCGTGGCGACCCGCAAACCGATCGCAGAGGTTCTGGAGCGCTGGGAACACATCTTGTTCCCGCTCGTCCTCATCCTGATTGGCCTCGTCATCCCGATCGAAGGCGGCGCGTTCGGTCCTCGGGACCGGACAGCAGAAGCAGCAGTGAATGATCACGCGGGCCCGCGCCATAGAACCCGGACGCACCGTCGTCGTCTCCTCGATGAACGGCATCTCCGGTGCGATCGCACCCGACGGAACAGTGATCACACGACTGCCCGCCGCAGGCGCAGCGAGCGCGGTGGTTACCGTCCCTGTGATGAGCACGACGACTCCCGCCGTCCGCATGGGACGGTGGCGGGGCGCGCGTGGCCTACGTCATGGCTTTCGTAGGGATCCTGACTGCGGGGATTCGTGCTAGCCGCCGCAGGCGGCAATGAACTCAACGCCCCGTTCGACGGTGTTCAGCTCTTCGTGTGGTTCGGTGGCGGTTCTTGCGCGGTGGATGGGCGACGTCAGTGAATCGCCTCGCAGTAGGGCAAGCTCGAGTGGACGTGACAACCGCAGATTCAGTACACGGTGACGTGTACGTGGTCCAGGTGATTGGCTGTGACGGAGCCACGGTCGGCCATACTCCGCCAACCCTCGCCCGCGCGTTCCACGGACCAGATCTTGCGGGCGTGGATCAGGTACTCGATGCCAAGTTCGCCATAGTTGGCCCGGAGGAAGTTGGCGACCTCCCAGCCTGTCGCGCCGCTCACCATGATGTCCATGGCGCGACCCTGCCCGTGCTCACCGTCGCTACGCCATGTCCCGTAGGACGTGATCTCTGGCCAGTTCGAACACACGGCATCGAAGATGTCATAGAGCGAAGGTCGCCCGGCGTCTATCGCAGTGCCGTTGGCGCACACCCCCCCGAGGGACGGACCTGTCTCCGGCGGGGCCGGCTTCTCAGCACTGAGGTAGGCGGCCGTGACCCAGCGGGAAGTACCGCCGATGACGATTTCCGCGCGGTCAGCCTCGCGGCGTCCGGTGACAAGAACGTGCTTTCGCTCCTCAACGAGGCCGACCTTGGCGGCATCCTGACCAGGGCCGTTCCAGAGGTTCAGATCCGCGGTGGTCCAGAGCTTCGAGTCGGCGCCTCGTACGGCGCTCAGAGTGGCGCGAGCATCCATCAGCCCGGTCCTGTTGCGGCCTTGTGCGTTCCCGACCCCACGTCGCGAGCGGGCTCTGGTACCAGCGGTAGATCGCGTCTGCGACCGTGACACGGTGAGGTCCCGCCGGTGCACGAGGGCCGTGTGGCTCGGGAGCGTGCGTGAGATCGTGGAGCCGACCGAGGACGCCAGAAGATCCTGGTCGGACGTGCCGGGTTCGGCGTTGAGCACGCCCATAGTGACGGCTGACAAGGTGGCGACGATGGCGACAGGGGCGGCCACCAGGGCGGCCCGAGAGAAACTGCCGGCAGGGGTTTCCCGCTTGTGGCGATGCTGAGCCACGGCGCTGATCCTTTGCTGTGTGCTGACGGGGGAGGTGCTGCCGCTTCCAGGGGAACCGGCAGTCCGGAGCGCGGGCACGATCACCGAGTGAAGCACAGCAACCCCAGCCTGTCTCAATCTGCACCGAGGAACCCGTCATCAATGCTTGATGAGTGAGCCGCTCCATGACTTCGGGGATCTTCAGCAGCAGGGTCTATCTCCACTCCTCGCGCTTCGTGGCTCTTCAAGCGCGTTGGGGTCGGCGAGCAGACAGCCCGCCAGGACGTCGAGCCAGGCAACCGGGCCAATGGCACCTCGTCGAACCCGACGCGTCCGGCATTTTGCAGAACATCTTGCAACCACAATGACGTAGCGGCGTCTTCGGGAGCTAGCCGGCGGGGAGTACGGCACTCCCCCGGCGACGTGGCGCGACGCGACGGACGACCACGGAGCTGTCCATACGGACGTCAGTGATTCGCCACCGGTCACGTTCTTGACCCACCCAGACGACAGTGCCCGCAGGCTTCGGTCGCTGCGGCGGGTCACCACAACATCGCTGACAGAGGCGCGTGCTCCGTTAGCCAGTTGGATCTCGTTGGCGCCGTCCGCCCCTTCGAGGACCAGTCGCTCGGCTCGCGTCCGTTCGTTGAGCACGTACAGCGTGTGCCGGCTCGGTCACGAGAACGCTGGCTAGGCCACCCTGAGTGTCGACACACCACGCCTCGTAGACGTCGTCGAGCCTGTGGTAGGTATCGCCCTCCCGGATCCGATGCTCACGGGCGTAGGTGGAGATCACGTCCACATTGCCGCTTCGCAGATCCATTTAGGCTGCCTTCTCCCACTCGTTGCGGGTGCGATGAATTGCTGGGAGTTGCGCGGCGTCTGGGCGTTTGGTCCACCCAGGAGCCCGAAGGCTCCGCCAGCGTCGACCGACTGCACTGGCTCGGGTCCCAACTAGGAGGACCTTCGCGCCGGCAGCCGCAGCTAGCCCGCTGATCCGATGGAGCGTCGTAGTCCCGGCCAGTGTCGCCTCGTCGACGAGCACGAGTTGGTTGGCGCGGAACCCCGCGTTTCCGTGGCCGAACTCGTGGAGCCACTTAGCTGTGTTATCGCAGCGACTCCGAGGTCGTCCGCCAGGGCTTGGACAGTGCGGCCGAAGGCGCCAGCCCCACGACGTTCCCCTGCCCATCCTCGGCCAGCCAAGTGAGTCGGAGCGCTCGCATCGCGGTGGTCTTTCCGGCGCCAGCGGGGCCGGCCATCAGACCAGCCGTCTTGTCCCCCTGGCCGAGAGAACTTGTTCACCGTGCCGCTCGAAGACCAGGTTCTGCTTCCCATGTTCCAGTTCGAGGTGGCGTCATCGCGTCGTGGGACACTTCGCGCATGAGAACTGCCGCGACGGGGTTGCGCTGGGCGCGCGCAACGACTGTTGCGACGGCAGCGACGGTGGTGGCTCTCGCTGCACACCTCGGTGCCGACGGGTCCGCTCCCTCGTCTCCGGTGCTGGCGTTCCTCGTCCTTGCCCTGACGGCGGCACTCGCACCGTTCCTCGCCCGTCCGGCCTCCAGCACACGGATCGTCCTGCTCACGGTGGTCGGCCAGTTCGTCGCCCACGCGACCCTCACGCTGGCAGCCGCTCAGGAGAGCGGCGCGAGCAGCCCTACTCACGTCATGTCAGGTGGAGCGCTGGGGGGTGCCCACCACGCCCACGCCAGCACGACGGCGGGGAGCAGCGTCGTGACTCAACTGTCCGAGCTGGTCTTCGCTGCTGACGCTCGCATGCTGCTCGCCCATACCGCCGCGGCCGTCGTGGTCGGAGTGTGGCTCGCGGCCGGCGACCGAGCCGTGTGGACCCTCGCGAGCCTCATCTGGCGCGCTCTGGTCCTGCCACTGCTGCCGCTACCAGCCTCGCCCGCGCCGGTGCGAGCAACGGCCTCGGGTGCGCTCGGCATGCTGCTGCCGCGCATTGAGGTTGGAAGCGTCGTACGCCGCGGACCACCACACCTCCTTCCCGTCTGAGACTTCCACACGCCACCCGCCGACTGGTACCCCGCACCCCGGCGGCCGTCGGCGCGTCCCGTCCCGCCAGGCCCTCCGGGCCCACCGAGGAGACCCATGACCCAGCTCGACCCGCGCCCGCCCGCGCAGCCAGCCCCGCCACGCTCCCAAGCCCGCGCCAGGTCCGGCGGCTGGTTCCGCGCCGTGTGGCGCTGGCACTTCTTCGCCAGCATCGTCGTCGTTCCCGTCCTGCTGGTGCTCGCCACCACCGGCCTCATCTACCTGTTCCGCTTCCAGCTCGAGCCACTCCTGCACCCGGACCTGTTCCACGCGAACCAGCCAGCCGGGATGGACTTCACCCAGCCCTACAGCGCCCAGCTCGACGCCGCCGAGCGGGCCTATCCCGACGCCACCCTCCTGGCGCTGGCGGAGCCTCGGACGGAGGAGCGCGCCACCGTCATCACCGCCGAGATGCCCGACGGGTCACCCCGCGAGATCTTCGTCAACCCGTGGGGCGCCGACGTTCTCGGGTCGCTGAACCCCGACACCACCCTGAGCGGATACGCCGTCCGTCTCCACGCCGACTTGATGTCGGGGGTGTGGGGTGACCGGCTCATGGAGCTCGGCGCCTGCTGGGCCCTCGTCACCGCTCTGCTCGGCTACTACCTGTTCTGGCGCGGACGCCGTGCCCGTTCGCGCAAACCGAAAACCCTGAGGTCGTGGCACGCCCGCATCGGGGCCGTGGCCGGCGTCGGGTTGGTGACTCTGCTGGTCTCCGGGCTACCGTGGACCGGGTTCTGGGGAGCCCAGGTCCAGGAGCTCGCCACCAACCAAGGCACCTCCATGTGGAGCCTCGACCACGGCGCCGAGTCCAACCCCGCCTCCACCCTCGATGAGTCCCTGCCGCACAGCCACGCGGTGCCCTGGGGGTCCGGGAAGACGGAGGTTCCCCAGTCGGACGACGAAGGCCACGAGGGCGCCGTCGCGAACGTCGACACCGCCATCGAGGTCGCGGCCGGTGAAGGACTGCGGCACCCGATGACGGTCGCGCTGCCCGACGGTGACGACGGCGTCTTCTCCGCCATCGGCTATGCCTTCGACGCACCCTCAGACGAGCAGACCGTCCACGTGGATCGGTTCGGCGGCGAGGTCGTGTCGACCTACGGCTACGACGACTACCCGCTGCTCGCCAAGGTGGTCGCCCAAGGCATCGGCCTGCACGAAGGCCGCTCCCTCGGCCTGGTGACGTTCTGGGCCTCCGCGCTCATGTGCGGAGTCATCATCGCCTCGTGCGTGACCGGCCCGCTGATGTGGTGGCGGCGCCGCCGCGGCGCTGGCCTTGATGCGCCCCGCGGACGGATGCCGGTTGCGGGGTCGCCATGGCTTCTGGCCGGGCTGGTGGTGCTCGGCGTGCTGCTGCCGTTCTTCGGGGTGACGCTGCTCGCCGTCCTGGTGTTCGACCAGCTGGTGGTGCGCCGGCTGCCGGTCATGACGAGGTGGCTCGGCGCGCAGTAGGCGAACCGCGAGGGTGCTCACAGGATGGCGGGACAGATGACGGACCGGGGGTTCCCTGCCCGCCATCTGCGGGCCACGTCCCGGTCTCCTTCCCCCTCCCCGACCGGATGCTCGCGCGTTGAAGGGTGGAATCACCGAACAAGTCGCCCCACCTGGTTGCCTAACGTCGTCGTACGCGCGCTCACGACGTGCACGACCCGACGAACCGCGGTGATGCATGCCAAGAGTCCGAGTCTGATGGAGTCCCACGCGAGTATGGGAACGATCAGGTTCATCCAGCCGGGCGCGCCGTGCACGACTGCCTCCGCGACTACGTGCATCGCCATGAGAAGGGTCGCAGCCAGAAGAGTCAGCCCGGCCGCTGTTCGCCAGCGCGGAGCCGCCGCACGCACACGTGGAATCGAGACGTTGGCGGGTGCGTTCAACTGGAGGTAGTCGTACACGCGCGCCACGACGAACACAACGGGCAGCATGACCAGAAGAAGCATGATCTCCTCCGCGGTGCGGGAATGGGGCTCCCTGCGTACGCCTGCCCACGACGCGGGACGGCATGTCGCGCCCGGTCCTGTGGAGAAGCCGGGTAACGGCGCTCTATGGACCGGCAACGGCTGGAGAGCTGAGGTCGGCCGAAGGTCGCACCGGGCGTTGCGCTACGGCAGCGCGCGCTCGGCGTAGGGCGAGCAACGCACGCTCGCGGTCGCTCTTCTGGGCATCGTCGTCCACTCCCCGACCGACCGGCTGGTCGGAGACGATCCGATAACGGTCTCGATAGGCGGCCACGGTGACGACTTCCATGAGCCATGGCTCCCGCACATCGATCTCACGCGGCGTGCTCCCGAGACCGTTAACCCACACTGCGCCCGAGCCCAGCGCTTCCTCTGCGAGAACGCGTGCCCTCGATTCGATGAGCGTGGCGCGATCAGCAATCGCTTGCCGATCCTCAGGAGCCATTGGTCCGAGCGGCTCTGGGATCAATCCGGCAATGAGCCGGGGTCGCGCGCGATTCCCCCGTGGCCCCAAGGCAGCAACCTTCTCCAAGCGATGCCGAAGCACAGCAGCCAGATCATCGGCGTCATCAAGGCGGTGCTGACTCACAATGCGCGGCATCAGCCGTTCGAGGTCGTGGTGGTGTGCCTCCGCGCGCCGCAGGGTCGCCGACAGCGGGCCGAATGCCGTCGACTCAATAACGGCGGTGTGCTGCTCATCAGTCAGCCCTGAGCGGCGCAGAAGGTCGGCGAAGCGATCGTGTTGCGCCGCGGCCGCGATCATCTCGAGCTCCGCGGCAAGCTGGGCGATGGATGCGTACTCCTCATGCTGGGCCTCGATCGTCTTGTGTGCCGATAGGCTGGCACCGCTGTGCTGGAGCACGCCGTACAGGACGGTCCTGGCGCTGATGTCCTCGGTCTTGGGAGGGGTGTGGCTGTCGTCTGGTTGGTCGAGGGCGACGTAGGCAATGTTCGAATCGCGACCGCGCGTCATTGAGACATAGAGATTCTCGCGCGTCGTCGACGGTGTAACGACCACATGCGACGTGTCGACGGTCATGCCCTGGGCGCGGTGGGCGGTGACGGCGTACCCGAGGTCGAGGTGTTGTGCCACATAGTCGGCCGGGAGTACGGCACTCCCCTGGCACCCTGGGTCGACGCGACGCAGTACCACGGAGCCGTCCTTGCGGATGTCGGTGATGCGCCACCGGTCACCGTTCTTGACCCACCCCGACGACATCGCACGCAGGGTTCGGTCGTTACGGCGAGTGATCACGACATCGCCCACCGAGGCGCGCACGCCGTCGGCCAAATGAATCTCACAGCCTTCGTCCGCACCGTCGTGGACCAGGCGTTCGGCTCGAGCCCGTTCGTTGAGGGCACGTACAGCGTGGGCCGACTCGGTCAACAGCACGCTGGCCAAGCCAGCTTGGGTGTCGAGGCGCCAGGACTCGTAAGCGGAGTCGATCATGCGGTCGGTGTCGCCCTCTCGAAGCCGGTCATGGCGGGCGTAGGTGGAGATGACCTCGGCGTTGCCGCTGCGTAGGTCCAGGGTGGCTGCCTTCTCCCAGTCGTGCCGGAAGCGGTGGATCAAGGTGAGTTGCGCGGCGTCGGAACGGCGGTCGACAAGCAGACCGAACGCTCCGCCGGCATCGACCGACTGCAGCTGATTCGGATCTCCGACCAACAGGACCTTGGCTCCAGCTGCCGATGCGATCGCGCTGATCTGATCCAGCGTCGTGGTGCCAGCCAATGTGGCCTCATCGACGATCACGAGCTGGCCGGAGCGGAATGCCGCGGCTCCGCGGTCGAACTCATGAAGCCACTTAGCCGTGTTGTCGCAGGCGATTCCCAGGTCGCCCGCCAACGCCTGGGCAGCCGCGGCGGAAGGCGCCAGCCCGACCACGCTCCCTTGCCCGTGTTGAGCCAGCCAGGCGTGGCGCAGTGCTCGCATCGCAGTGGTCTTGCCGGCCCCCGCAGGTCCGACCAGCAGATCCAGTTGCCGGCCCGAGGCGGCGATCGCTTCGAGGGCAGCGACTTGCTCGACACTAAGGGTCTCGTGTTTGGCAACGCGATCCACGATTGCGCGTCCCACAGTAGGCGCGCCCAATACCTCGGACCGATCGAGCAGCCGCGTCTCCGCATCAAGCACGCCGACCGAGGAGTACTTCACCGAGTGTCGTGGCCGGAAGACGCTGGTGCCATCCGGCCTGCGGAAGGCAGCGGGGCTTGGCGCGAGTTCGGGCGGGGTGAGGGCGATCGACTGCTGCTGGGCGGCGTCGACGATCATCGCGACCACGGCCTCGCGATCCGTCGTACTCGCGAAGCGCAGGTCCATCGTCTGCTTCGATGCCTCGGCCATCACGTTCCAGTGGGTCCAGGTCGAACGCTTGAGACTGACCTTCGCGACCACGTCCGCGCCGAGGGCATGTATGGCCGGGAGTGGCACTTCGTCGGCGACCAGCGGTTCGGCGGACAGCTCTCCCAGCAAACCCGTCGCCATGGCCGTGGCATCACACCCCAGTCGGTCGCTTGCACGCTGACGCCACTCCGCCGTGAGTTCGGCCAGCGACCGGATCTCTTTCGGCGGTCGTGTCGCGAGGGTGGCGGTAGCCCGCAGTTCGACGATCTTCTTCTCCGAGGGCATACGGCCGTGCGCAGCGACGTACTCGTCGATGAGTCGATCCTTCTCGAGGTCGATCTCTCGACTGCGTGACGAGAACTCCCGGACGAGATCCTCACCAATGCCGGCGATCTCCCACTGCGCGTTGCGGTCGGACCCGCGCTCGCGCAGCTCCCACTCCACGCCGAGCTCACGCGACAACCTGTCGGCGAGAAGCGCGTTGTAGTGAGCCGACAGCGCCGTCACAGACGCGAAGACGGGGCGACCATCCAGGCTGCGCCAACGGCCATCGAGCCATGCCTGGACTTTGTTGGAGACGACCAGATGCGTGTGGAGCTGCGGATCACCGGCCCGGGAGTCGTAGTGGTCGTACGCCACCGCAGCCACCCCGGCAACCTCAACCTGGGCGACAGCCCCGTCACCCCCCGAAACGCCCGCTCGGGTGGCAGCCACCTCCCGCTCGAAGAACTCGAGTATGTCCGCCACGGCAGCATGATGCGCTTCGACGATTCGCTCCTGTGTCGGGGCATCAGCCAGCCCCCACAACACCGAGACCGACTTCGGGACGCTGAAGGTCAGGTCGAACCCCGCGACCGCATTTCGGGCACCAGCGGCAGTCTCCTCGGCTTCGATCCGGCTGGTCTCGGCGGCGCAGTCCGCCAGGGTCATCTCGGGATCGAGCGCGTCGACACGCTCCTGGATGCGCTCGGCAACAGGCCGGTACCTCGCGTAGGCGCGGCCTAACTGCTCCCCCGTCAGCGGATCCCTGCCCATGCCGATCAGCAGGGCGAGCTGCGCCTCGGCCACCTCCATGCCAGGAGCCAGCTGACCGCTGCCGAGACGTCGTACGCCTGACCCCATCCAGCGCCCCGGTGGGGTGCCGGCCTCGGTGTAGTAGCGGGTGAGCGGAGTCGACAGGGCGCGGTTGCCGTCACCGACCACAACGCTTCGCAGCAGATACCGGTAGCCGTTGCCCGCTGACATGCGACGCAGCGAGACAGTCACGACCGCTTCCGTTCCACACGCCTCAGGTGTGCCGGGTTATCCACAGAGCGGTCCTCGATCTGCAATGCGTGTGATGACGAGGACGGATGGTGCAGGAGACGGCTGGGCAGGGCGGCCGTGGCAGGGGTTTCGTACCTGAGGTGAGTGAAGTCGAGTGACGAAGTGTGCGGAGTGGTCTAGAGAAGGGCATTGCGGATGTGTCGGAGTGGTGTCGTAATAGAGGGCGGACGGTGGCTGAGTCTCGGTGGCTCAGTCCGGAACGGGTCTCGGGCATGACGAACACACGGAGGACCTTGGCGCTGGCTGTCGCAGCGCTCCTCGTGAGCGCGCTCGCCGGCTGCAGCGAGGACCCAGCGAGTACGACGACTCCCACCGAGACTCCCTCGAGCTCGTCACCGTCGCTGAGTTCGTCCACGAGTGATCCACCGAGCGATACGGCCATCGCAGAGCAGGCAGTCGCCGAGCTCGCGGCCGACTACTTCGCCACGCTCGATCGGCTCCGTCAGAATTCGGATCGACCACTCAAGCAACTGAAGCGGGTGGCCATCGGTGAGCAACTCGCGGCTCAGGAAGTATTCACCCGCAGACAGCGTGCGGCCGCGAATCGCCAGACGGGCGAAGTGCGCGTGGTGGAAGCCGTGGTCCAGTCAGTCAATCTCGACGGTCAGGTTCCGACGGCTCAGATGGACATCTGCTGGGACGTCTCCGACGTCGATGTCGTGGATGCCAAGGGAGAGTCGATTGTGAGCCCCGAGCGGGCAGACCGCGGCTGGACCCGCTATCAGGTCACCAATCACCACTGGAAAGAAGACCCGTCCGGAGGCTGGCGGATCGCGTCCGGACGAGACCTGGAGAAGGCGCCGTGCTCGGCCGCGTGACCGTCCTCACGGTCCTGTTCACAATCCTCTGCGCGGCACCCGTCCATGCGGACACTGAGTGCGGACAAGTAGACGCATCCACAGGCGCTTGTCTTGTGTGGGTCGACGTCCCGGGCACTCCAGGAACTCCCGGTGAGCCAGGCGAGGAGGGACCGAAGGACACCGGTTCCGGTCATGCCTGTTACTGGGATCCCGCCAAGCAGGGGATCTCGCAGCCACCGGCCGGGCCCGTCCCCTGCGACTCGGAGAGCGGCTACTGGTCCAACACCATGAACTGCTACATCCGGCTGATGGATCCGCAGCCTGAGGCGGGCGACGCTGCGTGGCAAGGTCACGAGCCTGGAGACGGCGCGGTCTACCTCTGCTATCAGCCGCAGACCGGGATCATCGTGCCGCTGTGGTTGGCCAACCCGCCCGACCAGGCAGGCCAAGGCCCAACTCCACGAGTCGTCGCCGAGCAGGCCATCGCGTCGATGGACTTGAAGGCTGTCCGCATCGGGATCGCACCCAAGGCAGACGAGGACAGCATCGGGATCGTCGGGATGCCGGTCTGGATGTGGGCCAAGGAGCCGGACGCCGAAACGGTGGGACCCGTGACCGCGACTGCGAGCGCGGGCGGCATCACGGTGACGGCGACCGCCAGCCTGCTCAAGGTGACCTGGTCGATGGGCGACGGCACGGAGGTCGTGTGCTCGACCCCGGGCACTCGATACCGGCCGGAGTTCGGCATGCAGGCGTCCCCGGACTGCGGGCACACCTATCAACAGTCCAGCGCCGGTCAGGAAGGCGACAAGTTCACGGTCACGGCGACGTCGTCGTGGGTGGTCACCTGGTCGGGGGCTGGACAGACCGGGACCATCCGGCTGAACGGGCTCACCCGTATGGCCCGGATCGCGGTCGGAGAAGCGCAGGTGCTCGTGCAGTAGCGGGCGATGAGACGTGAGAGGCGACAGGATGACGCACACCATCACGCGAGACGACAGGATGACCGGCCCTGAGCCGGCGCCCGCCGGCCCTCCCGTCGCGCCGCCTCCGAAGCTGCGACGCCGACCCGCCCTGATCGCCGCTGCTGTCGCGCTGGTGGCCCTGGGCGCGGTCCTTGCCGGGTGGGCGTGGTCGGCCACCACGAACACCCAGGAAGTGCTGGCAGCTCGCGACACGATTGCTCGCGGAGCGGTGATCACCAGCGACGACATCGCTCGGGTGCGGATCAACGCGGATCCCGCATTGCAGCCGCTGCCTGCGTCGGCGTACGACGACATCCTCGGGCAGCGTGCGGCGCTGGACATCGCGGCCGGGAGCCTGCTGACTGAAGCCGCCACCCAAGCCGAACCGCTGCCCCCGGATGGAATGTCCGTCGTCGGTGTCGCGTTGACCGCCGCGCAGGCGCCCGGCCTGACGCTGAGGAATGGCGACCGGGTCCGGGTCGTGCTGACCCCCGGCGAAGGGGCGGATGCGCCCACTGGGTCACCGCCCTTCAACGAGGCCGAGGTGGTGGGCGCCAGGACGGACAAGATGACCGGCGCGCTCGTCGTCGACCTACTGGTTCCTCGAGCCGAGGCTGGGGTGCTGGCCGCTCGAGTCGCGACTGGCAACGTCGCCCTCGTCCTGGACTCGGGAGAGCGCTGATGGCCGTCATGGCGCTCACCTCCGCGTCGGGATCTCCCGGCGTCACCACGACGGCCGTCGGACTGGCGCTGACCTGGCCGCGTCCGGTGCTGCTGATCGAGGCAGATCCAACCGGCGGATCCGGTGTGCTGGCTGGCTACTTCCGGGGCACCCGGGAGTACGACGTCGGGTTGATTGAGCTGGCGCTCTCCCCCGCGTCTCCTGCCGACGCGCTGCGCGACGTCGTACGACCGCTCAACGATGGGCACTCCTTCTTCGTCGCCGGAACGCGATCACCCGCCCAGGCGACTGCTC
Organism: Nocardioides seonyuensis; assembly: GCF_004683965.1. NCBI lineage: Bacteria > Bacillati > Actinomycetota > Actinomycetes > Propionibacteriales > Nocardioidaceae > Nocardioides > Nocardioides seonyuensis. The sequence goes on from NZ_CP038436.1 coordinate 3,882,696, forward strand.
TCACCCGCGTCTGGGAGCCGTTGGGTGAAGCGCTTGCCGAGCTGGATGCACAGGGACAGGACGTGATCGTCGATGCCGGCCGCCTTGGTCTCGTCGGATGCCCGGAACCGCTGCTCGCGGGAGCCGATCTCTCCCTGCTGGTGACGCGCTCGACCTTGCCCGCGCTCGCGGCAGCGCGCACTTGGGCGGGCGCCGTACGTCGTGAGCGCAGTTGGCGACAGGCCGGAGTGCTCCTGATCGGTGAGGGCGAGCCCTACGGATCCCGCGAGGTCGGCAAGGTGCTGGACCTGCCGGTGTGCGCCACGGTGGCCGACGCTGCCGACGGCGCGGCCGTGTTCCATCGCGGCGCCACTCCCCCACGCAACTTCGAGTCCGGCCCGTTCGTGCGGTCGATGCGAGCCGCTGCTGCGTCGATCCAGGCGACGATCGCTCGTAGTCGGTTCGAGTTGCTGACGGAGGCACCGGCGTGACCGCGGAAGCTCGAATCGACGACCTGACATCGCTGCCCTTCTTCGCCCAAGCAGCCGATCCCCTGCCGGTCGACACGTCAGGACTTGGCGAGATCTCGGACCTCGACTTCGATCACTCGGACAACGAGCTGGACTGGGGCCTCGTCGCGGCCCTCCGGTCACAGGCTTCGGAGCGCTTGAGCCAGGCGGTTGCTGCCGAGCGAGGACGCCTCGACAAGGGAGCCCAGCAGGAGTACGGCCGCGCGATCGTGCTGGACCTGATCGAGTCCGCGATGGCCGAGGCGGTCAACGCCGGATCCGCTGCCTGGACGTTGGCCGAGCAACAGGCGCTCGCGCGTGCAGTCTTCGACTCCCTGTTCCGGTTGGGTCGCTTGCAACCCCTCGTCGATGACGACCGGGTCGAGAACATCATGATCAGTGGGTACGACAAGGTCCGGCTCGAGCTCATCGACGGGACGATCCTCCCGGGCCCACCGGTCGCCGGGTCCGACGAGGAGCTGATCGACTTCCTCGTGTTCCTCGCCTCTCGCAGCGAGGTCAACGCGCGTGCCTTCTCCGAGGCTCAACCCCGTCTCCACATGCGCCTCGATGGCGGTGCCCGGTTGGCAGCCGCCGCATGGGTGACGCCTCGGCCATCCGTGGTGATCCGACGTCACCGGCTGATGCAGGTGACACTCGATGACCTCGTGGCGCGGGACATGCTCACCCCGGTGGCCGCGTCGTTCCTGCGGGCCGCCGTACGCGCTCGGAAGTCGATCGTGGTCTCTGGGTGCCAGGGCGCGGGCAAGACCACGTTGGTGCGCGCGCTGTGTGGAGAGATCGATTCGCAGGAGATGCTCGGCACCTTCGAGACCGAGTACGAGCTGCACCTCCACGAGTTGAAGAGCCACGACATGGTCCACGCGTGGGAGTCGCGCCCTGGATCGGGCGAGCGTGGTCTGGACGGATGTCAGGCGGGCGAGTTCACCCTCGACGAGGCGCTGACGGACTCGTTCCGCTTCAACCTCTCCCGCCAGATCGTCGGGGAGGTCCGGGGGCGCGAGATCTGGGCGATGATCAAGGCGATGGAGTCCGGGACCGGCTCCATCTCGACAACCCACGCATCCGACGCCGTCGCCGCGGTCCGCAAGCTCGTCACGTGCGCGATGGAGGCCGGTCAACACATCACCCAGACGCTGGCGACCGGCAAGCTCGCCGCCACCCTCGACTTGATCGTCCACCTGGACCTGCGTACGACGACCCGCGCCGGCGTCGCATCCCGCACGAGACGAGTCGCCGAGATCGTGGCTATCGACCCCGGCGAGAGGGAGACCGGCTACGCCACCACACATGTCTTCGCCGCCGGCCCGGACGGAGTTGCCGTCCCCGGGGTCCTACCCGATACCTACCAGTCACTGGTCGAGCACGGCTTCGACCTCTCGGCCTATCTCACCGGTCAGGGGATGCGGCCGTGATCGTCATGGTGCCCGCGCTGGCCGGCGCGCTGATCGTCACCGGATCGATCGCGCTCGTGATCGGGCTCCGACCCGTTCCAGTGGGACCGAAGGCACCACGGCGCATCCGCCGCGGGATCTCGCGGCGGACGAGACTCCTGGTCGGCGTCGGCTCGGTGGTCGGCGTGGTTGGCTGGTTGGTAACCGGCTGGGTGCTGGCCCTGCTTCTCGGTCCGCTGGCAGCGGTCGGCCTGCCCATGCTGCTGACAGTTCCCGATGCGGCCGCCCGGATCGTGCGGCTCGAGGCGATGGAGGAATGGACCCGATCACTCGCCGGTGTCCTCACGGTCGGCGTCGGTCTGGAGCAGGCCCTCGTCGCGACGCTGAGGTCCACACCGGCACCGATCGCGGGCGAGGTGAACCGGTTGGTCTCCCGGCTCCGCGCACGTTGGGTGACCGAGGACGCCTTGCGGGCGTTCGCGGACGAGCTCGATGACTCCACCGGCGACCTGATAGCGGCGAACCTGATCCTGGGCGCCCGACGCCGGGGCGCGGGGCTGGCGAGCGTGTTGGAGGGGCTGGCGGGTTCGGTGTCCGCCGACGTGCGATCGCGTCGCCAGGTCGAAGCCGACCGGGCCAAGCCACGCGCCACGGCACGTTGGGTGACGTTGATCAGCGCGTCCGCGCTAGTCGCTCTCGCAGTCTCAGGTGACTACGTGCAGCCGTACGGCACTCCGGTCGGCCAGGTGGTCCTGGTGCTGCTGCTGGGTGCGTACGTCGCCACGCTCGTCTGGATGCGCCGGATGGCCCTCGGCAAGCCGCTCCCCCGATTCCTCGACGCACGCAGGGCAGCCGCATGATCACCGGCCTTCAACTCGCACTCGTGGCCGGCGGTTTGATCGGCCTCGGCGTCGCCCTGCTCGTCGTACGCCTGGTCCCTGCACACCCGGATCTCGCTGACGCACTGGACCGGTTGGCCCCAGCCCGTCCGACCACCGGACCAGCGCGCGCCGCTCCAACCACGGCGCAGGAACGGGTCGGTGTCTGGGCGATGCGCACCCTTCCTCCCGGCTTGTGGGTGCGAACGCCGCACCGCGAGCTGGCACTGTTGCGGATCCCGCTGGCGCGATTCTACGGGGAGAAGCTGGCCTACGCCGCAGCTGGACTGGTGTTGGCACCGATGCTCGGACTCTTCTTCGAGTTGATCGGGCTGGGCCTGCCGATCAGCGTCCCCTTCGTCGCGACGCTCGGGCTGGCTGCGGTGATGTTCTTCCTGCCGAACTACAACGCGATCGACGACGCCAGGCGAGCACGAATCGAGTTCCAACGAGCGCTGGGTGCATACATCGAGCTGGTGGCGCTCGAGCGCAACAGCGGGTCGGGCGCACGGCAGGCGATGGAGGCATCCGCGGAGATCGGCGATTCATGGGTCTTCACCAGGCTCGCCGAAGAGCTCAGCCGGTCGCGGTGGTCCGGGCTGCCTCCGTGGGATGCGCTCCACTCTCTCGCCGAGGAGCTCGGTCTCCCCCAGTTGGACGACTTCGCCGACATCATGCGCCTCTCCGGAGAGGAAGGCGCCAGCGTGTACGCCACCCTCCGCGCCCGATCCGGAGCCATGCGCACCGCGATGCTCAACGACGAGCTCGCCGAGGCCAACGCGGTCGGCGAGCGGATGTCGATCCCGGGCTCACTGCTCGGTGTGGTCTTCATGGCGCTGCTGATCGCGCCCTCACTGCTTCGCATGTTCGGGAACACCTGACAGCAACAACGAGAGGAAAGAACCGATGAGATGCATCGTGACGCTGCTGGTCGCAGCGCAACTGGTCCTGGACCTGCGACACGACCGACGCCGCGAGGGCGGTTCGGTCACGATCGAGCACGTGATCTGGGCGGTCGCCTTCATCGCGATCGCGGGGATCGTCGTCGTGGCCATCCGGACATATGTCACCACGCAGGCCGGCAACATCCAGTAGGCGCAGCGAACGTGGCTCGGTGAGCATCGAGCTGGTGATTCTGCTGCCTGCCTTGATGGCGGTCCTCTTCCTGGGGATGCAGGCCGCGCTCTATCACCACGCCCAGACGGTGGCGATCGCCGCCGCTCAGGAGGGTGCCCGGGTCGTTGCGGCCGAGAACGGCCACGAAGGACTAGGGATCTCGGCCGCGCAGGACTTCGTCGCCGTGGCAGGTGGTGACGAGGTACTGACCTCGCCCACTGTCACCGCCGATCGCACGCCTACTCGAGCAACCGTCATCGTTCGCGGATACGCACTCAGCGTGATCCCAGGGTGGCGACCCGAGATCCGGCAGGCGGCGAGCATGCCGGTGGAACGCCTGTCATGAAGCGGCGGAGCGAACGAGGGTCGGCGGCTGTGGAGGCCGTGGTGGGGCTGCCTGCCTTTGCCTTGTTCGTCGTCTTGATCGTCTTGGGGGGACGTACGGCAACCGCCCACCAGGCGCTCGAATCCGCTGCGGCAGACGCCGCGCGCTCTGCCTCACTTGCTCGTACTGGAACTGCCGCCGACGAAGCGGCACGAACGGCGGCCCAGACCAGCCTCGACAACCAGCACCTTGACTGCCGCAGCATCGACGTGAGCGTCGACAGCGAAGCCTTCGCGCTCCCTCTCGGACGTGAGGGATCCGTCGAGGTTACCGTCGCGTGCCGTCTCGAGCTGTCGGACCTGAGCATCCCGGGACTGCCCGGGAGTCGCCTGCTCCGCTCCTCCATGAGCAGCCCGCTTGATTCGTGGCGGGAGCGCACGCCATGACGCGGAACGGCGAAGGCGGAGCGATCACGATCTGGCTGGCACTGACCAGCGTGGCAATGATGCTCCTTGTGGGCCTCGCCGTAGACCTCGGCGGACAGGTGCACGCCCAGCAACGCGCCCACGACCTCGCCGCCCAGGCCGCACGGGCCGGCGGGGAACAAGTACAGGCCGCGCCCGCCATCAACGGCGCGTACGTCCACGTCGACGCCGTCGCCGCTTCTCAAGCAGCTCGGGCGTACCTGACCGCTGCCCACGTCGACGGAACGGTCGCCGTCTCAGGAAGCACGGAACTCACCGTCGAGGTCAACGACTCCTACAGCACCCGGTTCCTCGGTCTCATCGGCATCAACAACCTGCCCGTGACGGGTTCGGCATCAGCGCGACTCGTCCGCAGCCTGGGAGGGACAGAACAATGACGGCACTCAAGACCCGCCTGATCGGACTCGCGGGATGCCTGGCGATCCTTCTTCTCGTCATTGGGATGCCATCGACACTGATCGCCATCGATGCTGTCCCGCGTCCCTCCGACTTCGGTTGGTCTCAGCTCACCGCCCCCGACGACGGCACCTTGGCTCTGGTCCTCATCAGTGGAGTCGCCTGGATCGCCTGGGCCGTGATGGTGGTGTCGTTGGGCGCGGAAGCCGTGGGGCGCCTCCGCGGGGGCCCGCCCCTGCGACTTCCCGGACTGGCCGTCCCTCAGCTCGCGGCCGGGCGGCTCATAGCGGTGGCGGCATTGCTCTTCGTGAGTGCGCCGCTCACGCCTTCGTTGTTAGGTACGCCCCCTGCCGCAGGGGTTGCGCCGCCTGTCCCCTCAATGGTCGCTCCCCCAGCTGCTTCCCCTGCCCCTGCTGTCTCCGTGCCGCAGCAGTCCCCCGACCCGACTCCGACGCAGTTCTACACCGTCAAGCGCGGCGACAGCCTGTGGCGGATCGCCGAAGAGCACCTGGGCGACGGCACAAGGTATGGCGGGATCGTCGCGCTCAACCGCGATGTCCTCAACGGACAGCCAGACTTCATCACGCCCGGCCTCATCCTGCGCATCCCGGATGAAAGGGCGAACGGCGAGGCGTACGTCGTCCAGCCCGGCGACACGCTCTCGGAGATCGCCGAGCGAGAGCTCGGCGAAGCGTCGGCGTACCCGGAAATCTTCGTGGCTTCACAGGACACCGTGCAGCCCGACGGGCGACAGCTCGGGGACCCGAACCTCATCCTGCCCGGCTGGAAGTTGACCTTGCCAAGCCAGGTTCGGACGAACACTTCCGAGTCCGAGCAGATCGAGCGAGATGCCGAGCCGGGGCGCCTCCCCACCCCCAGAGTGGTCCCTGATCCGTCATCGCAAGATTCGAGCCCCGATACCGCTCGCGCGGGTGTTGATGAAACGAGCGGCTCCGCCACGCCTGGGTGGGCACTGGTCGGCCTGACCGGGGCAGGGGCTGTGCTGGCCGGTTCGATGCTGCTGGTCCTGCGGCAACAGCGTCGTACACAGCGCCGCTATCGCACTCCCGGCCACGTGCTCGTCCCGCCGCCAGCTGAGCTTCTCGACGTGGACAAGACGGCGCACCTGACCGGCACGGTGTCGGCACCGCGAGTCGACGTTCTCGATCGGGCACTGCGCCAGTTGGCGACGATCAGCTCTGACGTCCCTCGTCTCAGCACAGTCGAGCTCAGCGCCGATAAGATCACCTTGCACCTGACCGAAGCGGCCTACCTCCCCGCGCCTTGGGCGGGAGAGCAGGCGGCGTGGTCACTCGACCTGTCCGCAGACATTCAGGAGTCCAGTGGCGACGTCGCGCCCTACCCGCTGCTCGTCAGCATCGGCATGGACGACGCCGGCTCGCTCGTCCTGGTGAACTTGGAAGAGGTCCGAACCGTCGCCATCACCGGTGATCCCGAGCGCGCTGCCGCTTTGGGCCGCCACCTGACCGCCGAGCTCTCGCTCAGCCCTTGGTCGACCTTGGTCGAGGTCGACACGATCGGCATCGCAGGCGAGCTCGCCGACATGGATCCCTCGCGACACCATCACCACCCAGAGACCGACGACGGTTTCCTCGATGAACTAGCTAGCGGCCTCGAAGCCGAAGACCCCGCACTGGAGCCCGACCAGTTCCGGGTCGTGATCGCCTCGTCTGGGGACGCCCAGCACGACGCCCTCCGCAAGGTCGTCGCCTCATATCCCGGGCGGGCCGGCGCTGCCATCGTCACCATCTCACTCGATCCGGTGGACTCAAGTTCGCAGCTGTCACTCGACGCGGAGGGACGCCTCACCGGCACCGAACTCGGCCTCACCCTGACAGCAGCCGGCCTCACCGCAGAGGATGCCGTGGCCTGCTCGACCTTGATCGACCTGACTCGCGATATCCCCGAGGAGACAATCCCGCCGCTCCAGCCAGACGGGGCCACCACCGTGGGAGGGGGGCTCGCTCCAGCGCTCACCGAGCCAAGACCCCAAGGCCCTGCTGGTGACCGATCCCTGCTTCCCTTGTCGGCCACGGAGTACGCGGAGGTCGCCGCCACGACTCGTGAAGACGTAGACCTCCTGGCGCCCGTCGTTTCCGAGTCCACCCAGGAGCAGGTGTCGGAGTCAGATCCTGACCTCGATGAGGAGGTCGCCCGTTGGCAGTCACCGCACTTGATGGGGCCGAAACTCACGCTCCTGGGCCCGGTGTCCGCTCGGACCTTGGGTGACGCGCGCAGAATGGCGCACCGCCGACCGTTCTACATCGAACTGCTCAGTTTCCTCGCGCTCCGCCCTAATGGAGCCACGGCCGATGAGATCGGCACAGCGTTCGGCATCCAGCCCGAGCGTGCTCGGAAGGATCTCGGCATCCTCCGAGGTTGGCTCGGTACGGACAAACGGACCGGCAAACCCCACCTCCCAAATGCTCGTCAGACGCACGTCAAAGGCGAAGGAGCCCGGTACGTCCTCAGCGGTGTGGCTACGGATCTCGATCTCTTCCGCCGACTACGAGCCCGCGGACAGAGTCGCGGCGCGGCCGGCATCGATGATCTCCAGACGGCGCTGACCCTCGTGAGCGGTGAAACCTTCTCCGATCTGAGGCCCACCGGATGGTCGTGGCTCTTCGAGGGCGAGCGCCTCGACCACATCATGTCGTGCGCCATCGTTGACACGGCACACATCGTGACCACCCAGGCGCTAAGCGTTGGCGACCTCGACCTCGCCCGATTCGCCGCCGAGACTGGCAACCTCGCCTGTCCGTACGACGAGACAAGCCGGCTTGATCTCGTCGCGGTCAGGAGCGCATGCGGCGAAGATGAAGCTGCGGAGCGGCTGCTGGCAGATGCAGTTCTGGACCGATCCGATGACGGCCTCGGTCCCCTCGACACGCCCGCACATACCTCGCGCATCGTTCGGCAGCGCGGTTGGGCGACCTCACGATCCCGATCTGCCGGATGAGCAGTATCCCGACGCTCCGAGGCAAAGGCTCCTGCCCTGGCATCTGCCACCATTGCTCACGTCGCGATCACACACATGCCGTGGACACCTGGATCCTGGCGACAGTCGCACCGCGTCGCCTCTAGGCGGCCTGGCATCGGTACCGCGATTGGGCGAAGAGCACAAGTGCAGAGAACTGCTTCGCGGCACGAGAACAGCGGTCATGGGCAGCGACCACCGATCGGCAGCGCGACCCAGCGACTGGACTCATCGAGCACGCGCCCGACATGTGGAGTCTTGCGGGTGCGAGCGCTGCTACGGCGCTGCCAGGCTATGCCAGCCCAGTCACCGACACGCTGAGCTGAGCGACCGTCACACTGCCGGAGGAACAAGTCGCACTGCCTCTCGACTAGTCGACGAACGTGTAGTGGGTGGCATCGGCGACCAGGCCCGAACATGGCAAGGAACTCCCTTGGGACTGGAGTGCGTTCGTACTGCCCGTCCAACCGAGGACGACACTCACGCCGTGATGCGCTAACATCGCTGAATCATGCTGCCAACAACTAACGATGTTCCCGCTACTGGACCGCTTGCGTCCCTCGAACGCGCGGGGCTAGACGCTGCCGCCTGCCTCTTCCACGGCCTCAGCGACCGGAACCGGCTCATCATCCTCCGCCACCTCGCCCTCGGTGAGCACCGCGTCGTCGACCTGATGGCGCACCTCGGGCTCGCCCAGTCGACGGTGTCCAAGCATCTCGCCTGCCTCAAGGACTGCGGCCTGGTCGACTCCCGACCCCAGGGCCGCGCGTCGCTGTTCTCTCTCACCCACCCGGAAGCCGTGCTCGATCTGCTCGCCGCCGCCGAGCAGCTCCTCGGGCTGACAGGTGACGCCGTCACGCTGTGCCCCAACTTCGGCACCGACACCCTCCGCAAGGACTCTCGATGAGCGCCCACGTGCACGCCCCGGCCGCGCTGACGCTTCAGGACAAGGCGCGCCTCGGTCGCCGTGCCCAGCTGCTCGCCGGCGCGTCGGTGACCTACAACCTCATCGAGGCGGTCATCGCTATCTCCGCCGGCATCATCGCCGGGTCAGTCGCGCTCGTGGGTTTCGGCCTCGACTCGGTCGTCGAAGTGTCCAGCGGTCTCATCATCTTGTGGCAGTTCCGCCACCGGCTCCCCGAGTCCCGTGAACAGCAGGCGCTGCGGTTGATGGCGCTGTCGTTCTTCGCGCTCGCCGCCTACGTCACCTTCGAGTCGGTGCGCGCGCTTCTCGGCGGGCACGACCCGGACACCTCGACGGTCGGCATCGCGCTGGCCGCGGCGTCGCTGGTCATCATGCCGTTCCTGTCCTGGGCCCAACGCCGTACCGGCAAGGCGCTCGGCTCGAACGCGGTGGTCGCCGACTCCACGCAGACGCTGCTCTGCACGTACCTGTCTGCGGTGCTGCTGGTGGGGCTCGTGCTGAACGCGACGCTCGGCTGGTCGTGGGCTGACCCCATCGCGGGCCTGGTCATCGCCGCCGTCGCCGTCAAGGAGGGCCGGGAGGCGTGGCGCGGGGAGAACTGCGGGTGCGGACCCGTCGGCATCGGCACAGAAGCTGAGGAAGCCGGCGACGGGTGCTGCAGCGGCGGCACGTGCACGGACGGCTGCTGCACACCCGTCGACCAGAACCACGAGCCCACCGCCCCGGTTTCCGAGGTTTTCGAGATCGGCAGGCGGCCGTGATGTCTCGACCCGCGCACAACCTGCCTGGCTCTCCGTCGCTGACCGACGCCGAGACCGAACGGCTCACGCGCCGCGGGCTGCGGCTGGCTCAGTTCACCGTCGCCTACAACGTCATCGAGGGCGCGGTCGCCATCACCGTCGGTCTGATGGCCGGGCTCGTCTCCCTGGTCGGGTTCGGGCTGGACTCGGGTATCGAGTCCGCCGCCTCCGTCCTGGTCGGGCTCCGGCTCGCCGCCCGGCTCCGCCACGGCGAAGCCGACGAGGCCAAGGAGAGACGCGCCCTCAAGGCCGTCGCGGTCACGTTCTTCGTCCTGGCCGCCTACGTCGTTCTCGAGGGCACCCGGTCTCTGCTCGAAGGTGAACCGCCGGAGAACTCGACCGTCGGCATCGTCTTGCTGGTCGCCTCAGTGGTCGTGATGCCGCTGCTTGCCCGTGCCAAGGGACGAGTCGGTGAACAACTCGGCGGAGACCCGCTCATCCTGGCCGACGCCGCGGAGACCCGCATCTGCGTGCTGCTGAGCATCTCCACGCTCGTCGGCCTCGGCCTGTACGCCCTGACCGGTGCGGCGTGGCTCGACCCCCTCGCCGGGTTCGTCATCGCCGCGTTCGCCATCCATGAGGGACGCGAGGCCTGGGAGGGCGAACTCGTTGAAGACGACGACGAACAGGAGGAGAACGATGACTGAGCTGGGCAACGACGCGGTCGCGGTCGCCGCGCTGGCCATCTACGCGGTCTACCTCGGCGTCGGGTTCGGGCTACGCACCTGGCTGCAGTGGCGCCGTACCGGTGACACCGGCTGGCGAGGCATCTCAGGACGGTTCGGCTCTGCCGAGTGGTGGGCCGGCGTCCTGTTCACCGCCGCGCTCCTAGCCGGCGTCCTAGGCCCCGTCACCGCCCTGCTCGGGCTCGAGCCGGTCGCAGCCCTGGGCGATGCGGTCGTGCAGGTGGTCGGTGCCGGGGTGGCGGTCGCCGGCGTCCTCGCCACGTTCGCCACCCAGCTCGCGATGGGCACGAGCTGGCGTATCGGCGTCGACGAGACCGAACGCACCGACCTCGTCACCGCTGGCCCGTTCGGCCTCGTGCGCAACCCCATCTTCACCGCCATGGCCGCCACCGGCCTCGGCCTCGCCCTCATGGTCCCCAACCTGGTGGCGCTCCTCGGGTTCGCCCTGCTCCTCGTGGCACTGCAGCTTCAGGTCCGCGTCGTCGAAGAGCCCTACCTCGTGCGCACCCACGGCCAGTCCTACGCCGCCTACGCGGCCACCGTCGGCCGCTTCATCCCCGGCCTCGGACGCGCGACACCCAGACCCACCAACCACCCCGCCATCAACTCTGCCGACGGCTCGACCGACCGGCGCACAACCACCGAGGGAGTCGCCTGATGGGCGCCGGACACAGCCACGGACCCGCAGCAGGGCATGCGGGCGGGCGGCACCGCTGGCGCCTCGCAGTCTCCTTCGCCCTCATCGCCGTGTTCTTCGTCGTCGAGCTCACCTACGGCCTGCTGTCCGGGTCTCTTGCACTGCTCTCGGATGCCGGCCACATGGCAGCCGACGTCGTCGCCCTGGGCGCCGCGCTCGTCGCCACCCGCATCGCCACCCGACGTGACACCACCGGACGCCGGACCTACGGCTCCTACCGCGCCGAGGTCTTCGCCTCCGGCCTGGCGGTCCTGCTGATGCTGGGTGTCGCGGTGTACGTCGTCATCGAGGCGTTCGGTCGCATCGGGGAAGAGGTCACGGTCGAGACCGGTCCGATGCTCGTCGTCGGCGCCGTAGGCCTGCTGATCAACGTCATCGCGATGGTCCTGCTGCGCGGCGGCGCCGCCGAGAGTCTCAACGTCAAGGGCGCCTACCTCGAGGTCGTCGCCGACACCGCCGGCTCGGTCGGCGTCATCGCCGCCGGCCTCCTCGTCGCGGCCACCGGCGAGTCCTACTGGGACACCCTGGTGGCGCTGGCCATCGGCACCTTCGTTGCCGTGCGTGCGGTCATGCTCGGCCGCGAAGTCCTCGCAGTCCTCGGCCAACACGTCCCCGCCGGCATGGAGATGAACGACGTGACCGCCGACCTCGAGGCCATCGACGGCGTCGACGACGTCCACGACCTCCACGTGTGGACCCTCACCTCCGGCATGCACGTCGCCACCGCCCACCTCGTCGCCCGCGACACCACCACCGCAGCTGGCGTCCTGACCGAAGCGCGACGGGTGCTCCGCACCGACCACGGCATCGAGCACGCCACCTTGCAGGTCGAGGCAGCAGCCGACAAGGGCTGCCAAGAGCTCGACTGGTAGCCGACCCGGCCGACCGTCACACAGCGTCGGCACCAGCCGCCGCCCGCCCTTGGTGGACCAGTCTGCGCTGGGCGCAGGACGTTCGCCTCTGGTCATGGCTTCACGCCTAGCGCACGGTGGAGGGAGCGAACCTTGGAGGTTTGAGATGAGACGCCCTGTGGTGTGGCTCGTGGCCGTCGTGACGGTGCTGTTGGTCGGTGCGACCACGGCAGTCGCGGTGAATGTTGCGGACAACGATGACCGATGGTCCGGACGCGGCGGCGCAATGATGATGTCTGACCGGGACGACCGGCCCCATCGAAACTGGCAGCCGGGTTGGCACGGGCCTGGACCGATGATGCCCGGTGGCATGCACGGGATACGAGTGAGCAGCGAGGACGCCTACCTGGCCGAGATGGTCGCGCACCACGAGGAAGCGGTCGCGGCGGCACGAGAGCTGCGGCGCTCACCGCGCGCGAGGATACGTGAGTTCGGTGCCGCCATCGTCGCCTCACAGTCCGCCCAGATCGACCAGATGCAGCAGTGGCTGGCCGACTGGTACCCGAACCGGACCGACGAAGTGAACTACGAGCCGACGATGCGGGACCTGACCCGGCTGTCCGGTCAGAGACTGGACCGGGTGTTCTTGCAGGACATGACCCGGCACCACATGGCAGCGGTGATGATGTCGCAGCGGCTGCTGGCGCGGGGACTGGCCGAGCACGACGAAGTCGCGGCGCTGGCTCGAACCATCCGCAGCGAGCAGCACGACGAGATCTTCCAGATGCGCCGGTGGCTCCGAGACTGGTTCGGGTACGACTGGCAGCACAGTCCGCGCGGTAGCGGGTGGAGAGGCATGCACAGCATGGGCGGCCCGCGCGACGGCGGGTGGAGTGGCATGAACCACGGCCCGCGCGACAGCGGATGGAACGGCATGCACGGCACGGGCGGCCCGCGGATGATGCGGTAGCTGAGCCTGTCGCCGACTCCTAGACGAGCTGCACCACCTGACCTGCTTCTACCCGTCTGGGCTCACAGTGCTGGACAGCCTGTCTTGTCTTGCCGACCCTGGGACCACAACGTCCCTCAGTACATGGAGCCTCGCACCTGGTGCATCGCCGCCGCTGCTGGCGGGTACTCGACCTCCAAGGCCGTCCGGCTATGCCACACGAGGAGGACACGAAATGCCCACCGGAGACATCGAGACCTACCACGCTGACGGCAAGTGGAAGAACCGCGTCGAAGCTCTCGAAGAACTGCCAGGCGAGTACGACACCAAGGAGCAAGCCGTCGGTGTCGGGCGTGAGGAGGCCCGCGAACGCCAGGTCGAGCACCTCATAAGCAACCTGGACGGCACCATTGCCGAACGCAACACCTATGGCAACGACCCCCGCAACATCCCCGGCTGAACACGGCCCCACCGGCCGCACAGACGCATACAGCCAAGACGCCCCCGGCGCCGGACCGCTTCGCACGAAGACGGAGCCACCAGCCCAACCGTCACCTGCGGGTCAGCCGCCACCCCTGCGGCACTGATGGTACGAAGGCTCGTACGGCACGCAGGCAGCCCTTCTGCTCAAGTGGCGCAGCCTTGGCGGTCAGCACGACGGTCTCATCATCGTTGCGGCACCTGACGAGGGCGGTTCGACGTGGACCGTCGTCGAGATGTGGACCGACAGTGCGCTCCTGTCGCCAGCCTGATCCCAGCCGGAGAGGAGGGTCAGCCTGTCCGCGGCGCGTACATGGTGACCGCCACCCCGACGAGGCACACCAGCGCACCGGCGACGTCGTACCGGTCCGGACGGAACCCGTCCAAGACCATGCCCCAGGCCAAGGACCCGGCCACGAACACGCCGCCGTACGCGGCCAGGATGCGGCCGAAGTTCGCATCGGGCTGCAGCGTGGCGACGAAGCCGTACAGACCCAACGCGATGACCCCGGCACCGACCCACAGCCAGCCTCGGTGCTCGCGCACGCCTTGCCAGACCAACCAGGCGCCACCGATCTCGGCCAAAGCGGCCAGGGCGAACAGCAGCAGCGACTTCACGACCATGGCGGCGAGTCTTCCAGCCGGTCCTCGCAATGCCGTGGGCGCGTACCTCGTGCAGTCAACCGATGTCGGCGGCCCGCGCCGCGCCCAGTTCCAGCTCGACGGGACCCACGCTGTCCGTGGTGGCGCAGGCGACCGGGCGCGAGCGTGCGCGGCGCACCACGACCGCCACGACACTCGCGAGACCGACCACGACCGCGAACACGACGCCGGCGAACGCCAACGTCACAGCCGTGGCAGCAAACCCGGCCACGCCCAACAACCCCACGACCGGTGCCGCACAGCAGACTGCGCACGCCGCGGCGGCTCCGCCGACCATGTGCCGGTCCTTGAACTTCATCACGAGCCTTCCTCGACGCTGGCGGCCCTACTGTCCGGGTGGATGGTGATGGCCGTGAACGGGATGGGACAGCACTCCTCCGAAGCGCAAGCCACGAGGTCGTCACACCCGGCGTCGATGGCGGCAGACAGGTTGTCGCGAATGGTGACCAAGTCGGCGATGCGCTCCTCGACCTCGACGAGCTTCTCGCGGGCCCGTTGCTGGAGGCCGGCGTCGACCAGCTTGCCGTGCCGATGGCGACCAAGCTCGAGCAGGTCAGCCACCTCATCCAGCGTGAACCCGAGGCGTTGAGCAGCCTTGATGACGCGCAGCACCGTGACTGCCTCGGACGGGTAGAGCCGGTGCCCTCCGGGGCTCCGGTTCGGTTCGGCGAGCAGACCCCGGCGTTCGTAGTACCGCAGCGTCTCGATGTTCACGTCTGCCGCAGCGGCCACCTGCCCGCGACGCAGGCCCGCTGGCGCGCCCCCATCGGTAGTCATGAAACACCGCCGAGCGCGGCCTCGGCCCGGGAGACCAGGCCGTCGAGCACCTCGGTGTACGCCGCCGGCACCGATGCGTCGCACGCCACGTCTTGGTCGTTGAGCGGGGTGACGGTGAAGGTGAAGAACGAGCAGCAGGTCGACTCAGCGTCAGCGAGGGCTTGCGTCCGTCGCGCCAGGTCGGCGTCGCCCGCCAGTTTCAGGCGTACGACCGAGTCACTGGTGCGCTCGATTGAGCGGAGCGAGTCGGTGAACAGCTCGTCGAACTCCGCTAGGCGCAGCGGCCGTTCGGCGGTGGGGAGCGTGCAGTCAGCCACGTCCACCCACGGTGGCTCTTCGGTGCCAGCAGTCAGGTGTAGGTCCATGTGCCCACCGTAAGCCTGTACCGGGGTACAGGATGCAAGACCATCCGTCGCAGGCGACCGTGGCGAATGCGAGTGTTCCCGGCCGCTGGAGCAGGGTTCACGTACAAGAGCTCCATCAACTCGTTCGGGGGCCACGACATGTGCGGCTCCAACCCCGGGATCAATGGCAAGTCCTGGAGCATCGCCGACGGGTACCACCCCACCCGCAATGGCTACATTGCTTGGGCTGTGCGCTCGGTCATCGGCTGATCTTCCGGCGCCAGGATCGGGCCCGTCGGCGACCAAGAGGAGGTCGCAACTATCGGGGGGAACCTGCTGACCTGCGGTTATGCAGGTTCCCCCCTCAGGTTCCCCCTCGCGAGAGGCAAAATCGGGCGTACCTGACACTGCACAGTCGGCGGCATGTCCAACTCGACGTCCACAGGCCCCCGATGGTCTACGGGCACCATGTCCCGTGTTGCAGCGGCTCCGTCGCTGGTTGCCGCAGCGCGCCGGTACGCGAGCCTCGGCATCCCGGTCTTCCCCTGCGTCACGGGCGGCAAGCAGCCGCTGACCCCGAACGGTTTCCACGATGCGAGCGTCTCCCTCGCCACGGTCGAACGATGGTGGCGTCGTACACCTGACGCCAACATCGGGCTCCCCACCGGCGTCACCACTGGCGTGCTCGTGGTGGACGTCGACGTCCATGGCTCTGGGAGCGGGTACGAGGCCTTCGACTGCGCCCATCACAAGGGACTGACCCAAGGGTGGGGATGGCTGGTCCGCACACCCTCGGGCGGCATGCACGCCTACTATCCGACCGCCAGAGACGAACAGAGGTGCTGGCAGGTTCCAGGCGCACACATCGACTTCCGCGGCGACGGCGGGTACGTCATCGCGCCGCCCTCGCGCCTTGAGGTCCGCGGCAAGCCAACACCGTACGAGGTCATCGCAGTCTCCGAACGGAAGCCGATGCCGTTGGACGCGGCCAAGCTGCGCCTATTCCTCGACCCGCCCAAACAGACACGCCAAGCGTGCACCCCGCTTCCGCCCCTGGGCACGAGGCCGGAACGGTTGGCCAAGTGGATGGCCACGCAGCCCGAGGGCGGTCGCAACCAAGGGCTGTTCTGGGCGGCCTGTCGCCTCGTCGAAGACGGCCACCCGATCGAGTTCACCATTGCGACCCTGGGCCCGGCCGGTGTCCAGGCGGGTCTCCCCCAACCGGAGGTGGAGTCGACCATTGTCTCGGCGTACCGCACCGCCGTCCCGCGACCTCGGGTGAGCCGCCCGGGCCCTACCCCGGTGAGTGAAGCGATCGCGCAATGAACAGTCACGGCGAGTACCGCCGCCACACCCACCAGCCGCCGGAGATGTCGTACTCCCCCGATGCCAACGCCGGCCCTGGCCACGATGCCGGGCACGAGGGCAACGGTCTAGCCCATGCAGCCGACCCGTCCCTCCCGAGAGACCAACCCGCCGGCCTCAGGTCCGAGCGGATCGCGTGGGTCCGGCCCTCGGACTTGCCGAGCTTCACCGGCCCGATGGTCGGGAGGGGCATCGATCTGCAGGCCGAGCTGATCCGTCGCGCACGCCGTACCCCCACGACCTCGAGCCGCGCAGTGCGCCGCCACATCCACCAATCCCAACGCAGATCGACCCGAGAGGAAGGCATCGGACTATGAACGCCTCATTCGCCACCGGAGAAGGGCTGCGCCAGCTCCTGCAACGCCTTCACAACCTCGACTCCGTGGGCCACTGGTCCTGGCGCACCGACCCCGAGGCCGAGCGACTGATGGAGTTCACGATCCGCAAATACCGCTGGCTGGCGATCAACCACGGCTGCCAGCCCGAGGACTCGGCGTATGCCGCCTTCGAGGCCATGCACACCCGGGCCGTGCGCACCGCCGACGACCCCTGGGCGGTCGTCACCCGCGCAGTGCAGGTCAGCCTGATCGCCGAGGAGCGTGCCAACGGGTTGCTGTGCTCGAACCCGCAGGCACGGCGCCACGTCACGTGGGGTCGTCACGACGCCCGCCGGTTCTGTGAGTACGAGAACGACGTGTTGGAGTACCACCCCGCCCTGCGCGCACCCGCCTTCCTAGGCAGGGTCGTCGACGGCCCCGAGACAATCGATCAGACGAAGCCCACCACACCGGCCGAGGCCACCGACCGCGTGATCGCGCTGTTCACGGCGCTGGGGTGGCCCGAGAACACCACGATCTGCGCGGTGGACTACATCTGTGGGCGGCTTGCCGAATCCAAGAACCGTCCCGCCGCTCACTCCCTGCTACGCCGTGATGAGGTCGGACGGGCAGCCCTCGACCTGGACCGCGACGCCTGGACCGCACTCCTGCGGTTGGTGCTGGGGTGTCCCGAGCCGGAGTACCGGTTCACTCGCGCCGGCCATGGCCTGCTGACACTCTTTATGTGCGGCTACGAGATCACCGAGTTCCTCGCCGACGACGACCTGATCCTCGAGATCAGCCAGACCGCACCCAAGACTGCGAGGCGCATCGATGCCTGACACACGCGGCCACATCGAACTCGAGCGGACCATCGACTCCATCGTCGTCGGCATCCGGCACCGCAAGGACGCCGGCGACATCGAGGCACTGGCCCGCTCGATCGAAGAGGTCGGGCTGCTTCAGCCCATCACCATCACCCCCAACGGCGTCCTGGTGTGCGGGTGGCGGCGCCTGGAGGCAGTACGTCGGCTCGGCTGGACCACCTTGAAGGTATGGGTTCGGTCCGGCATCTCCGACCAGCTCTCGCACCTGCTCGCCCAGCAGGACGAGAATGAGCACCGCAAGCCCCTCACTCCGTTGGAGACCGCCGAGCTGTACGCCGAGATCAAGCGACTCCTCGCCGAGGACGGCCAGCGCCGTCAGGAGGCGACGCGCTTCGGAGCAGGCGGCGGTTCTGACGGAGTGAACGGTGCCGAGGGCCCCACGGCACCACGCGGCTCCGGGGACTCCCGAAATCAAGCCTCACGCATGATCACCGGCGCCCAGTCGTTCGCCCGACTCGAACAGATCAACTGGATCCGCCGCATCTCGTGTGACACCAACCAGCCCGAGTCCATCCGCACGTTCGCGCGCAACATGCTCACCGAGATCGACAACGATGCCCCCGTCGAACCGGCGTACAAGCGCGTCCGCGCCGCAGTCGAATTGGCCAGTACGCCGGACCCTGAGGTCGCCGATCCCGACGACGTGAAGAAGCTCGGCGAAGCAGCACTGGCCCGTGTGCGGCAGCAAGACGCCCGCAAGGGCCTACGGGCACTCAAGAGGAAGCCCACCGGTATGCCGTTCCACCGCAGCCTGAGGTCCTTCATCCTCATGTGGACCGAGCTCGAAGGCTGGTCGGAGCTGTACGACCCCCACGATCTCGCGGGTCCCCTCAGCGACGAGGAATGGGAGCGGTTCGAGCGCGTCGTGGCGGAAACGGTCGAGTTCCGTGAGCGACTCAGGGTCGCGCGCAACGACCTCGCCTCGGCTTAGGTCGCGCACCTGAGGGGACGCCAACCCCTTCGCCGTTCGGAGACGTCATGCTCGACATCACACGCCGCCAGGTCCTGCTCATCCTCGTCGGGGTCCTCGCCGTCTCGACGATGGTCGCAGGCGTCTACGGACTGGTACGCCAACCGGCCGCGCGGCCTGCCGCGAACGGGCATCCTGCAGGCATCGATGCCGAGGCAATCGAGGTGGAGTCGGACGAGTCGCCCGCTCAGGAAGACCGTTCGCTCCCCCGCACCTCCGATCCCATCACCTACGCCCGCGCCGTCGCGACGTCCCTCTTCAACTGGGACACAACCGCTGGTCTGCTGCCCGTTGACTACACCGCGGCCGTGCTCGCCGACACCGACCCTTCCGGTGAAGAGACGCCCGGCCTGCTCACCGACGTGGCGACGTACCTGCCGAGCATCGAGCAGTGGCTGGATCTCGCCACTATGAACGTGACCCAGACCCTCTCCATCGAGCAGGCATTCGTTCCCCACTCGTGGGCAGCGGCGCTCGAGCAAGCGCGTGGACACCTGCGACCAGGTACGACCGCGGTCACCATCACCGGCACCCGCCACCGCGAGGGAATCTGGGAAGGCGAACCGGCCGAGACGTCGTACCCCGTCGCGTTCACTGTCTTCGTCGCCTGTCCACCCGCGTTCGAGCGCTGCCACGTGCTGCGTCTCTCCCAACTCGACAACCCACTGAAGTAGCGCGCGATGAGCATGCGCATCCTGATCGTCGGCGTAGCGCTGGCTGTGGTGCTCGCGCCCGGGGCGGCGGTCGTGGGTGTCGCCACGCTTGTTGGCCCTGCCGCAGCAGGGACAGGCTCGTGCCTCACGGATGCGGCGGCGACTGGCAGCCTCGCCGTCACTGGTGACGTACCCACCAGCCTCTCCACGACGAACGCGAACGGGGAGACCGTCACGTTCACCCAGCGACAACTCCAGCGAGCCGCGACGATCGTCGCCGTCGGCAAGTCCGCGAACGTCCCCGCCCGCGGGCAACTCATTGCCCTCATGGCTGCGCTGACCGAATCAGCCCTCAGAGTGCTGTCCAACGTCAGTGCCCACCCCGGATCAGCCGAGATCGCCAACGACGGCGACGGCGGCGATCATGACTCACTGGGCCTGTTCCAGATGCGGCCCTCGACCGGCTGGGGAACCGTGCGCCACCTCATGGACCCCGTCTGGTCCAGCCGCGCGTTCTACGGCGGCCCCAACGGGCCCAATCACGGCTCACCCTCAGGGCTCCTCGACATTCCGAACTGGGAAGACCTCGAGCTTGGTGAAGCAGCCCAGGCCGTCGAGGTGTCGGCCTACCCGGACCGGTACGTCGTCAACCAGCCCGTCGCCGAGGCCATCCTGGCCGCACTCAGTGGCGTGGGCCTCGGTGCTGGCTTGGCCTGCGCCGACGACGGGGACGGCGAAGTCCCGGTCGACCTTCCCGAAGGCTTCCCTGGCGCATTCATCACCGCGGCGGCCTCACAGCTCGGGCTCCCCTATGTCTGGGGCGGCGGGAACTTCGAAGGCCCCACCGGCGGCGGCTTCGACTGCTCCGGCCTGGTCCTGTACGCCGCCTACCAAGCCTCCGACCGCAGGATCCGACTCCCCCACTACTCCGGCGACCAGATCCGCGCCGGACGCGGCATCGCATGGGCCGACAAGCAGCCCGGCGACCTGATCTTCTTCAGCTATCCCGGCGCCGGCCGGCCGCACCACGTCGCGATCTACGTTGGCGGGGACCAGATTCTTCACGCGCCCCGCACCGGCGACGTCGTCCGCTACGGAACGATCGGGGAGTTCGACGGTGAGGTCATGACGGTGCGGCGTCTCGGCTAGTCCTGGGCCGAAAAGCTGAGTGGGACTCGAGGTCGCTCGATGCGCGAGAAGAGGTTACGTGCCACGCTTGGGAGAGTAGCTATGCGCGAGAGAGGAAGCACCGTGCGATTGCGAGCCCAACCCTTCCACGCGCTGATTCGCGAGAGACCACTGGACTTCACACCGCCGTATGCCGATGCGTCCACGAATCCTGCCGGGTTCGTCTTCTGGTGGCGATTGTTGCAGTACGTGTACGGCCTTCCCGACCCCGCAGAATTCCCCGAACTGCCCTCGCCTGTCCTTGACGCTCAGGAACGGCGTGTCCTCGATCGCTTCATATCGACATGTTCAGAATTGGCCGAGTCGTCGGTGCTCACCCATGAAGGAGGCATGAGAGTCACCGTGCCAGGCCCTGGTAAGGAACCTCATGTCGAGGCAAACTTTCCATCCAACGAATCCCTTCGAGGCACCAACGTCCTGTTCCGCCAGATTTGTAGCCCAGAGGAGCCCGCCAGTTACACCAGGGTGCGCAAGATTCTCGGGCGTCAGATCCATGAAGCGACAGACAGCCACCGCGAGCGACGTTCTGAGGAACATCGGGCGTGGAATCGTGCGCACGGTGGCCTGCAATCCGGTCTCCTGATTCCGACAGCGGGGCGACGGGCGGCCTATGACCATGGCTACTCACTTCCTGCAGGGCAGTTGCTCCCAGGCGAAGACGCTCGACCGCAGCAACTACTTTCGATGTTCCAATACGGCGATCTCATCCACTGGGGCAGGCACTCAGAAGACCTCGAAGCATTGATGCAGGACGACTTGATACATAAGTTGACGACCGTCCGGTTTATCGAGACGTTGATCCAATTGACTCACTTTTACCTGGGCTACTCCGTCGTCCTTCGAGCTGCTTTGGGAGAGACACCTCCGGCCCGAACACACGGCCAAGCGGCTGAGGGCGAGCCAGGAGCCGAGAGCCGCGCTTAAACTCGCACCCGGAGCCAGGATCGGTGAGTCATCGACGCAACCGGCGTGCTGCCTAGGTGCCCCGAGACTGCGAACGTTGAAGATGTCGACACCGCGGCAACGACGCGCCCGCGCAGTCTGCCCCGCTGCACCTCCAATTGCGTCGGCTCCGTTTACGAACTGGCTCTTGCACACCTTCAGAGCATGATCCTTCATCCGGCTGCGTCTATTGGCGGCCCCAACTTCGGAGCCGTCGGCGGCGCCGACGACCTCCGAGCCATCGTTGGTGCCCTTCTGACCTACGGTTTGATCTTCGCCGTACTCATGCTCATCGTCTCCGCGACCACCTGGGCGCTCGCTGCCAACGGAGGTAGTTGGCACACGGCCCAGAAGGCCAAGACCGGCGTGCTCGTCGCCCTCGCCGGCGCGACCCTGACCGGCGGCGCGCTCGCTTGGGCGAACTGGCTGTTGGACCTCGGTGCCCACCTATAAGACGTCCGCCCAGACGTCTCAGGAGACTCCCATGCGCCTTTCACTCTCGGTCCTCGTACCGCTCGACATCTCCATCAGTCCGAACTCCAACGGATTGCCCGGTATCGGCGAGCTGAAGCAGATAGTCGGAGCGTCGATGACGATCGGACTGATTCTCGCCGTGCTCGCTCTGATCATCGCCGCGGTGGTGTGGGCGATGGGGTCGAACTCCTCCAATCCCCATCTCGCCGGTCGCGGCAAGCTCGGCGTCCTTGTCGCACTCGGTGCAGCCATCGCGTGCGGGGCCTCGGTGACGTTGGTGAACTTCTTCTGGAACGTCGGCCAGAGAGTCTGAGGCGGTCATGGGAGTCTGCGACGTCCCCGTCATCCACACCGTCTGCAACGTCGCCGGCGACGCGGCGGGTGAGATCATCACCGCACCCTTCGAGTGGCTCGCTCACGGCATGGGCGGTGCCGCGGAGTGGATGTTCGCGTCGGTGTGGAAGGCCATCGACACCACGACGTACGTCGACGTGACCGGCGGTCAGTACACGAAGGTCTACAACATCATGTTCGGCATCGCGGTCTTCGTGATGCTCGCATTCTTCATGCTCCAGGTCATCGGCGGCATGATCCGCCGCGAACCCGCGGCCATGACCCGCGCTCTCCTCGGGCTCGCCAAATCGATCCTCGGCTCGTTCGTCGCCCTCGCCTTACTCGCCACCGCGCTGCAGGTCACCGACCAGCTCAGCATCGGCATCGTCAACGCCGCCGGCACCAACATGAACCAGATGGGCGACAAGATCACCCTCCTGGCCGCCGGAATCACCACCATCAACCTCGCTTCGCCCGGCGCAGGCGCGATCCTGACGATCTTCCTCGCCAGCCTCGCTCTCATGGCTTCGCTGATCGTCTGGTTCAGCCTCCTGATCCGCAAGGCCCTGTTGCTGATCGCGATCGTCTTCGCGCCCATCGCGCTCGCCGGATCCAGCTGGGATCACACCCGCTCGTGGGTGTCGCGGTGGGCGATGTTCGTGATCGCGATGATCCTCTCGAAGGTCGTGCTGGTCGTGATCTTCCTGATCGCCACCGCCCAGATCTCCGCGCCCATCGACGCCGACCTGCAGTCGGTCAGCCAACCCATCGCCGGTGTCGTACTCATGCTGATGGCCGGGTTCGCGCCCTACCTGACCTACAAGGCCATCGCCTTCATGGGCTTCGACATGTACCACGCCATGTCCGCAGAGCAGGAAGCCAAGTCCGCTCTCAACCGCCCGATGCCCGTGCCCCTCTCTCGAGGTGGATCCCAGCCCGCCAAGGTCCTGGGCGACGCAGGAAGTGGTGGCGGTACGTCGGGTCGTGGCACGTCGCCCTCTCCCTCCGGCGCTGGCGGCGGAGGTGGTGGCCCGGCACCTGCGGGCACCGTCGGCGGAAGCTCAGGTGGCAGCGCGGGCGGCGGCCCAGGCAGGAGCGCTGGTAGTGCGTCGGGGGGCTCCAGCGGCGCCGGCTCCGCCGGAGGTGGCGCAGCTGGCGGTGCGGCTGCTGGGGGAGCCGTCGGAGCAGGGATCGTGGCCGCGAAGGAAGCCGCCGCAGCCGGTCCCCGGCTGGGGCAGTTCGTCGCAGCCACGCCCGGCAACCACGCCGAGTCTGCACAGGCGCCCCGGAACGGGTCCGCGCCTCCGCATGTTGCTGACACCACCCTGCCTGAGAAACCAGACCGGGGTGGGTCGCGATGAGTACGACGACCGAGCCGGGACTGACGCCGATCAAGTTCTCCCGCCTCTCACGCCGCGGCGTACTGCTCGGCCTTTCCGGACCACAACTCACCGTCGTCGGCACGGCGGCCGGGTCTCTAATCCTGGCGCTGTACGTCGGTGCCGCCCTGCTCGCCGTACCCGTCATCACGGCCTGCTTGAGCGTGGCATTCGTCAAGATCGGCGGCCGGACGCTCGTCGAGTGGGCACCCATCGCCACCGTCTGGGCCTGGCGATCCACCGGCGGGCAACTCAACTACCGGCGACGCATCCTCAAACCACGTCCTGCTGGCACCCTCGCCCTCCCCGGGGACGCGGCTAGGTTGCGGCAATGGGTCGACGTCGAGACCGGAGCGGTCATGGTGCACGACCCGCACGCCGCGACCCTGACCGCGATCATCGGCCTCACCCACCCCGCGTTCGTCCTCCTCGACCCCTCGGAACAGGAACGCCGCGTCGTGACCTGGGGACGCGTTCTCGCCACCGCCTGCCGATCCGGACGGATCGCGTCGCTTCAGGTCATGGAACGCACGCTGCCCGAGTCCGGCAAAGGCCTCGCCGACTGGTGGCGGCGCCACGGCGCCCACGACAACACCTGGGTGTCGAAAACGTATGCGGAACTCGTCGACCGCGCCGGCCCCGCAGGTGAACGCCACGCAAGCACGATCTCAATCTCCCTCGACATGAAGACCGCCAGCAGGTCCGTCCGAGCCGCCGGAGGAGGAATGCGTGGGGCAGGCGCCGTACTACGGCAAGAGATGGCCACCATGGTCGCGGCTTTGAAGTCGGCCGACCTCTCCCCCGGCGACTGGCTCACCCCAGGCGACCTCGCCCTGATCCTTCGCTCCGCGTACGACCCCGCGGTGGCCGGCGCCCTCGAACGACACGGCGACCTCGGCCGCGACCTTGCCACCGCCGGCCCCGTAACCGTCACCGAATCCTGGGGTTCGCTGCGCAGCGACTCCGCGCACCACTGCGTCCTGTGGATCAGCGAATGGCCCCGCTCACTCGTCTTCCCAGGCTTCCTCGCGCCCCTGCTGCTGTCGTCGGGGGTGCGCCGCACCTTCACGCTGCTCTACACGCCGATGCGGACCGACCGTGCTGCCCGAGACATCCGCAAGAAGAAGACCGAGTACATCTCCGACGCCGCCCAGCGGCAGAAGATCGGCCAGATCGAAGACGCCCAACAATCAGCCGAATACCAGGACGTCCTCCAACAAGAAGCGGACCTCACCGCCGGCCACGGTGTCCTGCGCGTCACTGGTCTCGTCGCTATCAGCGCGACTGATCCCGACGAACTCGAGCGGGCCGTCGCCACTGTCGAGCAGGCCGCGATCCAGGCCTCGTGCGAAACCCGGCGGCTGTGGGGGCAGCAGGCTCAGGGCTTCGCCGCCGCGGCGCTGCCCGTGGCCAGAAGCATGTAGCTGTTCGAAAGCTCGTCCACATTTCGGCGAACGACTGACGGCCCATCAAGTGTTGCGGCATGCTCTTCCCCAGATCCCGCTGGAGACCCGAGACTCCGGCGGGATCTTCTGTTTCCTGCCCGGCGGTCAAGTCGGCGCAGTGCAGCCCGGTTCGCTGTGGAAGGCATTCCCCGGACAACTGTCAGGGGCTCCTGAAACGATGCGAACATGGACGAACATCAGGAGCCGGACGCCAACACTTCCGCAGGCACTGAGCCCGACCTCGACGGCGCTACGGTAGGCGCCGATCTCGATGTTGCGACTGCCGAGCGCGAGATTTCAGACGCGGTCGGCGCCCGCCACTCACTGGCCCGCAAGTACGTCCGCCGAGTGAGGCGCCGCCACCCTGAGGCCTCCCCGGCAGAGGTTGTCACGCTCCTCGAGCGCCACTACGTCACCGCCATCAGCGTCGCAGGAGGCGTTGCAACCGCTGGCACGATCGCCGCAAGCGTCGGGCTGTCGCTCATTCCAGGAGCCTCCGCAGGCAAGGAGGCTGGCAAGGTAGGCGCGAAGGTGGCCGCGAAGAAGGTGGCAGCCAAAGCCGCGGCAAAGACCGCTGCCAAGGCAGCCGCGGCGAACATGGCGCGGACAGGTGTTGCGCGCATGGTGCCCGCTGGCGACGAGCGCCTGCAGTTCGAAATCACCGCGGTCTTTGCTTTGGCGCTCGCGGAGATCCACGGCATGCGCCTCGACCAGGACCAGTCGAAGGCCTTGGTCTACGGGCTTTCGAACGACCGAGTGAGCCAGAAGCAGATCTCGGCCATGGCGAACGATGTCGCGCGCGCTACGCGCTCCGCGAGCGGCCTCGGGGAGCAGTTGGCATCCGCTCAAGATGATTGGTCACACTGGGCCAACACCCTTGCCTCTCAACTCCCCGGAACAGCCGCTGGCGATCTGGTCCGCACCGTTCAAACCGGTCAGCTCGACACCATGCGCGGCGGCCTCTCTGATGGCCAGCAGTCGATCGTCGAGTACGGCGTCGGAGCCGTTGCTGGCGGGATGACGCGCTTCGTCTTCGGCCGGGAGGTTGTCAGTGCAGCGCGTGTCGCCTTCGCTGAGGCACCGGAGGAGTTCCCTGCACATCTCGCCGCCGAGTCGGCGACGGCCGGCGATGAGCATGAGCCGAACCGTGCGTTTTCTGCTTTGGACGACGCCGCCAAGTCGACCTCAGGGTGGGTGTCCTCCACCGCCAACAAGGCGACCCGGGTCTTCCGGAACGTTGATCTGGACGGCGACGGCATTCCCGACGAAGCGCAGGCCATTACCGCCTTGAAGAACGCTGGCGGAGCAATCGGCGGAGCGGGGTCCACCGTCACACGTGCGTTCCGACGGGTCGATCGTGACGGAGACGGTGTGCCTGACGACCGGGCAGCTTTGACTGCACTCCGCGATATGCGCGGCGCGGCGGCTTCGAAGCTCAAGCGGCCCAAGCCGACGTCCGATGCGAGGGAGGACCGGGTGGAACGGCAGGAGCTGAAGACCCAGGTTGACGAGTTGATGCGCCAGTACCAGGACGGCGAGATCGACGGCGAGACCTACGCACAGCTCATGATGGAGCTGACTACGTCGGCGCAGGACTGACCGGCGTCCCCTCGCCCGACGACTCATTTCGGGTTCACGTTCGTAGGTCAAGTGTGCTTCCCGCATTCAATGGCGGCCGCGTGCGCACCTCCTCGATGAGACCCATCGATCCAGGAGCCTGCTGCGATGCCTACCTTCAACGACCCGACCGCCGATGCCGACGAACTCCGCGAAGCCGCCCGCGGTCTCGCGCACGCCACCAGATCCATGAACAACTCCACTGCGGTCTACCCCGTCCTGGGTGCCCTCACTGCGTCGCTCGCCTCGATGTCACAGTCCTTGCATCAACTCGGGGATCTCCACGACCAGCCGGCCAAGTGCGGGGTGAGCGCCATTGGCGACGCGCAGGCGGGGCGCGCGGCGTCGTACCGCGTCGCGTGGGAGCTCCACCGCGCGGCGGAGATGCTCCAGCAGGTCGCCGAGTGCATCGACCGGGCCCACGAGATCGAGGCGAGCATGACCTACGCCACCAGCACGCCGGAACGTCCACACCGGCATCCAGCCCCGAACGCCGGGCTGTCTCTGTGACCGACGACGAGCGGCTGCACACCTCGGTCCTCGTGTCGCCGACCAAGGAGCGGCGGCGCGACCGCAAATTCCGGGACGGCGCGGCTCGTTCGATGGCCCAGCACGACCGCGACACCCGCCGAACGTCGGCCAAGCAGGCGTACGACGACCTCAAGGCTGAGCGCCGCGCGACCGCCGTGCTGCCGAAGGCTGGCGAGCCTGGTCCAGCAGCGCTGCGAACCTTTGGCCGGTTCAAGCTCCCCCGGCACCAGGACACCTCCGCGACCCTCGCTGGGGCGTACCCGTTCCTCGCCGAAGGCGGCTTGAGCAGCGAGGGCGTGTTCGTGGGCCAGGACCTCTACTCCGGATCCTCCTTCGTCTACGACCCGTGGATCCTTTACGCGCGGGGACTCATCACCGCACCGAACCTCGTCCTCGCCGGCATCGTCGGTTCGGGCAAGTCGTCACTGGCCAAGAGCCTCTACACGCGATCGATCCCTTTCGGTCGCCGTGTGTACGTCCCTGGTGACCCGAAGGGTGAACACACCGCTGTCGCCGAAGCCGTCGGTGGGCGAGCCATCGCACTCGGGCATGGAATGATCAACCGGCTCAACCCACTCGACGAAGGCCACCGGCCCGTTGGACTCGACGACGCCCAATGGTCCAGCCAAGTCGCATCGCGCCGACGCGACCTGGTCGGCGCACTCGCCGAAACGGTTCTCGAGCGGCGGTTGACCCCGCTCGAGCACACGGCTGTCGACATCGCCATCGACCGCACCGTCCGCGGTTCCGACGTACCAGTCCTCCCCATGATCGTCGATCGACTCCTCAGCCCGGATCAGGTCGATGACCCCAACGGTCGCCTCACCGAGGACGCGCGACTCGTCGGCCACGCCCTGCGCCGACTCGTCGCCGGCGACCTCGCCGGCTTGTTCGACGGCCCATCAACAGTGAGGTTCGACCCGGCTCTGCCAATGATCTCCCTCGACCTCTCCCGCGTCGCCGAGAACGCGACCCTCATCTCGGTCCTGATGACATGCGCATCAGCGTGGATGGAATCCGCACTCATGGACCCCGCGGGCGGGCAACGCTGGGTCGTGTACGACGAAGCCTGGCGGCTCATGTCCCACCCCGCACTGCTGCGCAGGATGGACGCCCAATGGCGGATGGCCAGGCACTACGGGATCGCCAACATGCTGATCTTCCACAAGCTCACCGACCTCGACAACGTCGGTGACTCCGGCTCCGCCATGCGCGCCCTCGCCTCATCACTGCTCGCCAACGCTGAGACCCGGATCGTGTACCGGCAAGAGGCAGATCAACTCGGCGCCACCTCGACCGCGCTCGGACTGACCGGCACCGAGCAGGCGCTCATCCCCACCCTCGGCACGGGTCAAGGGCTCTGGCGGATCAAAGATCGCTCATTCGTGGTCCAGCATCAGATGCATCCAGACGAACTCCGAGTCTTCGACACCTCCAGCCGAATGTTGACTGGCGCTTGAGACGGCGGCGTCCCCGCCCGCTACGGAGTAGCCCTGTTCGCCCAGAATGACGTACGAAATATGCCAAGGCGCCGCTGTGGTCTAAAGCCGGCGCCGCGCCATGCCATCCGCCGTCAGTGGCGGAGAGCGTCGCCTGTCGGACCTCTCAGGAAGGATAGGAGGCGACAGCGAAGGAGCAGCAATGGTGGATCCACTTACCGCGGCAGCGGCAGCATCTGCGGCGACCGGTACGGCCAAGGGAATCAGCGGTGCCGCTGGAAGGCAGATAGTCGTGTTCCTCGGGAAGCGGACCCAGCGCATCCGGGTCGCCCGAGCCGTCTCGAAGAAGGCGAAGTCTGAGGGCATCGAGGTCGGTTGGCGGACACTGGCTTCCTGGTTGAAGACCGAGGACGTGCGTGAAGCTGTTACAAAAGGCGACACCGATCAGCTCCAAAGCGCGCTTGAGCGGTTGGAGTTCACAATGGTGGATGCTGCCAACCTGGACATTGCCGCGGCTGTCGCGAGGGTGGTCGAACTCATTCGCAATGAAGCCCTGCGCCGGGAGACCGTAAACGACGGCCGAGTGGCACAAACGCTTCGTCTCGAACAGACGATTAAGACCACGGCCAGCGAGCAACGAGCGCTGCTCACAGCAGGCGGCGACGAGGTCGCGTTCACGACCGCCCTGGAGAAGCTCCATCCCTGGCGAGCAACAGCGGCCCGCGACCTCGCAGCCCAATGGACGCCCTTTCGGGGACTTGTGATCACCCTCGCCGGCGAGCGTGATCGACGGAGCCTCTTAGAACAGTGGGCAACCGCTCCCCCGGCCGCCATGGCAGACGCTCCCGCCGAAGCATGGTGCTGGCTCGCATGCGTCGCCGGCGATTACGGGGCCAGCGTGGCAGTCGTGGAGTTCGTCGCGAAGGGAGTCGACGCGGGTGCCTCTGCCTCGTACTGGTGGGCCCGAGCCGGCCTGAGCATCGGAACCGGCACGCCACAAGACGCCGCGCTTGCAAGAGATCTGTGGTCGCGTTCGGTCCCGAAGCACCCACTCGCTGCAGCGGGCGAAGCAATCGAGAAGGGCGACTACTCGCCTGCCGAGGAGGTCCTCGAATCCTGGGACGCGGACGATCCCAACGACCAGTCGATCAAGTCCATTCTGCAGACCGCGGCAGCAACCGGTCGCGGCGACTTCAATCGGGCCATCCAGATCGGAATCGAAGGCGCAGCCGACCATCCCGAGGGCAGCGGCAACACGCTGCGTACCGCCGAGGCCCTGCTCTCACGCGGCCACCACGGGCTGAGCGAACACCCGCTCAGCGACTTTGCCCGCGCCTTCGACCTGGCCATCCAGGCTCGCGACTCCCGTCGAACATGGCTCGGCGACAGTGTCGCCCCGATCCTGACAGCGGTGAAAGCATCCGCGCTGGCCACCGACATCGACCGGGCATGGCGCCTCACGCAAGCTCCGCCAGAGGGAACCGCTCTCCCACACGAGGCTCGCGACATCCGACTACGACGAGAGTCGGCGATTCTTGCCGCCGCAATGGGCAGATTCGAGAACGCGCAGGCAGTGGCCGAGTCTCTCGATGATCCGTTCGTTACTCACACCGTCGCCGGTTGGAAGGCCTTCGCAGACGACCGTCCCGACGACGCCGAGGATGCCTGGCTCCAAGCCTGGGAACACGCTCCGAATGACACATCGCGGCTCCAGACCGCGTCCGCCCTGGCACCGCTGGGCAAGCGCCTCCCCGACCTGGGTTCCCTGCCCGACGAGTACAGCTTGGCCGTCGACCACATCAAGACCATCCACGAGGTGATGAGCAGCGACGAGGACATGTCGTTGCTTCGTGTCAGGGCCCGCGATTCTGAGCAGCTCACCGTCCTCCTTGCAGAACGGCTCGTCGCGCAGGGGAAAGTTGCAGACGCGGCCGCAGTCCTTGAAGCCGGCGGCGCCCGCTGGAACCACCCTCTGATGATGAGGATGGCCGCATCACGGTACGAGAGCGCCGGGGCCTACGAGAAAGCGTTCGACGTGGCCGCCACGGCGCTGTCGCTCGGCGGCCCGACCTGGGCGGGACGCCTGGAAACCCTGATGATCCAGTTTGACTCGCTGGAGTCACGAGGTGAGTTTTCGCGGTCGTTGGCCGTCGTGCGTGAGATGGCCACCATCGCGCCAGGGAACCTCACCGTCCGCTGGGCCCTAGTGCACAGCCTGGTCCGAGCGGGCAGCATCGAGGACGCTTGGCGTGCCCTCACCCACGAGGGCAGGCCGGTCGACCCGCGCGACCCCGCCGACGCCCGGACTTGGATCGGCCTGACAGCAGAGTGCGACGACAGCCCAGAGTTCGTCCAACGCTCCCTCGAGACGATGAGCGCCTGGGTCCACGAGCCTGACACCGTCGGCGTGTTCCTCATCCAGATTTACCGCGGGCTCACCCGCCACGCACGCGACGTCGCCGACGCCGACATCGCCGAGCTTCACAAGGCGACCGCAGACTTCACCGCGGCGCATCCCGAGAACCAAGTGTTCCGGTCGTTCACGCTGGACGAGAACGACATCGTCGGTTCACTGACGACAATGCTCAAGAACCGAACAGCAGAAGACCCGGCGATCAAAGACCTTCGCGAACGCGTAGGACGTGGCGAACTACCGCTCGGATTCGTCGTCGAATTGACGAGCCGAACCTATGTCGAAGTCTGCATTATGACCGGCGCAGGCCTCGTGTTCAGCCACATGCCGCCAGCCGCCGAGGCCGGCCAAGCGGTCGCTGCGGCCGCCCTGGGCTCTCGAGTCGTCATCGACGGCTCTGCGGCGGCGACGCTCTCGCTCCTCAACCCGGCGATCGTCGACAGGCTGATCGGTGCTTTTCTGGATCTGGGAACGACGGACTCCGCCTACCGCGACGCGCTCGGCGCCCAGCAGAGCCTCAACATGCGGTCGACCATGACCTTGGGCTGGGACGACAAGCAAGCGCGTCCGCTGATTACCGAGACAAGCGAGGAGGAAGCCGACGCCTTCGCACGTCGCGCAGACCGGGTCGTTGACCTGTTGGCCCGCTCTGAGCGCCGGGGCTGGCCCGGACTCAAGCGGTTCGCGGAGTTCTCTGGCGACGGAATCTGGCTCAGCTCCCTCGACCTAGCCATGTCCGAGGGGCGGCCCTTCTGGTGCGACGACCGATCCCTTCGCCAGATGGCCGCCTCCGAAGGCGCTCAAACGTTCGGCACCGTCGACCTCCTCGCGGCTCTGGAAGCTGCCGGCCTACTCGATCACGACCTCGGGATCGCCGCACGCGCCAGCCTGGTCGCCGGCTACCACGTAGACCTGGACTTCGACGCGGACGTACTGACGCTCGCCGCCGAACTCGACAACTGGAGGCCCAAGGGCGCCGCCGCCGCACTTACACGCACCCACTCTTGGGTCGACCCCGCCGCATGCGTCCGATTCGCCAGCACAGCCATGGCCCGGGTCGCGCCCACGTCCCCGGCAGCCATTGCGGACTGGACAGCCGCAGTAGCGCTCGGCTTGGTCCGCATCACCGACGGGAGCGTCGAAGCCGCTTCGCAAAACCTGAAGATTCTTCTCACCCACCAGTTCTCCCAGCCGTGGCTACGTCCCGACACCCTGCCGTTCGTGATGCAAGGCATCCGAACAGCCGTCGACGACCTGCCCGGCACCACCGACCCGCTGCCGGCGGTACTTGCCCACACGTACAGTCAGATCGCAGGGAAGCATGGCGCTTGTCAGGCCGCTGAGTTCCTGTTGATGTTGGTCGCGAACCTGGGCGACCAGGAGAGGGCCACCGCAGCCAGAGTCATCCTCACGAGCGAGACGTAGCCGCTTGTCGACGTATCAGTCGCCGAAATGCTCGCGAACTTGGTCCGCCTGCTCTTAGGAGAGCTCCCACCGGCGATACGGAGCGCTCTGCCAGCCTTGGTCGCGCAGCCACTGACGGATCGTTGTGGGACTGAGGCTGAGCTCTACCGAGAGCTGCCTGGGGGTGATCGGCTCGGTCATTCTTCGACACTAGGCGAGGCAGGCTGGCTCCGCTGGACGACGGCGCAGACCAGTCAGCCCGCCCTGCTTCTTACCGCCGCCTGCCGGGCACTCCCGCTGCGCGTCGAGAATCGCAGTTGCCTACGGGATTGAACTTCGGTCCATCAGGCCGAGAGCGTCGGCGAGAGCCGAGTGCTTGCTGAGGTGCGTCTTCATCGCCTTCTGAGTTGACGCACCGCCAACGGTGGCTCTTCGAACCCAGGTGTCATGTGGCCCCATCTGGCTTCGGTACTTCGCATGCGCGTGACTCAGTGCCTCGTCGCTCGGGTTCCCCTGGCCCAGATTCCGCACGTGGGCCGCCCGCATATGCGGCTTCGGTGGGCTGTGAGTACCTAGAGCGACCCCTGCGCGCTGCCCAACGTACGAAGGAGTCGGCTTGTAGTTGATGCCCCCCGTCTTTGACCCGCCAGCAGTTCGCCTGAAAGCAGACGTTCCGGCGGGGTTCAGGCGCAGGCTTATTGAGACGTCGACGTACCAGCCGACTGCGTAGGCCATGGCCTGTTCTGTGCCTGGTTCATCGAGACCCCAGCCGATGAAGTCGGTCGTATCGAACGCGATGAGCTGCCCCTGTTTGCGCCGCCCAACCCAGGCGTACGCATAGTTGTCATCCTGGGTGAGGAGGACTTGCGCCCCGTTCGGGTCGCCGCCAAACCAGGTGGGCCAGTCGGTCCACTTGGTGAGCGCACTCGCTTGGCCAACTGCGACGTTCCTCATGTACTCAGTGACATCTCGAGAGTCCGTGTGCACGAAAGGGGACGAGCCGGGAGCGACGAAGCTAAGCCCTCGGGCCCTGGCTGCATCAAGTAGCTGGATCAACGCCGACGATGTCTTCTCATCGATGAGCGGAAGCACCCAAGGGGCGGCTCGATAGCGCCAGTCGCCTGGCGCTCCATGCCATCGTTCCGAACCCAGATCAAGGCCCCGTGTCGACAGTGCGGACATGGCATATGCGGCCACCAGAAGCCGGTCGGATGCACTCTGGACGGAGGATGACCTCCGCGGGCCCATGAACGTATGAGCCAGGCCCGAAGTGAGGAGGGGAGCCCCGATGCGGCGCACCCCGGCACTCCCCAAGCGAGACGCCAAGAGTGCTGCTAGGGCTGCCTGGCTAGGGCGGTCACCAAACCTCACGGCCTTGCGGGCGAGCCGACCTATCGCTCTCGATGCGACGGACCGTTCCACGGCAGCCGAACTCACGAGCGTGGGGGAGGCACCGGTCTTGAGAGCAACGCCGGTCAGCATCGCGATCAACTTGGCCTGTTGGCGTTCGGAAACCTTGACCCCAGCCAAGTACCCAAGTGCTGTGTTCGAAGCTCTGTGCCCGTCACAGATCGCTGCGCCAACCTTTACGGAGTCGCGCGCTCTGGCCTTCGGAAGGTCAAAGTCACCTTGGACCATGGCTCGGGCCCGTGAAGGGTCACCGGTACAGGCAATCGCAGCGACGCCGAGTAGCGCAGAGGGGCCCGCCGATCGACGTTGGTCGGCGCGTAGTTGCGCTGACTCGAGAGACGCCACGGGCTTCTGGAGTAGCTCCCGATCCCAGTCTGCGCCATCAAGCCGGATCGTCGTCGACATCGCCGCAATCTACCCATGATCCGTCTGCGCGATCGAGTATGACATTCATCCGGCGCGTCGCTCCGCCAATGCCTCGTGGCCCTCATTGGGACGGAGTCGCGGCGCTGGCTGCGTACCTCCTGGTTATCGAAGCCAGGAGGCACGCATGCGACTCCAAGACCGACCGGCAGCAGCACGAACGGCGAAACTCGAGGCACTTCAACAAGAGTTGGCCGAGTCCGTGGCCGCTCTCGTCACGGGTGAGGACTGGACACGTGCGATGACCTTCGCGGTCAGGTTCCGGTCGAGGAGCTTCAGCAACTCGCTCCTGATCGCCACAGCGCACCTCGCGGCGTACAACGAGGGTCGCGTGCCGGAGCCGAGCCCGACGTACGTCGCGGGGTTCCGGCAATGGCAGTCCCTCGGCCGGCATGTAGTCAAGGGACAGTCCGGGTACGGCATCCTCGCCCCGGTCACCGCACGATTCGCCAGCCGCGAGCCCGCCAATCCTGGGTCGTGGCATCGACTCGGCCGCGGCGAGAGGCCCGCTCCTGGCGAGGTCGTGAAGTCACGGCTCATCGGCGTGAAGGGCACCCACGTGTGGGACGTGTCGCAAACCGACGGTCTCCCGTTGCCGGAACCTCCACGTCCGGTCCTCCTGGAAGGGGAGGCGCCGTCGGGGCTGTGGGACGGCCTCGCCGATCAGATCACCTCCGACGGCTACGAACTACGGCTGGTCTCCTCGTCCGCAGCGATCGGAGGCGCCAACGGTCTCACTGACTTCCTCACCCGCGAAGTCTCGATACGCAT
Organism: Nocardioides seonyuensis; assembly: GCF_004683965.1. Taxonomy (NCBI): domain Bacteria; kingdom Bacillati; phylum Actinomycetota; class Actinomycetes; order Propionibacteriales; family Nocardioidaceae; genus Nocardioides; species Nocardioides seonyuensis. The sequence goes on from NZ_CP038436.1 coordinate 3,917,930, forward strand.
GGACGTCGACGACGCAGCCCAGGCCAAGACGCTCGCGCACGAGCTCGGGCACTGCCGGCTCCATGCCCCGAAGTCCGTCGACGCCGACACGACTGCGGCGGCCGAGGCGACCGTGCATCGCGGGACTGCCGAGGTAGAAGCCGAGTCTGTCGCGCTTATGGTCGGCGCCGCCCATGGTCTGGACACGAGCGCCTACACCATCCCCTACGTCGCGACCTGGGCCAAAAGCGTCCCCGGCAAGACACCAGTCGAGGTCGTGCAAGCCACCGCCGAACGAGTCCGCGCCACTGCACTCGGGATCCTCGACCGGCTCGACACCATCAAGGTCGGCGACGGCGACCCACCCGGACTCGACCGGGCCGCACTCACCCCCTCCGCGCCCATGCGACGTATCCAAGCGAAGACTCCGGCGGTGGAGCTGTGAAGATCCCCGTCGTTCTCCCAGTCGTGCATATCAACGTTTCAGGCGATGGCGGCCTTACCGTCACTCTCGATGGCGAGGTCTACCAACACGCCAGCGTGTTCACCCGCGGCAACGTGGGCGACGTACTGGACCAGATCACCACCATGCTCGACTCCCCCGTCCGGGTTGAGGTCCGTGAGGCCGACGGTACGACGTACGCCGACATCGCCACCCCACCCGAACACCTCACCGAGCCACCCAAGGAAGAGTCAGTTTGGCCGACGACCCCCGCCACGTCCCACGCAGGCTTCATGCCCGGTGAGCAGGTCGCGCTCGCCTACGTCCTGACCCGACAGACAGCCGACCTCGACGGCAGCGCACCCCTACGCCTCCCGCCGACGCTGCTCGCCTCACGCCGTGACGGACTCGTCCTGGTCGGACTGACCTCCCACACCATCGCGACCATCCAATGACACCGGGGAACCCACACGGGCGGGGTGTCGACGACGAACTGGTCAACCTCGCCCTCGTTGCACTGCTCGCTGCGTTCGGTGTCTCCCTACTGCTGCGAGGAGCCGGGTCGATCGCCGCCTTCCTGACAGGCACCGAGCAGCCGAGCAGCCGAGTGTCATCGGGGTTCCAGGTCCTCCTCAACGCCCGCGACCCCGGTGCTGCCCTGGAGGCGAACGAGCTCTCTGCCGCGGCGTACTGGCTTGTCGTCGCCGCCGGGCTGACAGTCCTTGCCGGCATCTCGTGGGTGACGTGGCGGGTGGTCAGCGGGGTACGACATCGCGCCACACGAGACCCACACCGACTTCCCGGCACCGCCACCGCCCGCGACATCGAAGCGGCGGCATCGAAGAAGGCACTCCTACGCCGCGGCCAAACCCTGCGCCCCTCACTCCCCCACCCCTCACCGGAAGACATCGGCTACCGGCTCGGCCGCAGCCGAGGCCGCGAGATCTGGGCCTCGGTCGAGGACTCCATCCTCATCCTCGGGCCACCCCGCTCCGGCAAGGGCCTCCACCTGGTCATCAACGCGATCCTCGACGCGCCCGGCGCCGTGGTCACCACGTCAACCCGCCCCGACAACATCACCGCCACGTTGGCCGCAAGACAAGAGCGTGGGCCCGTCGCGGTCTTCGACCCACAGCAGCTCACCGCCGAGCTGATCGACGTACGACGAGCGGCTGTGCGCTGGTCACCCGTACGAGGCTGCGAACAACCCCTGACCGCGATGATCCGCGCCGCCGGCCTCGCCGCCTCCACCGGGCTCTCGGCCGACGGCGTCGAGTCCGGCGGGTTCTGGGAAGGCAAGACCCGGTCCGCCCTTCAGGCGCTCCTGCACGCAGCCGCGCTGGAAGGTCTCTCCACGCGGGTGCTCTTCGAGTGGTCGCTGTCCCCATCGGTGGCGGCCGATGCGGTCGGTATCCTGTCCGGACACCCCGCGGCGGCGACTGGATGGGCCGACGCGCTGCAGGCCATGATCGGCGCCGACCCGCGCACCCGCGACTCGATCTGGATGGGAGTCGCCCAAGCTCTCGCCTCCCTCGCCGACCCTCGCGTCCTCGATGCCGTCAATCCTGAGCCCGGCGAACAGTTCGACCCGACTGAGTTCCTCACCAACAACGGGACGCTCTACTTGCTGGCAACCGGTGCGGGTTCCGGTGCCTCCTGGCCACTTGTCGCAGCCTTCATCGAGGACCTCACCGAGACCGCCCGTGGGCTGGCCGCCAGTTCTCCCGGCGCGAGACTCGACCCGCCGCTCCTTCTCGCCCTCGATGAGATCGGCAACCTTTCGCCGCTTCCGTCGCTGCCGGTGCTGATGGCCGAAGGTGGTGGGACTGGCATCACCACCATGCCGGTTCTCCAGTCACTGTCCCAAGCACGCCACAAGTGGGGCGACCACGCCGCGAGCGCGATCTGGGACGCCTCCATCGTCAAGGTCATCCTCGGTGGCGCGTCTGCCTCCAAAGATCTCCAAGAGCTCTCCGTGCTCATCGGCGAACGCGACGAGCGAACTGACAGCGTCTCGATCGGGGACTACGGCTCCCGATCGATCCAGCGAACAACACGTCGAGTGGCTGTGATGCCACCTGAGAGGATTCGGACTCTCCCGTTTGGTACGGGACTGGTGCTGCTGCGCAGCGCGCCGCCCGTCGTCACTCAACTTTGTCCATGGGTGGATCGCCAACGGCGGGGCCGATCTGGGCGGTGAGAGTCTCTCCGCCGCAAGTCAACGTGTCGCGATCGAGTGGTGGCGCAGGGCGCTAACTGGCATCTAGGTTTTTCGCATGGCACCCAACGACCTACTGACAATGAAGCAGGTCGCTGCCGAGCTTGGACTAAGCCACTCCAAGGCGACGAGCCTCGTCACCAAGGGCCTGCTTGCAGTAGTAGCTAGACGCGGCGGCGCCGCCACCTGGCGGGTTTCCCGTTCGGACCTCGATGCCTATGTGGAACGCGTGCGCCAAGAGAGCCTTCGCGACACGCGTCGACGCAACGAGCGCCGCAGGAGTGAGGCGCTTGTTGCGCTCACCTCCGCATGGAGTTCAATGCCCGCTCAGGACCAAGACCGGCTGCGAGAACTGGCGCCAGACCTGTACAGGCCCTTGGCCAAGCTCGTTCAAGCTCGACCGAGGGAAGCCGCGCTCACCGAACTAGCCGCTGCCTACGCACGCCTGACGGAAGACGGAGTCATTGAGTTGGCTCTTGCCCTGCCCCATGACCTGCACTGGGCCATAGCTCGGATCAGGTGCGCCAGCTGATGCGTAACCACCCGCGTCTTTCCGCCGCGAGCCGACGCGGGAGACTCAGCAAGACTGGCACGCTCGATCTGTGAGCCCACTAATCGAGGACGCGCCGCCAGCCACTTGGCAGGACCTAGAGGCAATGGTCGCGCGTGTCCTGCGCGAGTGCGGCTACGAGGTCGAAGTGCAGAAGCACGTTGAGTTGGCACGCGGTGATGTAAACGTCGATGTCTGGGCCGACGATCGTGCAGAGCCGCCAAACATCCTTGCCATCGAGTGCAAACACTGGAACAGGCCAGTGAGCAAGGATGTCGTTCACGGCTTCCGCACCGTGGTTGGCGACAGCGGCGCCAACACTGGATTGTTGGTGTCGTCAGCTGGCTTCCAATCGGGAGCCAGCGAGGCCGCTGCCTACTCGAACGTTCACCTACTCACTTGGGACGACTTTCAGCGAATGTTCGCCCTCCGGTGGTTCAGGTCCTTCATGTCGCCGACTGTCGCTGAAGAGACCGATGCGCTCCATGAATACACTGAACCAATCAACAGTCGTGTCTCTAGGAAGGCCGCCGCACTGCCCGACGAGCGACAGGCTGCATTTGTCGCATTGCGGGAGATCTACACCCCGCTCATGGTGACCAACTTTGCGTTGCATCCGGCGGTGGTGGACAACAAGTTCTCCTCGATCAAGGCCGAACTGCCGAGGCTTCCACTTCGGGATGTAGTTCAGAAGCCTGGAGGTCGTGTCCTTCTAGATGCGCTTCCGGACGACGTGCTGGACGCCGCAGCACTCCGACCCTTCATGGAGCGCCTGATACGGCACTCCCAGAGTGCCATCGCGGAGTTCGACGCAGTTTTCGGGGAGCGTGCATAGTCACGACACCTGGGTGTACCGATCGGGCACGTTGGTCGAGATCGTGTGACGACACGATTTTGAATGAGCTTGGAAGGCGAAGACCTCCGGGCGTGGAGTGGAGTTGTCTAAGGAACCGCTTTCCACCCAGGAGGTCTTCGTGTCCCTCGCTAACGCCGCACTCACCCCACGCGCCCGTCTACGGCTGGCGTGCCTGGTCGTCGACCAGGGCGGACCGCTCGCTCTCGAGCCTGAGAGGCTCACATCCGGAGCGGCGCTCGAGTGGATAGAGGTGGATGCGATGGACACCACGAGTGCATCGCTGCTTGCGCCCGGAATCGGAGCAGCCAGCGTCGCACTGTCCGGTAGCGACCACCCCTGGTGGATAGCGATCGTCATAGTGGCACTTACTTGCATGCCGCAGATTCGTGCAACGGCGCTGACGATCAGCGACATCACGTGGAAGTGGAAGCACTCACCCTGCTCATGGCATCTCCAGCACGTGCCCGTCATCTTTGAAGGCGACGACCGCGCAACCGAGCCGGACCTTCCTGGTGGTTTGTGCAAGCGAATCGGTTGAAGCCGGCTCTCAGCCGACGCTCAAGATCAAGGCTGTGGTGGACCTCTACCCGCCTCATAGAGATTCATGCCATCAGTAGTCGAAGTTCATCATCCGATCCTCGAGCTCTACCGCAGTTGCAACCAGGACCTCGAACGCGTCCGGCCCCTGCGCGATCGTGTCCCTAAACGATCGCCGCGTCTCGGCATCGAACGCCACCTGGAGTCCAGACTCGATCCAGCGCATTTGCAGACTCAGGGGACCGTTGCGTAGGAACGTGTCTGTCGCGTCGAAGATTTCACATGCGTCCACGAATGAGATCGGTGCCTCAGGCACCACCGATGCCTTGATGGCTCGCGCACCAGACGTCAGCCGGGCAGGCAGCACGCCCATGGGGGTATGCACCAGTAAGGAACGGTTCCCCTTGCCGAACCCGCCGTGAACATTCAGGTGTCGGAACTCCTCCGCGGCCTCCTTGAGGGCCGCAAGTGGTCGCTCTGAAGTGTTCGAAGCGGGAATGACGAGCGCCCACTTCTCAGTCCACGTGCTGGATATGACCTTTATGATGTCGTCCTGCTCCGGCTCCCACGACCCGAACGGCAAGGAAAGCACAAGCACGTGCTCGAGCCAGGAGAAGTAGGCGGTGGCCATTGCCGTCAGGCAGTACTGCATCTGCGTCCGAGTAAGAAAGGGAGTGAAGAACCAGGGCTGGCCGGTCTGCGACGCTGCCCGCTCACCCATCTCTGTCATCGCGCGACGCAATCCCTCGTCGCCGTGACCGTCGAGGAACGCTTGCGCCTGCCATCTGAAATAGTCGTAGGCGCCACGCAGCCGCGCGCTCTGATTCATCAGGGTGACATCACCGGACGTGACTTGTGCGTCGACCAGCGGAGACATGACGTGTCGGTCAAACACCTTCGCTCCCGCCATGAGCTGGGAGATGAATCCATCGACGAGGGACCTCAGCTCAGGCTTGTCCTCGAGGTCGTCGGTGCCGGTGAACGCGACGGCACCGGACGCCGCATCGTCCAATTCCGCGGCGCCGCGGGTGCTGTCGCCGTGCGCAGGACCCTCAACGAACACGCGGAGTCCGAACTTAGTCGACGCGAGCGCGATGTGGGTGTCGCGGTAGCGACCTTCCATGCACCATGCGGTCTTGTCGTGGGGGCCACTGTCATTGAATCCGACCCACTTCAGGGCCGCGATCGCAAGCTGCGGGACCGCGAATGACTCGGAGTGAACAGGGACCCGGATACTGCGCCCCACCCACCCTCGCCCGGACTCCGATGGAGCGAAGTCGCGCAGGATGTGGCGAAGCTTCAGCTTGGCTGCCTCGTCCGGTTCGAGGGCAGAGGCGTCCACGTGGCCAACCTAGTGCCATAGGTGGTCGATCTCTCCGACCGCACCCAGCGCCCACTGGGCGGATGGACCGAGTTTGGAGTTGATGGTCCATCGAGCTGCGGCATTCCGCCGCCATCGACGGTGCGCCCAGGCCTTCGCGGATCGTTCACCCCCGCAAGACGGGTCCGACCAGCATCCCATCTTGGCCGAGTCGGCGCACCTGACTGTTGACTGCGCTACTCACTCCGAGGGCGCGCCGGCTCCAGGAGTCCCGCATGTCCATCCCCACCCAGATGAGCCTGGCCGGGTTCATCGTCTCCATCTCCGACCTCCAGCGCACCACGGGCGGTGGCGACCGCATCCGCCTCCGGGTCGGTGTCGAGCAGTGGCGTCACGAGGCGGACGACACCTTCACCAAGCTCGATCCGACCTATCACGACGTCGTCGCGTACGACACAGCCGCCAGCGTCATCGGCCAGCGGTTCAGGCCGGGCGACTTCTTCGTCGCCAGCGGCTACATCCACGAGTACGAGATCGACCAACGCGGCGGGAGCCTCATCAAGGAAGAGTTCGTCGCCCGCAAGATCGGTCACAACGCCAACCAGACGACGTACGTCGTCCAGCGGCGCCCGCCGCACGCCCCGGCCTCCGCACAGAGGGCCGTGCAGCACCAGCCTGCGCTCGGCATGTGATGGCTGTCGTCGACCAGCACCCCACCGAGGCTCGCGCTGCGTATGGCAGCCTGCAAGCCGTCATCGACGGGCCACCCACGGCGATCAACTGGAACCTCCTCACCGCCGATGAGGCCGAGTACCGGTGGCGCGACCTGGACGCGTGGGTGAAGTGGCTCAAGGCCTCCTTCGGACTCACACCGACGATCGTGCCGCCCTACTGGCACCGGCACGACGAGCTCGTGTGGGAGCTCTCCGCCCTCCACACCCACTGGCTCGCTTGCTACCACGAGACCGCTGGGCCCTCCGACCCGATCAGATGGCTCGGCGACTTCACCGAAGCCAAGGCCCGGCTTCGGGACTGGGTCTCCATCTGTGGCACCCGCCTGGACCGGGACCGCCCCACCCGACAGACCAATTGGCCCGGCGAAACGCCGGAGAACAACAGCGGCGAGGTCGAGATCCTCGACCGGAACCGCGACTTCGAGGCCTTCGTCCGCGAGGACCTACAACAGCGCCGACGGATCGAAGCCCTCGTCGCCGAGCAACTCACGGCCTGAGCCGCAGCAAGCACACGGGTCGGCACAGGCCACCTCATCCACAGGCCAGGCCGAAGTCCGGCGTTCCTTCGGCCCCTGCCCCATGAGTGTCGTTCCCATCCCCTCGAAAGGAGCAGGCGATGCTTCTCGCGCACGCGCGCACCCTCTGCGATGCCCGATCGGCCCTGGCGGTTCTTTCCGATGGCGCCAGCTGCATCGAGGCGTCCTCGGCCTACGAGCAGGTGCTGATCACCCTGGACGTCCTTCATGGTGACGGCTGTCCCGCCATCGACACCTACGGCCTTCCCGACGGGCCTGGCGAACTCTTCAACCTCGCCGCGCACGCGCTCGAGGAGCTCAAGACCCACGGCGTCGACGAGCTCCAAGTCGAGCTCCTCCTGGCTCTCCTCGACAACGCGACCGTGCTGGAGATCCACTGATGTACGGCGAGACCGGTGCCACGATGCGCAACGAGCTTGTCGCCTTGCTGGGGCAGCACCGAATCCAGCAGCGTCTGAGCGATAGGGACTCCGCCGCACGCCAGACCGATGGGGAGGTGATCCGGCAGTACCGCGAGAGCGTGCTCGTCTGGTGTGGCCAGGCGATGCAGGTGGCAAGCCCGATGCTGTTCACCAACCTGCCGCCACGCAACCACAACCCGTTCAAACCCAACGGCCGCAGCAGCCCGGCGATCGAGCTCGCGCGCGCCTTGGAGCACGCACGGACCGAGTCGACTGCCACGCCCGCGTCGACCGAGCTGTTGACCACCGCGAGCGAGAGTCCTGTCGTGGACGGCTGGCGTCAGGTCGCACGCGCTGCTGCCCTCGCCGAACACGACACCACCCCCGCCCTCGCCGGCCTGCTCACCACCAGACAAGCCCAAGCACTAGTCGGGGACGTCGCCGCGATCGCGCAGGCACTTGTAATCCTCGACCAGCGGTACAGGTACGTCCCCGGCTGGGAGTCGCTGGCGGAGAGCGCCCGGCTCGGGTGGACCGCTCTGGCCGCGTCCCTCGATGTCAACCTGGGCCAACCCGACTACAGCATCGACGACGTCGGCTGGCGACCCATGAGCAAGCCGATCAGGACCACCACAGTGAAAGCCGGAATCCTCGGCGTGCTCCAAGCCGAGCACGACCTCACCGTGCGGCTTCGCGCCTTTCCCAGTTTGGTGAACCTCAGGGTCGTCGTGGACTCCCAACGCCTCATCTCCAGCCTGCTGACCCCGTTCGCGGCACGCGCACAGCCGGCCCTGGTCGAGCCATGGAAGACACGGGCCGCGACCTACACGCGCGTCCAACAAGAGCTGCGCGATCTCGGCGGACTCATCGGCACCGGAGAACTCGCCGCCGGCGAAGCAGCCACTGCCGCAGCGCGGCTCGAGAGGATCGCACCCGACACCGTCATCGAACCGCGCGTGCTCGGCGGCTTCCAGATCCTCTTCGACTGCATCGACCACCGCATCGCCGACATCGTCGAGGAAGGCCTCCAACGCAAGGCGTTCGTCCAGCGAGTCACTCTCCCTCGACTCGACCCAGAGAAGAGGGGAAGGATCACCCTCCCCGTACGCGAACGGTTCCGACCCGTCACCGAGGCCGAAGACCTCGCAGTCGTCCACACCGTCCGAGACCGACTACGACCGACCACCGGGCCTCGCAATACAGGACCCGGTACCTCACGAGCCGAGCTGCAGGCCGCGCTCATCCACCGACCGACCGGGCGCCGCCAAGCAAGCGACGCCCCGAGTCTGTAGCCCTGGGTCGAGCAGCACCCTCAGGCTGTCGGCGGTTCAGCCGTCATCCGATCCGCAGGCAGCCACTCCATGACCGTGGTCCACTCGTCGGTCCTCAACTGCGCGACGTACACGACATGACCCACCCAAGGACCACCGTCGCCCTCGCGACGCCACTCGAGCAGCAGCGCAGGGCGCGAGAGCCCACCATCGACGGGCACCGACACCCAGCAGTGCCGACCAGGCCCAGACGGAGCAACGCGGCGCACGAGCGTCTCGGATTCGCCGAACTCGTCTAGGCCGACACGGACGCGATCCCGCAGAGGGACTCCCGCACCCCGCCCATAACCACCCGCCATGCCATGAAGTTTCGCACACCCGTTCGAACGACGCAGCGCTGCGGAACGTCGCGCACCTCCGAAGTGACCACAAACCACCAGGAGCCCGCCATGACCACACAGAGCAAGACAGCCCGCGTCCCCAAGCAGCGCGTCACGCCCGTCTACCTCACCCTCGATGAGGCCGCCGACTTGATGTCGTTGAGCAAGAAGACGATCCGCCGGCGGATCAGCGACGGCACGATTCCGGCCTACAAGTGCGGTCGTCGGCATATCCGGATCCGTCTCGACGAGCTCGAAGATGCGCTCCGCCGCATCCCGACCACGCACCGCGAGGACGCGTCTTAATGGACGGCTCGCCGGATCTGAGGACTACGTAGGGACTACGAGGACCAAATCAGAACCGCCTCTGATCTGCTGTCTTCGCAGGTCAAAGGCGGTTTTCTGCTCGGTGGGCGATACTGGGTTCGAACCAGTGACCTCTTCGGTGTGAACGAAGCGCGCTACCACTGCGCCAATCGCCCGAGTCCGTCGGGAACCTTAACGCACCGGTCCGCGAGAGGGGGAATCGGCTCCCTCACCCGCGATCTCGCGGTTGAGAGCCTCCAGCGCCTCGGGGCGTCCGTGGAAGCGGCGGTAGCTGTAGATGATCAGCGCCACGGCGATGACGGCGGAGCCGACCTGGGTGACACCGGTCCAGACACCTCCCGGAAGCCAGAGCGCGGCGTCGAGCGGCCACCAGTCCGGCGCGGGCGGGTACATGATCCACAGGACGCCGCAGGCGGCGAGCGCTGCAGCGCTCAGGACGGAGGCGATGATGCGTGGCCACGTGGCCACGCTCTCAGCCGCTCCTCGCAGTGCGCGGAGACGAATTGGCTCGACTCTGCGATCAGCCCACTCATATTGCTGCGAAAGCAGGGCAAGTGCGGCAAAGATACAGAGGAGACCCGGGCCGGGGAGCACCAGAGCGGCGATCCCGACGAGGAGCAGCACCCAGCCCAGCGTCTCGAGAACGATCCGCTTGGCGGCTCCGGTCATGACCAGACCCTAGCGACGTCATACAACGTGGCGAAACAGGGATTTGGTCTAGACCAGCAGTAGCAGTTTCGATATCGCGTCATGGCGCGGCCCCGGCGGCGTCTTGTGGGTGAACTGCCCGAAAGGTTCTGGAGGACCAAGGATGAACATGTTCGGAAGCGGACGCACCGTCGCCGACGTTGCCGTCGACATCACGGTCGAGTGCGTGGACCAGAATGGTCAGCGCCACGAGATCGACACGGTGCTCGGCTACCGGCGAACCGATCCCTACGCGGTGTCGATGACCTTCGTCACCGGCGACGGCAGCCTCGTGTGGACCTTCGGCCGGGACCTCCTCTCGCGCGGCACCCTCGCCCCGAACGGAGACGGCGACGTCGCAGTCTTCCCCGGGATCGACGGCCACGGCCGTGCCGTGGTCAACATCGAGCTCAGCTCCCCCGACGGCCACCTCCTCCTGGAGGCGCGCGCCGAGAGCGTCGCCGAGTTCATCAGCCGGACGACCGAGGTCGTTCCCGAGGGGCACGAGTCCGAGCACCTCGACGTCGACCAGCTGATCGCCGAGCTCCTCGCCTCCTGACCCCCCTTCAGCTCCCGCGCTGGGACACCCAGCTCGCGTGTAGCCCCGCGTAGACGCTGCCCCCGTGGGTGAGCAGCTCTGCGTGGGGACCACGCTGCACCACCCGCCCGCGGTCGACCACGATCACCTCGTCGGCCTTCTCCGCGGTCGAGAGCCGGTGGGCGATCGTCACCGAGGTCCTCGACTGCATCAGCCGCTCCATGGCCAGGCCGATCTGCATCTCGAGACGCGGGTCCACCGCGCTCGTCGCCTCGTCGAGCACCAGCAGGTCCGGGTCGGCCAGGTGCGCCCGCAGCAGCGCCACCAGCTGCCGCTCCCCCGCTGACAGCGACTCACCACGCTGTCCCACGCGCGTCCGCAGCCCGCGTGGCAGCCCCTCCAGCCACTCAGAGAGCCCCAGCTCCTGCGCCGAGGTGTGGATCTCCTCGTCGGTCGCGTCGAGCTTGCCGTAGCGCACGTTGGCCGCGATGGTGTCGTCGAAGAGGAACCCCTCCTGGGGGACGAGCACCACGCTCCTGCGGAGCGAGGCGGCGTCGATGGTGCGCACGTCGACCCCGTCGAGCAGGACCGCACCCTCGGTGGGGTCCATCAGGCGTGTCAACAGCTTGGCGAAGGTCGACTTCCCGGAGCCCGTCTCCCCCACGATCGCCACCCGCGTGCCGGCGTCGATGTGGAGGTCGACGTCGATGAGCACGGGCGGACCCGCGGGGTAGGCGAAGGTCACGTGGTCGAAGGTCACGTCGATCGGTCCGCTCGGCAGCTCGACGCCCCCGGGACCGGGATCGACGAGGTCGGCAGGCGTCTCGAGGATGCCGAGGGTACGACGCCAGCTCGAGATGGCGTTCTGGGCGTCGGTGAGGATCTGGGTGCCCATCTGCACCGGACCCACGAACAGCGACACCAGGAACGCGAAGGCGAGCACCTTGCCGGGAGTCATGTCGGAGGTGAAGCCCAGCAGGATCCCGATCACGATCACGCCGGCGTTCGCGAGCCCCGCCGAGATGCCGCCGAGCGAGAACGACACCACCGTGTAGGTCTGGGCGTGCGTGTAGGCGGCCTGCCAGTCGTCGATCGCGGTGTCGATGCGCTCCTGGGTGCGCTCCTGCACGCCGTAGGACCGCACCACTGCCGCGCCGACCACCGGCTCGGAGATCGCGCCGAGCAGCACGCCGACCTGGTGTCGTACGACGGTGTAGGCCTGGGACAGCTTCTTCTGGAAGTAGCGGATCGACAGGAACAGCGGGGCGAAGCACAACCAGACGACCGCCGCGAGCTCCCAGCTGTAGACCAGCATCAGGACGGTGGCGACGAGGATCTGGCCCACGCTGACCACGAAGATCAGTCCTCCGAAGACGAGGAACTGGCTCACCTGGTCGACGTCGGTGGTGACCCGCGAGACGAGGGCCCCGCGCCGCTCGGTGTTCTGCGTGAGCAGCGGGAGGTCGTGGACGTGCCGGAACGCGCGGGTGCGCAGGGTGGCCAGGCCACGCTCGGAGGCGGTGAACAGCCGACTGGTCATGGCGTACGACGCCACGCTGGTCACCACGATCGCCACGAAGGCAGCGAGACCCATCCACAGCACGAAGCCCAACCGAGGGCCGTCCGGGCCGTTGAGTCCCCGGTCCAGGGTCTGCTGCACCGCGATCGGGACCACGACCTGCCCGCACGAGGCGATGACCGCGAGCAGGAGCGTCAAGCCCAGACCCTCGCGGATCTCGGGCGAGTAGCGCATGCCCAGGCGGATGGTCTCCAGCGGCTGGATGTTCTCGCCGGTGTCCATGGTGGTGCCTGCAGTGGGATCACTCATGGGTCTCCACCTCGTAGGCGTTGACCAGGCGGGCGTAGTCGGGGCTACCGGCGAGGAGCTCGGCGTGGGTGCCCCGGCCCACGATGCGCCCCTGGTCGAGGTGCACCACCTCGTCGGCGAGCGAGATGGTCGCCTTGCGGTAGGCCACCACGACCAGCGAGGCCTCCAAGCCCGTCACGTCGTCGCGCAGCGAGGCGAGGATGCGGGCCTCCACCTCCGGGTCCACCGCTGACGTCGCGTCGTCGAGGATCAGCAGCCGGGGGCGCCGGACCAGGGCGCGCGCCAGCGAGAGACGCTGCCGCTGGCCTCCGGACAGGGAGGTGCCGCGCTCTCCCAGGCGGGCGTCGAGCCCCGCGGGCAGGGCGGCGACGAAGCCGTCGGCCTGCGCGGTGCGCAGGGCCGCCCAGACGTCCTCGTCGCTGACGTCGGCACCCAGCGTCACGTTGTCCCGCACGGTGTCGTCGAAGAGGAACGCGGTCTGCGGGACGAGCGCGACGTCACGCGCCAGCTCGCCGTGGCGCAGGTCGCGCAAGTCGATCCCGTCGATGCGGATCTCTCCGTCGTCGGGGTCGACCAGGCGGGCCATCAGACTGGTGAGCGTGCTCTTGCCGGACGCGGTCGGACCCACGATCGCCAGCGTCTGCCCCGGGGTGACGGTGAGGTCGACGCCCTTCAAGAGGGGCGCGGTGGGGTCGTAGGAGTAGCGCAGGTCGTCGAGCTCGAGGAGCGCTCCCGTGGACTTCCGTGGCAGCGACCCGCCGCCGTACGACATCGCCCCGGTCGCCTCGATCACGGCGCGGGCCCTGTTGTAGCCCACCACGGAGCGCGGGAACTCGCCGAGCAGCCAACCGATCGCCCGGATCGGGAAGGAGACGATGGTGAGGAGGTAGGCGATCGTCACCACGTCGCCGGCATCGGTGTCGCCGCTCATCACCCGCGAGACCCCCACGGCGAGCACCACCAGCACGCCGAGGTTGGGCAGGCTCGCCAGTGTCGGGTCGAACGCCGCACGGATGCGGCCCGCCCGGATGTTGACGTCGCGCAGCTCGTGGGCCTTGGCCCGGAACCTGTCGGTCTCCTCGGTCTCGCGACCCAGCGTCTTGACCACCATCGCCCCGTCGAACGACTCGTGGGCGATCTCGCTGACCTCCGCGCGCAGGCCCTGGGCGCGTGTCATGAGCGGGGAGGAGAAGCGCTGGTAGGCCAGGTTGGCGACGATGACGGCCGGGAAGACCAACAGCCCCACCACCGCCATCACGACGTCGGCGATGAGCATCTGGATGACGGCGATCACCATCATCACGATCGTGCCGAGTGCCATCGGCAGCGGCATGATCGGCGCCCAGGCGGCCTCGACGTCGGAGTAGGCGTTGGAGAGCAGCTGCCCGGTCGGGTGGCGCTGGTGCCACTCCATCGGCAGGGCGAGGTACTGGCGCGTCACCGAGCGCCTGGTGTGGGACTGCATCCGGTAGTACATGATCCCGCCACCGAGGCGACGGGCCACGATGCCGACGGCTCGCAGGATCGCCACCCCGACGAAGAGCGCGACGACCCACACCAGCATGTCGGTGCCGATCTCGCCGTTCTCGAACGCCGGGACCAGGGCATTGTCGGTCGCCCAGCCCAGCACCCACGCGTCGGCGACGGTGAGGACCCCGAAGAGGACGGCGCCGGCGGTGGCGACCGTGAAGACGAACGGCTCGCGCCGGATCGCGACACCGAGGACGGCGAAGCCTTCGCGAGTGGTGGAGCCGCGCAGCGTTGACTCGTCACTCACCAGCCCGAGGTTAGCTCAGGCCCTGATGCGCGAGAGGAAGGCCCTGGTCCGCTCCTGGGTGGGGTTGCCCAGGACCTGCTCGGGCGTCCCCGACTCGTGGATCCGTCCGTCGTGGAGGAAGCAGACCTGGTCGGCGACCTCGCGCGCGAAGCCCATCTCGTGGGTGTTCAGCAGCATCGTCACTCCGTCGGCCTTCAGCTCTCCGAGAAGGTCGAGCACCTCTCCCACCAGCTCCGGGTCGAGCGCCGACGTCACCTCGTCGAGCAGCATCAGCCTCGGGTTCGCGACCAGCGCCCGCGCGATCGCCACGCGCTGCTGCTGGCCCCCCGAGAGGTCGTCGGGGCGGGCGCTGGCCTTCTCGGCGAGCCCCACCCGGTCCAGCATCTCCAGGCCGCGCGTGCGCGCTTCCGCGTCCGGGACGCCGTGCACCTTGCGCAGCGCGAGGGTGACGTTGCCGAGCACGCTCAGGTGCGGGAACAGGTTGTAGGCCTGGAACACCAGACCCATCCGGGAGCGCACCTCGTCGCCGTCGACCCGCGGGTCGGTGATGTCGCGGCCGTCGAAGGTGATCACACCGTCGTCGACGACCTCGAGCAGGTTGGCGCAGCGCAGCAGGGTCGACTTGCCCGACCCCGACGCGCCGATCAGGACCACGCACTGCCCGGCGTCGATCGTCAGGTCGACGGAGCTCAGCACCACGTGGTTCCCGAAGGCCTTGCGCACGCCCGTCATCGCCAGCAGTGCCATCAGAGCATTCCTCCCGCGCCGTGGAACCCCTGCTTGCGCGCGAACCAGTCCGTCAGCCTGGCCATCGGCACGGTCAGGCACACGAACAGCACGCCGGCGACGACGTACGGCGTGTAGTTGAAGTCGCGGGCCGTCTCTATCTGTGCGGCACGGATGGCGTCGATCACGCCCAGCACGGCGATCAGGCCGGAGTCCTTCTGCAGCGAGACCAGGTCGTTCATCAAGGGCGGCAGGACCCTCCTCCACGCCTGCGGCAGCACCACGTGGCGCAGGGTCTTCGCATAGCTCAGCCCCAGCGCCCGACCGGCGAGACGCTGGCTCGGGTGGATCGACTCGATCCCGGCCCGGAAGACCTCGGCGACGTAGGCGGAGTAGGACAGCACCAGCGCCGAGCAGCCCCAGAACAGCGCCGACTTGGGCAGGCCGCTGAGGTTGAGCGCTGGCCCCCCGAAGCCGAGCAGGAAGAGCACGAGCAGCAGCGGCAGGCCCCGGAACACGTCGACGTAGGCCGTGCCGAGCATTCGCAGCGGGAACGCCACCGGCCCACGCAGGGTGCGCATGACCGCGATCGTGAGACTGACGACCAGGATCAGCAGCGCACAGACCAGCATCACCCGGATGTTCAGCCAGAGGCCCTCGAGCACCGCAGGGAACGAGTCAACGGCCTTGTCCCAGTCGAAGTAGGTCTCAGCGACGCGGTCCCATCCAGGCGAGGAGACGACGACGTAGCCCAGGACTCCCAGGAGGAAGGTCGTGCTGAGTCCGGCGATGCCGGCGCTGCGAAACGTCTGGCGCCGGCGCCAGGCGTCCCGCTCACGCTGGACCGCCGACGGCGTCCAGTCGGCGCCGTCGACTGTGGACATCAGGACAGCTCGGGAGCGCCCTGCTGGGCGAGCCACTCTTCGTTGAGCTCGTCGAGGGTGCCGTCCTCGCGCAGCGCGTCGACCGCCTGCGTCACGCAGTCAGTGATCGCCGAGCCCTTGGGCAGCACCGCGCCGAACTGCTCGGGGGTCTCGCTCGCCAACGGGAGCTGGCCGACGATCACCCCGTCGTCGAGCTGGACCGCGGTCATGAAGTAGGCGGTCGGCAGGTCGACCACGATGCCGTCGATCTGGCCGTTCTTGAGGGCCTGGACCGCCTGGTCGTTGGTGTCGTAGACGCCGGGGTCCTGCGACGGCTGGATCTGCTCGGTGATGGCGTCATAGCTGGTGGTCCCCACCTGGGCGCCGAGCTTGGCGTCGGCGAGGTCCTCCAGGGAGGACGCGTCGGCGATCGCGCTGCCCTCGTTGGTGATGACGGTCTGCCGGACGTCGTAGTAGCCGGAGGAGAAGTCGACCGCGTTGCGTCGCTTCTCGGTGATGGAGACCTGGTTGACGTCGAAGTCGAAGCCGGTGGCGCCCGGCTGCACGACCTTGTTGAACGGCACCACGGTCCACGTGACGTCGTCCTCGTCGAAGCCGAGCTCCTCGGCGATCGCGTAGGCGACCGCGGACTCGTAGCCCTCCCCGTTGGCCGGGTCGTCGTCGACGAACCACGGCTCGTAGGCCGGGGAGTCGGTCGCGATCGTCAGCGCCCCCGGCGTGACCGTCTCCATGGTCTCGGGGGTGCACTCCTCCGAGGTCGAGGTGGTCTCCTCGGCGGTGCCCGCGTCCTCGGCCTCATCGGCGGGGGCACAGGCTGCGAGGGAGGTGGCGAGGAGGGCGACGGCAGCGGCGCGGGTGAGCGCGTTCAGGGGCAGGGCAGACATGGGTTGAATCCTAAACGTCACCGGACGGGGTGGCCGCCAGATCTCAGCCCGGCCTTGACGTCGGCGATGCTCAGGGTGCCGAAGTGGAAGACCGTCGCGGCGAGCACCGCGTCCGCACCGGCGTCGACGGCTGGCGGAAAGTGATCAACGGCACCTGCCCCGCCGCTCGCGATCACGGGGATGCTGACCTCGCGACGCACGGCCCTGATCAGCTCGAGGTCGAATCCGTCGGTGGTGCCGTCGGCGTCCATGGCGTTGAGCAGGATCTCGCCGGCACCGAGCTCGGCTCCCCTGGCAGCCCACTCGACCGCGTCGAGACCGGCGCTCTTGCGGCCGCCGTGGGTGGTCACCTCGAACCCGCTGCCGGTCCCCTCCGCCCGGCGGGCGTCGACACTGAGCACGAGCACCTGGCTGCCGAACCGGTCCGCCACCTCCGCGATGAGCTCGGGCCGGTGGATCGCCGCCGTGTTCATCGCGACCTTGTCGGCACCCGCGCGCAGCAGCCGGTCCACGTCCTCCACGCTGCTCACTCCCCCGCCCACCGTCAGCGGGATGAAGACCTCCTCGGCGGTGCGGGACACGATCTCCATCGTCGTCGCGCGTCCCTCGTGGGAGGCCGAGATGTCGAGGAAGGTCAGCTCGTCGGCCCCTTCCGCGTCGTAGAGCCGGGCCAGCTCCACCGGGTCGCCCGCATCTCGCAGCTCGGTGAAGTTGACGCCCTTGACCACCCGGCCGCCGTCGACGTCCAGGCAGGGGATCACGCGGATCGAGAGCGTCACTGCGGCGCCCGTCGCTGGGTCAGCGCCAGGGCGTCCTCGAGGGTGAACCGGCCCTCGTAGAGCGCCGTCCCCGCGATGGCGCCCTCGACACCGATCGGCACGAGGTCCATCAGGGCCCGGATGTCGTCGAGCGTGGTCACTCCCCCACTCGCGACGACCGGTCGGTCGGTGCGCTCGCAGACGTCGCGGAGGAGCTGGAGGTTGGGGCCGGCGAGCATGCCGTCCTTGTTGACGTCGGTGACGACGTAGCGCGCGCAGCCCTCGGCGTCGAGACGGGCCAGGGTCTCGTAGAGGTCGCCGCCCTCACGGGTCCAGCCGCGCGCCGCCAGCGTCGTACCCCTCACGTCGAGGCCTATCGCCACCCGGTCGCCGTAGGTCGCTATGGCGCGGGCGCACCACTCGGGCGACTCGAGTGCCGCCGTGCCGATGTTGACCCGACGGCAGCCCGTCGCCATGGCGGCCTCGAGGGACTCGTCGTCGCGGATGCCGCCGCTCATCTCAACCCGGATGTCGAGGGTGCCGACGATCTGAGCCTGGAGCTCACGGTTGTGGCCGTGCCCGAACGCCGCGTCGAGGTCGACGAGGTGGATCCACTCCGCACCCGCCTCCTGCCAGCGAAGCGCCGCCTCGACCGGGTCGCCGAAGCGCTTCTCGGACCCGTCGACTCCCTGGGTCAGCTGGACGGCCTGGCCACCCTTGATGTCGACGGCGGGCAGGAGCTCGAGGTGGCGCTGATCGGGGGAAGCCATGCCTCGATCCTATGAGTGGTCGCGATGGTCCATACCGGGGTATCCATGCGCTGGCCACGGCGCTCTAATGGAACCTCCGGCACCTCCGCCACTGCCCCGAGGCCTTCATGACCCACCGTCTGCTGCACATCGTCGCCACTCCGCGCGGGCTCGCCTCGCACACCGGACGCCTCTCGGGTGTGCTCCTGGAGGAGCTCCACGCGAAGTACGACGACCTCGACGTCAAGACCCTCGACCTCTTCAGCGTCGACCTGCCTGCTGTGGCCGGGGCCAACATCAAGACGAAGTACGCGCTGATGACCGGCCAGGCGATCGACGAGGACGCCCGTGGCTCGTGGAGCGACATCGAGCGCACCATCGAGCAGTTCCTCGACGCCGACACCTATCTCCTGACCGTGCCGATGTGGAACTTCAGCGTCCCCTACGCCCTGAAGTACTACATCGACGCGATCGTCCAGCCCGGCTACCTGTTCCAGTACGACGAGCAGGGACGCCCCGAGGGCCTTGTGCATGGCAGGCAGATGATCTGCGTGACCTCCCGGGGCGCCGACTACTCCTCTGGCCCACTTGCTTCCTACGACTTCCTCGAGAGCTACCTGCGAGCGATCTTCGGCTTCGTCGGGATCACCGACGTGGCGTTCTTCAACGCCCAGCCCATGGATGTCGGACCCGACCAGCGCAAGATCGCATTCGCCAGCGCGATCGCGGAGGTGCGTGCATGGGTGGCAGGTGAGGAACGGGGCGCCTCGCTCGACGTCCCGGACCCGCGCGTGCCCGAGCCCGAGCCCGCTCCAGGCCTGGCCGTCGTCGACTGAGGTCGTAGCTCGCCTGGTACGACGTTCACCGCCAGGTGGGGGCCACCTCCCGGGAGTAGCGGCGTCCGAGCAGGCCGGTCATGACGCTGACCACCGGACCCGGGATCGTGGCCCGCAGCGACGACAGCTCACGCTCCCCCGCACCGTCCTGCATCCAGGCGAGCGCGTTGGCCGCGTCGACGATGCTCGCCGGACGCAGCCGCTTGGCGACCGCCCTCCACTCCGGGTCGTCCTCGAGGGCAGCCACCAGCGGCTCGACGTCGCGCTCCTCGTGGTCGAGGTGCGTGTTGGTGACCCTGCCTGCCTCGGCCACTGCGTCAGCAGCGGTCGACGCCTGCGCCGTGGTGGGCTCCTGCACCAGGTCGTCGAGAGCGGCCGAGGCGGAGGACAGCGTGACCTTCATCGCCGCGTGCTCCTCCTCCATGGCCGCCAGCAGCGACGCGTCGTGTCCACGGGACTCCAGGAACGGCCAGATGTTGGCGTCCTCGGCCTCATGGTGGTGGGTCAGCTGGTGGACCAGGTGCTGCCACGCCCCGTGCAGCTGGGACGCGCGTGAGCGATCACCCTCGGGGAATGACCGCAGCGCCTGCTCGGTGCGCGCGATGTCTCGGCGTACGGCTGCGTGGATGATCTGGTTCATGCTCAGCTCCGCCACCTCAGAGACCTCGCACCCGCATGACCACTCCGGCGTGGTCGGAGGGCCACAGGCCGGTCGCCGGGTCGCGCGGGTCTCCGTCGCGGCCCGTCACCCGACCGCGGTCGGTGGTGAGCGGCTCACCTGACGCGGTGCGCCCGAAGACCATGTCGATGCGGTGGGTCCACGACCCGGGAAGGGGTTCGTCGACCGTCTCGTTGAGCCCCGAGGTGTCTCCGGCGTCGAAGCCGGGCAGGTCGGCCGGCCGCCCTGAGGCCTTCCAGAGGTCGGTGTAGCCGCCTGGCCCGGTGATCAGCTCGTAGGGTGCCTTGTGGGGCACCGTGTCGATCTCCTTGACCTTGCTGTTGACCGGATCGGAGTTGCAGTCGCACACGAAGATCGTGCTGCGGTCCGGCGAGGTGGCCTCCGACACCAGCTGCTGCGCCTGGGCCAGGGCGATGTCGGAGCTGAAGGCCTCGAGGTGGGTGTTGACGAAGCGGAACCGCTCGGAGCCCGCCCGCACGTCGATCCACTGGTAGCCCCGGTCGAAGTCGAACGTCACGCCCGCGACCCCGAGCGAGAGGTTCACGTCGTAGACAGCCTGACCCTCGTCGATCTCGGTGAGGCTGCTGGACTGTCGCATCAGGACGACGTCGCGCATGGTCAGCCGGATGTCTCGGGGGTTGACCGGTGCCGCGACGCTGCCGGAGAAGCTGGGCGCCTCGACGTCCGCGCGGTCGGCGATGCTGGCCGCCACGTAGGGCGTGCCTCGCTCGGCGAGCTCGTCGAGGAGGATCTGCAGGAAGTCGTAGTCGACGACCTCCGCGTTGGGCACGCCGACCTGCCCGATCTCCATCGGCCCGTGCCGCCACAGGGCGACCTCCTGCAGACCGACCAGGTCGGGTCGCGCGTCACCGATCTCGTCGGCCAGGAGCTCAGCGCGCACGTGGAAGTCGGTGCGATCCACGATCCTGCGGCTCTCGTCCGTCGCGTGGGCGAGTGCGGTGAGCACGGTGATCAGGCTGGCCCCCGGCTGGGCGGCGGCTTCCATCGCTGCCTCGACGGGGCGGTTGATGTCGACGCCGAGATAGATGTTGCGGGTCATCACCGTCACCGGCTTGCCCGGCGGGGTCTTGGCCTCCGCCAGCCCCATCACCGTCAGCGGTGCCAGCAGGACCGACGCCGCGCACCCCAGCGCAGCCAGTCGTCGCCTCGTCGTCATGTTCCCTCCCGGAGTCGCGTGGTCCCTGCATTCTGGACCCGGGAGGGCCGCTTGTCATCGCCCGAATCCTGTGGGCTCCGACCAGATCTACGACAGCGAGGACTCGCCGTCACCGCCCCGCGCCAGGTAGTCGTGCAAGGTGTCGCGGGCGTGCTCGAAGAACGCCCGGACGTTGGTGACGGCCGTCGGGGTGTCGGGGACGCTGCACATCACGTGCGTCCCAGCAGGCATCCGGTTGATCCACACGTTGACGTCGTCGTCGTCCCCACCACCGGTGAGCCCGAAGAACCGCTGGGCGTCCCAGCGCTCGCTGCCGGGGACCAGGCGACCGTCGAGGTACGACACGATCGGCGGGCGCTGGATGCTGTCGCTCTCGAAGCCGAAGACCTCCTTCACCAGCTCCATGACGCGCAGCACGGGCACGTCGGCGCAGACCTGGGCGGACCTGAACGTCTCGCGCACCCGGCGCGCGATGGAGACGATGTCGTCCCCGGCTGCCAGGTCCACGTGGATGGGGGTGAGATTGACGAACCATCCCATCGCCGGGAGCTGCTCGGCAGTGGTCCTGGTGTGGATCGGGTTCAGGAAGCGGTACGCCGAGCGGCCGGCGAGGTCGCGCGCGGCGATGGCGCACGCGGCGTACACGACAGACGGGAACGTCGCACCGTCCTGACGAGCCAGCCTCTCCACAGCCTCGGTCTCGGGACCGTCGAGGAGGTCGATCCGGGCCGGGACGAGCACTTCCTGCTGTCCGGGGGCGAGTCCCAGCTCCATCGGGAACGTGGCCAGCGTGCCCATGTCCTTCATGGCGTAGTCGGCCCAGTAGGCGATGGCGGGGTGCTCGACAGTGACCTGGGCGGCGGCCTCGCGCTCGACCTGCGCATAGTCGGTGTAGCTCACCGTCGGCGGCAGGTCGACCGGACGTCCCTCCTCGAGCGCCTCGTAGATCTCGTTGATCTCGGTGAACGCGATCATGACGCTGAAGCCGTCGGAGTAGCAGTGGTCCTGTCCGAGGTAGACCGCAGACCGCTCCTGGGAGGCGACCGCGACCATCGTGTAGCCCAAGGTGTCGAAGGGCGTGCAGACCTCGTCGAGCAGCGGCCCGACGACCGCACGCAACGACGTCATGTCGTCGACGCGGCCCGCGGCCTCGGCCACGAACTCGATGTCGTCCACGTGCACGTCGTGTCGGACGTAGCCACCTTCGCCGACGGTGAACCACCCTTGCAGGACGCCGTGGCGACGCACCCAGGTCGTCAGGGTGCGGGCCAGGACCTGGGGGTCGATGCGACCTTCGCGCTCGAACGCCAGTGCCAGCCAGCTGGCGTCTCGCTTGCCGATGCGCTCCATCGCCAGGCGCAGGTCGAGGTGGGCGGTCTGCAGGTAGGACGGCTGCGCGTCCGAGCGCTCCGCGCGCCCCATCGCCTGCCTGGTGCGCAGGCTCGGCCTCAGGAGCCACACCTCTCCGGTGACGGTCTCGTGGTCATCGAGACGAGTCATCTGCATGGTGGGCACTCTCCTGTCGTGGGGACGGAACGGTCGGCACGAGCTCGGACCGCGGCACGCGCGAGCCGCGCAACGCGCTCTGCAAGGAGCCCCGCATCAGGACCGCGAGGGTGGAGACCCAGGAAGCACACTCGCGGGTGTCGGGGTGGCGCGCCTCGAGGAACGTCCCGGTGGGCAGGCAGTTGATCCAGGCATGCGCCTGGTCGCTGGGCGGTACGTGGCCCAGGTAGCCGCGAGCCTGGGTGGAGGCCCATTCAGACCATCCGGGGCAGTACCTGGAGTCCATGAACGAGACGACCAGGCCCGGCTCGACTCGGGTGCCGAGCAGGTCCCCCACCACCCCCAGCGGAATGCGACCCGACGGAGCCGAGTCGGTCCAGGCCGACCGGACTGCCATGACCGAGTCACGGAGGTCGGCCGACGGGTCGACGTCGACGGTCAGTGGCGCCACGCCGGCGAACCACCCAACGGACCCGCGGTAGGGACGGGAGCGACCGTGGGTGCTCATCATCGTCCTGACCGTCGTGGGCGCAGGGCCCTCCTGCACGGCGATCGCCCGCAGCAGCAGCGCGATGAACCCCAACCCGTAGGAGACGCCCCACGATTCGCAGAGAGCGCGGAACGCCTCCGACTCCTCCGCAGCGGCGACGGGCAGCGACACCATGGCGTGCGTGACCTGGTCGCCGCGACGCACGCCCGAGGCCGGCGGCAGGCCGGGGACCTGACCGCGATCGTCGAGCAGCTCGCGCCACGGCCGGAGCCGCGGCTCCTGCACGGTGAGCGAGCGGGTGAACTCGCGCTCGTCACGGGCGTGCTCCAGGTGGCTCCCACTGAGCGCGAGCGCCGGGTCGGGGGCATCACCAGCCGCGAAGACCCTGTGCAGCAGCGGGATCTCGGCGGCGAACGTGTACATCGAGAAGCCGTCGAAGGTCACGTGGTCGAAGGCCGCGAAGAGCGTGACCTCATCGCCCGACTCGAGCGTCACGAAGGCCGAGTGCGGCCAGGCGGCCGGGCCGGCGTGCGCCGCGAACCAGTCCATGATGACCGCGTGGACGGCCGAGGCGTCGTCGTGGACCCCCAACGGGACCTCCTCGAACTCCACGACCAGTGGCGGCAACAGCCGGCGACGGAACGGCTCGTCCTGGCCCGGCACGCCTGACGGCAGCCCGACCTGGCCGGGCACGTAGTCGCAGCGCAGGCTCTCGTGCCGGTCGAAAAGGCTCGCGAGGGCGGCGGCCACGGACCCTGGACCGGCGTCGGCCAGCACACAGGAAGCCCCGATCCACGGCGCGTCAGCAGGATCGCCCTGAGTGCGACCCATGGCACCGGAGAGGTGGCCGAGCTGGTCATGGGTCAGGGGTCGCGGGTCCACGGGGCACGACTCAAGGGCCGCACGGCTCGCAGCGGTGGGCACCCATGCCCTGACCTCCCCAGGCCGCACGTCACCCACCCTCAGATGTGACGAACGCAAAACCCTGCCTCCCAGCTTGGGCTACTCCCCAGAATGCAACTCCCGTTGCAAACGCGCGTTACTTTGCGTCACGAACATCTCGGTGTCAACGACGCCGCCCCGAATATCTGGATCGTCTCAGCGGGCAGGATGACGCGCAGGTCCGCAGCCCGTTTCGGGTATGGGGAGGCGCTCAGCAGTCAGAGAGACTGCACCCAGTTGCGCAGGAGCCCGGCCCCGGCGTCACCCGACTTCTCCGGATGGAACTGCGTCGCGCTGAGGGGTCCGTTCTCCACGGCGGCCACGAAGCGGTCTCCCCCGTGCTCGGCCCACGTCACCAGCGGCGCCCGGGTGCGGTCGTTGGTCACCAGGGCCCAGTCGCGGACACCGTAGGAGTGCACGAAGTAGAACCGCTCGCCCTCGACCCCCGTGAAGAGCGTCGACCCGGTCGGCACCTCGACGGTGTTCCAGCCCATGTGCGGCACGACAGGCGCCTGCAGTCGCTCGACCACGCCGGGCCACTCGTCACAACCTTCGGTCTCCACACCGTGCTCCACCCCGCGCGCGAAGAGGATCTGCATCCCGACGCAGATACCGAGCACCGGGCGGCCACCCGCGAGCCGTCGACCGATGATGCGCTCGCCCTTGATCGCCCGCAGCCCGGCCATGCACGCAGCGAACGCGCCGACCCCGGGTACGACGAGCCCGTCAGCCTCCAGCGCTCGGTCGAAGTCCGACGTCAGCGTGACGCTGGCACCTGTCCGTTCGACCGCCCGCACCACTGAGCGGAGGTTGCCCGAGCCGTAGTCGAGGACGACGACGTCCTCGCTCACAGTGCTCCCTTCGTCGAGGGCACACCCGTCTCTCGCGGGTCCAGCGCGATCGCGTCGCGCAGCGCGCGTGCGAAGGCCTTGAACTGCGTCTCCACGATGTGGTGCGGGTCGCGGCCGGCCAGCACGCGCACGTGCAGGGCGAGGTGGGCGTGGAAGGCGAGTGTCTCGAACACGTGTCGCGTCAGCGACCCCTGGTAGGGCGCGCCGTTGGGGCCGTTGCCGCCGATGGCGACGTACTCCTGACCCGCCGGCTCGCCGGTGTGCACGCAGTAGGGACGTCCCGACACGTCGACGACGGCCTGCACCAGCGCCTCGTCGAGCGGCACCGTCGCGTCTCCGAACCGGCGGATCCCGGCCTTGTCACCGAGAGCCTCGCGCAACGCCTGCCCGAGCGCGATCGCGGTGTCCTCGACGGAGTGGTGGGCATCGACGTGGGTGTCGCCGGTGGTGTGGACGACGAGGTCGATCAGGGAGTGCCGGGCGAAGGCGGTGAGCATGTGGTCGTAGAACGCGACGCCCGTGGTGACCTGCGACCGGCCGGTGCCGTCGAGGTGGACCTCGACCTTGACGCTCGACTCGCTCGTGGTGCGCTCGACGGTGGCCGTGCGGCTCATGCTTGCTCCTTCATCACGTCAGTGAGTGCGTGCCTGAATGCTGTCATCTCCTCGGGCGTCCCGATGGACACCCGCAACCATCCCTGCGGCCCGGTCTCGCGGATCAGCACCCCCCGGTCGAGGAGGCGCTGCCAGACAGCATGCCGGTCGGGAAAGCGCCCGAACAACGCGAAATTGGAATCGGAGTCGGGCACCTCGAGCCCTTGGTCCCGCAACCACGCCACCGTCAGGTCGCGCTCGACGCGCAGGTCCTCCACCCGGCCGAGCAGCTCAGGGGCGTGCCGCAGTGCCGCAACCGCGGTCGCCTGGGTGACCGCGGAGAGGTGGTAGGGCAACCGCACCACGCGGATGGCGTCGCCGATCGCCGGGTCCGCGGCGAGGTAGCCCAGCCTGGCCCCGGCGAGCGCGAACGCCTTGCTCATCGTGCGGGTGACCACGAGGTTGCGGTGACGCGGCAGCAGCTCCAGGGCGCTGGGCGTGCCTGCCCGGCGGAACTCGCCGTAGGCCTCGTCGACGACGACGAGGCCGCCCGGCTCGTAGGACGCCGCCGCCTCGCACAGCGCCGAGACAGCCTCCGGAGGCAGGGCGGTTCCGGTCGGGTTGTTGGGACTGGGCAGGAGCACGATCGTCGGGCGCCGCTCGAGCACGAGCTTGCGTGCGGCGTCGAGGTCGAGCGAGAAGTCCTCCTCGCGCCGGCCCACGACCCACTCGGTCATCGCGTCGCGGGCGTACTCGGGGTACATCGAGTAGGTGGGGGCGAAGGACAGCGCGCACCTGCCCGGACCGCCGAACGCCTGCAGGAGCTGGAGCATGACCTCGTTGGAGCCGTTGGCAGCCCACACCATCTCGGGTGTGATGCCGTGGCCCCCCGAGGAGTTGAGGTAGGCCGCCAGGCCCTCGCGCAGCTCGGTGAACTCACGGTCGGGGTAGCGGTTGAGGCTGGCTGCCGCACGCCCCACCGCACGCGCGATGTCTGCTGCGGCCTCCGGCGAGGGTCCGTAGGGGTTCTCGTTGACGTTGAGCTGGACGGGCACGTCGAGCTGCGGGGCCCCGTAGGGCTCGATGCCGCGCAGCTCCTCCCGCAGAGGAGGAAAGGTCATCGCTCGAACCGACTGCTCACGCCTGCGCCGTGGCCGGGCAGGTCCTCGGCCTCGGCCAGCGCGACGACGTGGTCCGCGACGGCGGCCAGTGCCTCGCGCGTGTAGTCCACCACGTGCACCTGCTTGAGGAACGACTTCACCCCGAGGCCGGAGGAGTGGCAGGCGCACCCTGCGGTGGGCAGCACGTGGTTGGACCCGGCGCAGTAGTCGCCCACCGCGACCGGGGACCAGGACCCCAGGAAGATGGCTCCGGCATTGCGGACCCTGCTGGAGAGCGCTGCCGCGTCGCGGGTCTGGATCTCGAGGTGCTCGGACGCGTAGGCGTTCACCACGTCCAGGCCCTGGTCCATGTCGCGCACCAGGACGATGGCCGACTGCTCGCCTCCCAGCGCGTCGGCGATGCGCGCGGAGTGCCGGGTCGCACCGACCTGCTTCTCCAGCTCCGCCTCGACGTCGTCGGCCAGCACGTCGGAGTCGGTGACCAGGAGTGCGGCCGAGGTGCCGCCGTGCTCGGCCTCGGTGAGGAGGTCCGCGGCAACGAATGCGGCCTCTGCCGAGTCGTCGGCGAGCACCGCGATCTCACTGGGACCGGCTTCGGAGTCGATGCCGACGAGCCCGCGCAGAAGTCGCTTGGCTGCGGTCACGTAGAGGTTGCCGGGGCCAATGACCATGTCGACGCGGCGACAGGGCCCGGCGCCGTGCGCGAACATCGCGACCGCCTGGGCGCCGCCGACGGCGTAGACCTCGTCCACCCCGAGCAAGGCGCAGGCAGCCAGGATCGACGCGTCGGGCAAGCCGGTCTCGCGCGTGGGCGGAGCCGACAACGCGATGGACCTGACTCCTGCCACCTGGGCAGGGACGACGTTCATGACCACGGTGGAGACGAGGGGCGCCAACCCTCCGGGGACGTAGAGGCCGACCCGGTCCACCGGCACCGACCTGTGGGTCACGACCGCGCCGGGGGCCACCTCGATGCTGTGGTCGTCCTCGAGGTCGGCCTCGCACGTCGCGCGCAAGCGTCGTACGGACTCCTCGAGCGCGGCGCGGACGCCGGGGTCGAGTGCCTCGAGCGACCGGACCAGCGCCTCCGAGGGGACCCGCAGGTCGTCGAGACGCACCCCGTCGAGCTCCTCGGTCAGCTCGACGATCGCGTCGACGCCGCGCGTGCGCACGGCGTCGACGATCTCCTGCACCCGATGCATCACGGCCTCGACGTCGAACTCGGCGCGAGGAACGCTCGCGCGGTAGTCGACGGACGCCGGGTCGGCGTCCCTCAGGTCGATGCGACGGATCAGGGACATGCCCCGATTCTAGGTTCGCCCCGGTGGCGGCGTTGCCCCGCCCACGAGGCGTGGACGAGTGGCTAGGGTCGTGGCGTGGCCGACTCCATGCCGATGTTCCCGCTGAACACCGTGGTGTTCCCCGGCATGACCGTGCCCCTGCACGTCTTCGAGGAGCGCTACCGCGCCCTGGTCGACCACCTGCTCGAGGTGCCGGACCCCGGCCAGCGCGTGTTCGGGACGGTGGCGATCCGTGAGGGCTACGAGGTCGGCGACCACGGCGCCCAGTCCATCTACCGGGTCGGATGCACCCTTCAGCTCACCGAGGTCGAGCCGCGACCTGACGGCTCCTTCGACGTCGTGGCCGTCGGCCGGGACAGGCTGCTGCTCGACCGCATGGAGCCCGGCGGCGACTACCCCCACGGCCTCGCCAGCGTCGTCGTGGAGCCGCGTGTCCGGGTCGAGGAGCAGGTGCTGGACCGCGCCCGGGCCACGTTCACGGCCTACCGTGCCGCCATGGCCCAGCTCCAGGGTGACCCGTTCAGCGGCACGCTGCCGCGCGACCCCGACTACCTGGCCTGGACGCTGTCGGCCATCGCGCCGCTGCCGATGGCGGAGCGGCAGTCGCTCCTCGAGGCGCCCGACTCCCAGGAACGGCTCGAGCTGGTGACCCACCTGCTGCGCGAGGAGCTGCGCGCGATCAACGTGATCCCCTCGCTGCCGGCCACCCAGGTCGCGCGCACAGCGTGGTCGCCCAACTGACGATGGGACGCAAGAAGCCGGCGGGCGGCTCAGGCACACGCGCGACCACCGTGCTCACCGAGGCTGGCATCCACTTCACCAGCCGGGCCTACGAGCACGACCCCCGCGCCGAGAGCTTCGGCCTGGAGGCGGCCGAGGCCCTCGGGGTCGAGCCGGAGCGCGTGCTCAAGACCTTGATGGCGCTGCTCGACGGCGCCCTCGTCGTGGGCATCGTGCCGGTGTCCGGTCAGCTCGACCTGAAGGCGCTCGCTCGCGCGCTCGGCGGCAGCAAGGCCGTGATGGCGCCCGTTGACCTGGCCGAGCGTGCCACCGGCTACGTCGCCGGCGGCATCTCCCCCGTCGGCCAGCGCCGGCCGCACCCCACCGTCCTCGACGAGAGTGCGCTGTCGTACGACACCGTGCTCGTGTCCGGCGGCAGGCGCGGCCTCGACCTCGAGCTCGCGCCTGCCGACCTGGTCACGGTGACCGGGGCCGTGGTGGCGGCCGTCAGTCGGTCGTGAGCCTCACCACGCCGTGACCGACTCCGTCGTCGAACCAGCTGCTCACGCCCAGGGCTGAGAGCGGTGCGAGGTTCTCGGCGACCGTCGGGTCGATGTCGTCGGCGACCCGCACGAGCCAGTCGTCGTCGGCGTTGAAGTTGACGAACAGGACCGCCTGCGCGTCGCCAGAATCGTCGACGAGGTCCTCGAACACCTCGTTGTCGCCGAGGGACCCGTCCTCGGCGAGCTCCTCCCGGAACGCGTCGTCGGGACTCATCGCGACGTGGTCGTCGGACGCGGCCGACTCGAGCAGTCCTTGCTCGTCGGGGCCCAGCTGCGGCTCGATCTTGTCGAGGACGCTTCGCACGTCATCGGGGTCACCCTTGATCTTCACGCCGATCGGCAGCTCGAGCACGCCGCCGTTGGCGAGCGCGTCGGCGTCGATGCCATCGCCCAGTGCCACGGTCATGCCTTCGCCGAAGAGCTTCTCGAGGTCAGTGGGCAAGTCCAGGCCGGTGGCTTCGCTCGCCTCCGCGTAGAGGTCCTCGACGGTGGTGTCCTCGCCCTCGGCGGTGGCGATCTGCTCGGCGATGGCGTCGACCCAGCCGTCCTTGAGACCCATGCCCAGGGCGGCGACGGTGTCCTCGGGCAGCGACGCGACGAGGTCCATGCCGACGGTGCTCGCGAAGAACTCCTGCATCTGCTGGTTGGCGCTGGCAGCGGACTCGATCTCGAGCGCCCCGTCGTCGAAGCGCACGGTCATCGCCATGCCCTCGAAGTCCTCGATGGCACCCGTCATCGAGGGGTCGCCGGCCATGGTCGCGGGGCCGAAGAACATGCCGCTCGAGGCGAAAACGTCGTCGAAGTGGGCGGCCGCCCCAGCTGCCACGTAGACGGAGAGGATGCCCGGGTCACCGGCTTCGCCGGTCCACCGGGTGAACTCGTCGTCGTCGGCCAGGGAGCCCTCGCCCGCCGCCTCGACGACGCCCTCGACCGCCTCGTGGTCCTCCCCCACGACCAGCCAGTCACCCTCGATGATCCACGGACCGGTCTCGGCCGAGGCGTCCTCGTCGTCACCACCGCACACCCGCACGAAGTTGGCCATCCCGTCCTCGGCCTTGCCGGGGTCGGTCACCTGGATGACGCCGACCGGGACGACCTCGCCGTCGGCCCCCTCGACCCCGGCCATGGCTGCTCGCGAGCCGAGCCACGGGTCGATGTCCCGCTCGAAGTCGAGCCCCTCGCACTCGCCGGACTCGGTGAGCTCGGCGAAGAGCTGCTCGCGCAGGTCGTCGTCGGCGTCGAAGTTCATCTCCTCCTCGAGTCCGGGGAACTTGCGGAGAGTCCGGATCGCCTCGATCTTCTGGCTGCCGCTCGGATCCAGGTCGATCGACGCGTAGGCCACCGTGGTCGAAGCGGGCAGCGCCTCGGCCGGCTGGGCTCCCGTCGCGAAGAAGCTCGTCGCCGCCCAGGCGGCACCCCCGATCACGGCCGCCGTGGCCACGACGCCCCCCAGCACGATCGCCCGCTTGCGATTGTCAGTCTTGGTCTCGACACCTTCGTCGAGGTATTCAGCTTGTCCACCCGTGTCAGTCATGGGCGGGAGCCTACTGGCGCTCGCGCCTCGGTACGCCGCTCCGGCTGAGGTGTGAAATGGGCTCTCGGAGCTCGTGCGGGGACCGCATGGGTTCCTGGCGCAGCCGCGAGGGACGTTGCCTGTTGCCCACCGCGCCGACGAGCGCCATGCCTGGACTCCAGCGAGACGTACTGCGCGCTGTTGATCGGTGGCGCTGGCCTCTCCGCGCTGATCCTCACTACACACGAGGACGGGATCGCCGCGCCCTTCAGCGAGTTCCGCCCCGGTCTCGACCACGTGAGCCTCGCCGTCCCAGATCTGGCGAGCCTCGAGGAGTGGCGAGCGCGGCTCACGGAGCAGGGCGTGGGCTCCGACCTTCGCTGGAGCGAATGGGGACACCACCTCAACTTCAGGGATCCGGACAACATCGCCGTGGAGTTGGTGGTGGTCGAGCCGGACGCAGAAGTGCAACAGGTGCTGGGTCGCGCGGCGCGTACCTGAGGTGGTCCCGACACGGGACCTGCTCAGCAGGTGGGCAGGGTGATCGTGCCGGTGGGGGTGACGAGGGCGGTGACTCCGGCGGGGCCGGTCCACAGGTAGGTGCCCGGAGTGGTGCGTTGGTAGGTCCAGCTCCCGGTGGTCTTGGCTCGGTGGTGTCTTCGACACAGCGGCGCAAGATTGTCAGGTCTTGTCTGGCCGCTGCCGTCTTCTCGGGGAGGACCACCTTCGTCTGGGTCCTCGTAGGGCTCGATGTGGTCGAGGTCGGCGTGCCGTGAGGGGTGTGAGCACCACGGGAACACGCAGGTCGAGTCGCGGAGAACGACCTGCTCGGCCATCCGCCGTGGCGGGTCGTGCCGGTCCACGGACCAGGTGTCCTCGCTCGCGACGTGGAGGACCGGCTGGATGGTGACCCGGGCCCTGCCCATCCACTCCTTGATCTGGTCGAGGGTGACCGGGCCGAGACCTTCGACGGTGCCGACCGCACCGGGTACGCCGGCGGCGACGTCGGCGAGGGAGGCGTGAAGGTAGAGGCGGACCCTGGCGTCGCGGCGCTCGATGAGGCGGCGGCGGACTGCGGCCTGTTCCTCCGGGGTCGTCTCCTCGTCGAGGAGGGTGGTGAGGTCGAGGCGGGCCTGGGCGTCGGCGATGACACCGAGGGCCTTGGCCTTGCGGACCTCGAAGGTGTCGCCGTCACCCAGGGCGCCGAGTGCTTCTGCTTCGGCGCGCACGACGTCGTGGAACCGGGTCAGGTCGAGGGTGTCGCCGACGGCGTGGATCTCTGAGGTCGCGCCGCCCTCGCGGGGGTCGCGGTGCTTGAGCTGCACGTCCCACTCGCTGCGGCTGCGCTTGTCCTTCTCGGCCAGGGGCTCGCCGTCGACACGGGCGGCGGCCTCGGCGATCAACCGGTCCAACGCCCCGAGGCTGAGGGACCCGACCCTGCCGGCGGTGTGCCGGTCCACCCACAGGGCAGCGTCCAGGGACAGGTCGCGGGTGCGGGCTGCGACCCGCCGCGCCTTCCACGCAGGCACGAATCCGGCCTGGGTCTGGTGCCACAGCACCGGGAGTCGGTGGTGCAGGTCCAGCGAATCCGCGAGCAGCGCCGTCGCAGACGAAGGGGCGATCCCACAAGCGACGGCGAGCGGCTCGGCGGTGAACGCCGCCACCGCCGGCGTCCCTTCACCGCCCAACGTCTCCGGGGCTTCTAGGACCGAAGGCAACACGGGTCCGTGAGCGGTCTCGGCCGCGTCCACGACCGGGTGCGCGATCGCCCACTCGTAGGCGATACGCAACTGGTGCACCGCCGCCTCGCGCAGCACCGCCTCGCACTCCGCCGCCTGCTCCAACAGACCGGTCACGCTCGCACCCGCGAGGTCGACGACCTCGAGATCGGAGTCTTGTGCGGTGCTGGTCATGGGAATACTCAACCAGTCACCACCGACAGTCCAAGGCCCCAGAACTCCCATTCCACAGGGGTTTCGAGACAGGACCCTTCGAGACGGCCGCGGGCGGCCTCCTCAGGACGGCGCTCCGTCCTTCCTCAACCACCGGAGGGTGGGGGCTTGCGCGCTTCGTCAGCCGGCGTCGCGAGATGTGCGCGGGCCGAGGAGATAGCTCACGGCCAATCCGGTGACTGCGCCGAGGGGCCAGGCGAGCAGGGCGGGAGATCGCAGGGGGTTGCGCGTGTCGTCGGCGGTTGCCACCACGAGGTCTGACGGGATGGTGGTGAAGTCGGCCTCTCCCGCTGCCAGCACGCGGGGGTCCGGCGGGCCGAGCAGGTGGCCGATGGAGTACATGACCCAGGCAGCGAGCGCAGACCCCACGACGACGCCCACGAGCGTCGCGACCTCATGACGCGGGACGGCCGAGACCACGACACCCAGCACCAGGCCGACGGGGAACGCCAGGGCGACATAGAGCGCAGTGCCCGAGAGGGCGACGTCGGGACCGGCAGGGTCGAGGAGCCACATCCCCTGGTAGGCGACACCCGAGGGCGGCTCCCACCACGCGTTCCAGATGACGCCTGCCAACGCTCCGCACGCCACGAACCCGACCACCACGAGGCAGGCCCGACCCCAGGGTCCGGTCAGCCAGTCAGGCATCCAGGCCCCAGGAGCTGCTTGAGGTCGGCGAACAGGGCCGGACTGGGCGTCACGCGCAGCCGGTCGTCGAGCTTGAGGACCTTGGTGGATGCCCGGGTGAGGAGGCGCAGCTGCACCTCGGTCATGCCGGGGTGGGTGCCGAGGACGTCCTTCAGCTGCTCGACCACCGGAGCAGTGCAGCGGGTCGAGGGGAGGCTGATCACCACCGGACCGGTGGGCCCGGTCGAGATGTCAGGTGAGGTGACCTCCTGTGCCCTGATCTCGGGTTGGTCCTTGTCACGCGAGAGCTGGCCCTTGACCCGGACGATCGCGTCCTCGACGAGCAGCGTCGACGCGAGCTGGTAGGAGCTGGGGAACAGCAGCACCTCGATGGCGCCGTCGAGGTCCTCCAGCGTGATCGTCGCCCAAGCGTCACCGCGCTTGGTGATCTTGCGTTGGACGGAGGTGATAAGACCGCTCACCGTGATCGTCGAGCCGTGGGCACGCTCCTCGTCGAGCATCAGCGCGCCGATGCTGGTGTCGGTGCCCTGCGACAGGACGTGCTCGAGACCGAGGAGGGGGTGGTCGGAGACGTAGAGCCCGAGCATCTCGCGCTCGTGGCCGAGCAACGTCATCTTGTCCCACTCGTCGATCTCGGGGATCGCCACCGAGACACCGAAGCCGGAGTCGTCGTCCTCCATCCCCCCGAAGAGCGAGTCCTGGCCGATCGCCTCGTTCTTCTTGATGTCGACGTACTGGTCGACGGCGGACTCGTGGATCGTCACCAGGGCGCGACGCCTGTGCTTCATCTCGTCGAACGCGCCGGCCTTGACCAGGGACTCGATCACACGCTTGTTGCAGACCAGCGCCGGGACCTTCTCCATGAAGTCGTTGAAGTCGGCGTATCGCCCCTTCTCCTCCCGCGCCGAGACGATCCCCTCCACGACGTTGCCGCCGACGTTGCGGACCGCCGTCAGCCCGAACCGGATGTCGCGGCCGACCGGGGTGAAGTTGGCGTGGGACTCGTTCACGTCGGGCGGCAGGACCTGGATCTTCATCCGGCGACACTCGTTGAGGTAGATCGCCATCTTGTCCTTGTCGTCCTTCACCGACGTCAGGAGCGCGGCCATGTATTCAGCCGGGTAGTTGGCCTTGAGGTAGGCGGTGTAGTAGCTGACCACCCCGTAGGCCGCGGAGTGGGCCTTGTTGAAGGCGTAGTCGGAGAAGGGCAGCAGGATGTCCCAGAGCGTCTTGATGGCAGCCGGTGAGTAGCCGCGCTCCTGCATGCCGCCGGAGAAGGTCTCGAACTGCTTGTCCAGCTCCTCCTTCTTCTTCTTGCCCATGGCGCGTCGCAGCAGGTCGGCCTGGCCGAGCGTGTAGCCCGCCAGCTTCTGCGCGATCGCCATGACCTGCTCCTGGTAGACGATCAGGCCGTAGGTCTCGCCGAGGATGTCCTTGAGGGCCTCAGCGAGCTCGGGGTGGATCGGCTCCACCGGCTCGCGACCGGTCTTGCGGCGGGCGTACTTGTTGTGGGAGTCGGCCCCCATCGGGCCAGGTCGGTAGAGGGCACCGACGGCCGAGATGTCCTCGAAGGTGTCGGGCCGCATCGACCGCAGCAGGGCACGCATCGGACCACCGTCGAGCTGGAAGACACCCAGCGTGTCGCCGCGCTGGAGCAGCTCGTAGGTCTTGGGGTCGGTGAGCTCGAGCTCCTCGAGGACGAGGTCCTCACCGCAGTTGGTCTTGATGTTCTTGACCGCGTCGTCGAGGACGGTGAGGTTGCGCAGCCCCAGGAAGTCCATCTTGATCAGGCCCAGGGACTCGCACGTGGGGTAGTCGAACTGGGTGATCATCGCCCCGTCGGCCGGGCGCTTCAGCAGGGGGATCACGTCGATCAGCGGCTCGCTGGACATGATCACGCCCGCCGCGTGGACCCCCCACTGGCGCTTGAGGCCCTCGATGCCCATCGCGGTGTCGACGACCCGGCGCACGTCGGCGTCACCGTCGTAGAGGGCTCGGAACTCGCCACCCTCGCCGTAGCGCTTGTGCTCGGGGTTGAAGATCTCCTTGAGCGGGACGTCCTTGCCCATGACCGCGGCCGGCATCGCCTTGGTGATCCGGTCGCCCATGGCGAAGGGGTAGGCGAGGATGCGGCTGGAGTCCTTGACGGCCTGCTTGGCCTTGATCGTGCCGTAGGTGACGATGTAGGACACCCGGTCGTCGCCGTACTTCTCGGTGACGTACTTGATGACCTCGCCACGACGGCGCTCGTCGAAGTCGATGTCGAAGTCGGGCATCGAGACCCGGTCGGGGTTGAGGAAGCGCTCGAAGATCAGCCCGTGCTCGAGCGGGTCGAGGTCGGTGATGCGCAGCGCGTAGGCGACCATCGAGCCCGCCCCGGAGCCACGACCCGGACCCACCCGGATGCCGTTGTCCTTGGCCCAGTTGATGAAGTCGGCGACGACGAGGAAGTAACCCGGGAAGCCCATCTGGGTGATGACGCCGAGCTCGAACTCGGCCTGCTTGCGGACGTGATCTGGGACGCCGCCGGGATAGCGGACGAGCAGCCCTCGCTCGACCTCCTTGACCAGCCAGGAGTCCTCGTTCTCTCCCTCGGGACAGGGGAAGCGCGGCATGTAGGTGCCGTTGCCCTCGGTGAAGGCGACGTCGCAGCGCTCGGCGATGAGCAGGGTGTTGTCGCACGCCTCGGGGAGGTCGCGCCAGAGCTCGCGCATCTCGGCCGCGGTCTTGATGTAGTAGCTGGTGCCGTTGAAGGCGAAGCGCTGGCCGGGGCCGTCGCCGGCCGGGATGTCCATCGTGGAGCCGGAGTTGATGCAGAGCAGGTGCTCCTGGCTCGGAGCATCGGCCTCGTGGACGTAGTGGGAGTCGTTGGTCGCGAGCAGCGGGATCTGCAGGTCACGGGCGAGCCGCAGGAGCCCCTCGCGGACCCGGCGCTCGATGTCGAGACCGTGGTCCATCAGCTCGAGGAAGTAGTTGTCGCGGCCCAGGATGTCCTGATAGTCGGCCGCGGTCTGGCGCGCAGCGGCGTAGTTGTCGTGGCGCAGGTGGACCTGCACCTCGCCGCTCGGGCAACCGGTCGTGCCGATGATGCCGCGAGAGTGCTGCGCGAGGAGCTCACGATCGGCTCGCGGGTGCTGGAAGAACCCGTCACGCCAGGCCCCGGTCGAGAGCCGGAAGAGGTTGTGCATGCCCTCGGTGGACTCGGAGAGCAGCGTCATGTGGGTGTAGGCGCCGCGGCTAGAGACGTCGTCGGGACCGCCCTTGTAGAAGTTGACGCGCTTGCGCTCGAAGCGGCTGATGTTGGGGGTGAAGTAGGCCTCCATGCCGATGATGGGCTTCACCCCGGCGGCCTTGCACTGCCTGTAGAACTCATAGGCCCCGAACACGTTGCCGTGGTCGGTCATGGCGATGGCCGGCATGCCCAGGCTCGCCGCGCGCTCGGCCAGGTCCTTCAACCGGGCGGCGCCGTCGAGCATGGAGTACTCGGTGTGGACGTGCAGGTGGGCGAAGGAGTCGCTGGAGCCGGCCGACATGAGCGGGTCTTCCACACCTTCCGGGTCGCGAGCGGGTCGGGAAAAGAGGTCGTGCAGGTGGAGCAGGGACCGCTGGCGCAGGTCTCAGGGGGAAGAGCGCCAGCCTACGTCAGTCTGCCGCAGCCCACCGACAGGACACACGCGCCGTCGGCGACCCGGACGTCGGTGTCAGAGCCATTCGAGCGCGTGGCCGTGGCCGTGCGAGAGGGCGACCGGCACGCCGTCGAGGGCGGTCACGAAACGGCCCGCGGGGACGTCGTACGCGCCGGTCACCTCGGGCAGCACCTTCGGCGCCTCGTTGCTCACCCAGCGACAGGCTCCGTCGCCGACAAGCCCTGTCATCAGCTCGTGGAAGCGCGCACGATCCGCGGGGTCGAGGTAGGCGATCACCGCGCTGTGGAACACGACCGGTGTCCCGTGCTCCGCGGCTTGGTCGAGCAGGCCGGGCAGCGCGTCGAACAGGTCCCCCGCGACGATCGCGGTGGGCTCCTGCAGTGCCACCTGCACGGCAGCACGCAAGCGCTCGCGACGCGCGTCCTGCTCGGGCCACACCAAGGTGGTGAGCCACGCCATGGCATCGGCGTCCTGCACGTCCAGAGGGTTGAGGTCGACCCCTCCACGCCAGGCCACCTCAGGGTGGCGTGTCGGGACCGGGAGCTCGCCCGACGGGCTCGCTGCCAGGGTCGGTCCGCCGCTCCCCGTGAGACCACCGAGCGGCGCCCAGTCGTAGTCGTAGCGGTCCGGGTAGAGGCACAGCCCGGCACTCGCGCCCACCTCGATGAGGCTCAGCGGCCCCTCGACCAGGGAGAGCACGGGCACGAGCGTCGCCAGCCGACCCACCTCGTTGGTCTGGGTGGCCCGCTCGCGGATGGTCGCCTTGACCTCGTGCTCTCGCTCGAGCAGCACCTTCCGCAACCCGGCGTAGTCCCCCGGCGCGGCGGCGCCGTGCCAGCGCGCGGCGGCGAAGACGAGGTTGGGCTGCTGCTTGCCCCGTGGCAGGTCCGAGAGCCAGGCGTGGACCTCGGGATCCTCCGCCACACCCAGCGCCCACTCCACGAAGGTGTCGCTGTCCCCCTCTGCGTAGGCTGCGAAGTCGCGGTAGCGCTCGGCGACGTCCCCGTCCATCTCCATGGCGCCATCTTCGACCATGGAGTCGCGGGCCCGACCTAGGGGCCTCCGGCTCCACCGTCGCTGGTCCGGGCAGCATCGAGCGACTCGGTGATGATCGCCCCGACGATGCGAGCGACCCGCTCCTCCCCCAGCTCCGGCACGAGCGCGGCGACGCGGCGTACGACGTCGGCTTCCCTGTGGGCGTCGCGGTCGGGGTTGGCGTGTGCGGACGCATGCTTGTGCCGCTGTACGGCACGCGTCAGCGCCGTGCGGCGAGCGAGCAGGTCACCCAACAGCTCGTCGACCTCGTCGATCATGGAGCGGTAGAACGCGAGCGGGTCGGAGCCGGGCCAGACCATCTTCACGTCGGGCTCACGCTCCTCGTTGGCAGACCCGTCGGTGCGCTCGAGCTCGACCAAGCCGTGCGCTCGATAGAACTCGCGCGCGGGTGCGTTCATCTCGAAGACCCACAGCCCGAAGCCGTCCGGCCGCTCGCGCTTGACCTGGTCCAGCAGCGCGGACCCCGCTCCGGACCCCTGGGCGGAGGGGAGGACGTAGAGGCCGTCCAACCACGTCGGCGTCACCTGGGCGAACCCGATGGGCGCACCGTCCTCCAGAGCCAGCCACACCGTGCACCGGGTCAGGTCCCAGGTGTTGACCCAGGCCCTGACCTCGTCAGGAGGATGGACCGTCGGGGGCATCGGCGCCGCGTCGCGCGCCGCGAGGTAGATCTCTGCGACGGACGGCAGGTCGGCAGAGGTCGCGGGGCGAAGTGCCTGCTGGCCGGGCACGGCGTCAGTGAGCCTCTCGGATGGTCTCGAGGGCAGCCGCGAGGTCGTCGGGGTAGGTCGACTCGTACTCGACGTAGTCGCCCGACTCGGGGTGCTCGAAGCCGAGCTTGACGGCATGGAGCCACTGGCGCTCCAGGCCCACCCTGCGGGCGAGGCTCGGGTCGGCGCCGTAGGTGATGTCGCCGACACACGGGTGCTTGAGGGCACTCATGTGCACGCGGATCTGATGGGTGCGGCCGGTCTCGAGATGGATCTCCAGCAACGAGGCGAAGCGGTGGGCCTCGAGCGTCTCGTAGTGCGTGATCGAGTGACGGCCGTCGGCCATCACCGCGAACTTGTAGTCGAACTTGGGGTGCCGTCCGATGGGTGCGTCCACGGTGCCCTGCAACGGGTCGGGGTGACCCTGGACGAGTGCGTGGTAGGTCTTGTCGACCGTGCGGTGGCGGAAGGCGTTCTTGAGCACCGAGTAGGCGCGCTCGGACTTGGTGATCACCATGACGCCGGAGGTTCCGACGTCCAGGCGCTGCACGATCCCCTGCCGCTCGCTCGCACCGCTGGTGGAGATGCGGAACCCGGCCCCGGCCAGGTGGCCCACCACGGTCGGCCCGGACCAGCCGGGTGACGGGTGGACGGCCACGCCGACGGGCTTGTCGATCACGACGATCGCGTCGTCGTCGTGGATGATCTTGATGCCCTCGACGACCTCGGGCACCACCTCGAGGGGATCGCCCTCGTCAGGGATCGTCACCTCGAGCATCTCTCCGGCACCGACGCGGTCGCTCTTGCCGACGCCGCGGCCGCCGACCTGGACGTGTCCGGCCGCGATCAGGTCAGCGGCCTTGGTCCGGGAGAAGCCGAACATGCGCGCCATCGCGGCGTCCACCCGCTCGCCCGCGAGCCCCTCCGGGACGAGGACGGTGCGATGCTCGGCGCTCACTCCTCCGCCACCCGCTCACCGGAGAGGGTGACGCCACGCACCGTCTGAAGGATGATGAGCCCTGCCGCGACGTTGATGCAGATGTCTGCGATGTTGAAGACCGGCCAGTTGGGCAGCATCAAGAAGTCCACCACGTGGCCGCGGAAGGGCTCGGGGGGGCGGACGATCCGGTCGGTGAGGTTGCCGGCGACGCCGCCGAGCAGCAGGCCCAGGGCCCACGCCCACGCGGTGCTCCGCACCCGACGGCTCAACCACAGCACCACCGCCACCGCGATGATGGCCAGGCAGGTGAACACGATGGTGAACTCGGTGCCGGTGCTGAAGGCTGCGCCGGGGTTGAAGGTGAGGTGCAGGACCAGCAGCTCACCCACGACGTTGATGTCGTTCTCGGCGAGGGCGCTGAGGGCCCACTGCTTCGACCCCAGGTCGAGCAGGTAGGCGCCGGCTGCCACGACCCCGAAGAGCGCCAGCCGGCGACGAGGTGGGACGGGGTGGACCGGGTCGCTGGTCAGCGACGCTCCTCGCGCTGCTTGCATGTCATGCACAGTGTGGCACGGGGGTACGCCATGAGTCGCATCTTGCCGATCGGCTCCCCACATGACTCGCAGACACCGAACGTGCCGTCCTCGATGCGCTCGAGCGCATGATGGGTCTGGGCGAGCATCTCGCGCTCGTTGGCCACCACCGTGAGCTCGTGGTCCCTCTCGAAGCTCGTCGCACCCATGTCGGCCTGGTCTGCTCCGGCGCCATCCCCGGCGTCACGCATCAGACCGGCGAGCTCCTTCTCCGCCTCTTCGACCAGCTCGGTGAGACGCGCCTCGTGGTCGTTGAGGTCGCGGACGACCTCGTTGAGCTCGGCCTTCGTCCACGGCGACTCGCCGGGGAGCACGACGAGGGAGGACGGCGTGGCGCGCTTGCCCTTCTTCGCGGGTGCGGTCTTCTTGGTCACTGCGGTGTCGACGGCAGTGACTGCCTTCGTCGCAGGCGCTGCCTTGGGCACGGACGTGGCCTTCCTGGCCGCGGGCCTGGCAGGCGCGGCCTTCTTGGTGGGTGCTGACTTCTTGGGTGCGGGAGCCTTCTTGGTAGGAGCCGACACCTTCGCGGGCGCCGCCTTCTTCGCCGGTGCGGCGTTCTTCGCGGGCGCGGCCTTCTTCGCGGGCGTCGTCTTCTTCGCGGGCGCGGCCTTCTTCGTCGGCGTCGTCTTCTTCGCCGGTGCGGCCTTCTTCGCGGGCGCAGTCTTCTTCGCGGGCGTCGCCTTCTTCGCGGGCGTCGCCTTCTTCGCCGGTGCGGCCTTCTTCGCGGGCGCAGTCTTCTTCGCGGGCGTCGCCTTCTTCGCCGGCGTCGCCTTCTTCGCGGGCGCAGTCTTCTTCGCGGGGGCGGCCTTCTTCGCGGGGGCGGCGGCCTTCTTCGCCGCAGGGGTGTCGGTCGAGGCCGGGACGGACTTCTTGGCCGCGGCGCCCGAGCGACGTCCGATGACCTTCTTGGCCGCTGCGGCAGCAGTGCCGGCGAGTGACTTGCGAGCCATCGACGAGGCCTCCTTGGCCAGGCAGGTGGTGTGGCTGGCGCCACACGCTGGCAGGGAGGCTAGCCCGTGCCCGGGACGGCGACAAACCGGCTCGCCACAAACTTCGCGCCGGGTGCCGAAATGACAGAACGGCCGGCCCCCTGGGCCGGCCGTTCTGCTCGGATCAGCACACGATCAGTGGTCGTCCTCGCCGAGCACCGACCGCAGACGCTTGGGCGTCTGCGGGGCCTCGGTCGGAGCGGCACCCTCGCCGGTGGCGAGGGCCTCCAGCTGCTGGGAGAAGTAGGTCTTGAGGCGGCTGCGGTACTCGCGCTCGAAGGCACGCAGTGTCTCCACGTCGCCGTTGAGCTTGTCGCGCTCCTTCTCGAGATCGCCGAACATCTGCTGACGACGCTCTGCCGTCTCGGAGTCGAGCATCTGGGAGCGCTGGCGGGCGTCGGCCTCGAGGCGGTCCGCCTTGGTCTTGGCCTCGGCCTCGAGGCGCTCGGCCTTGGTGCGGGCGGCGCCCACGATCCGGTCGGCCTCGTTCTTGGCGTCCTCGACGAGCTCGTCGGCGTTGCGGGTCGCGATCTCCAGCAGTCGGGCTGCCGCGTTGGAGGCGTCGGCGACGTTCTGCACGGGGGCGGCCGCGGCCACGGGAGCCGGGGCGGGCTTCACCGGCTCGGGCTCGGGCTCGGGCTCGCGCTGGATCGGCGCGATCATCGGAGCCGGCTCCGACGCGGCGCCGCCACCGGACTGTGCGGCCGCGAGCTTGGAGCGCAGGTCCTCGTTCTCCTTGGTGAGTCGAGCGAGCTCGGCCTCGACCTCGTCGAGGAACTGGTCGACCTCACCCATGTCGTAGCCCTCACGGAGCCGGACCGGTGTGAAGCGCTTGTTGCTCACGTCCTCAGGCGTCAGTGGCATTGACCTCACCCAAACTTTCAACATCGATGGCTCTTCTGACCGTGCTGTCAAGACAATAGCGCCCGGGGGCGCGCAGGGCACACAGTGACCCAAGTGGCTGGTGGTTCATCGCAGGAAGATGATCGCCACGACCTCCAGGAGGAGGTAGGCCGCGAT
Organism: Nocardioides seonyuensis; assembly: GCF_004683965.1. Lineage (NCBI taxonomy): Bacteria > Bacillati > Actinomycetota > Actinomycetes > Propionibacteriales > Nocardioidaceae > Nocardioides > Nocardioides seonyuensis. Next base: position 3,960,160 of record NZ_CP038436.1, read on the forward strand.
CATCACGATGAGGAAGCTGAGGTCGAGGGCGAAGGACCCGATGCGCAGCGGAGGGATCACGCGACGCAGGGCCAGGATCGGCGGATCCGTCGCGCTGTAGACACCTTCGAGGACCACCAGAAGGACGCCGTGCGGCTCCCAGCGGCGCGCGAAGACCTGCACCCAGTCGACGATGAAGCGGAGCCAGAGCAGCCCGATGAACACCCACAGGATCCCGATGAGGACCTGGCCAATGATTTCCACGATCAGCTCTGGTTGAAGAAGCCATCCTCGGCGATGCGCTCCTTGTCCTCGGCCGCGACCGTGACGTTGGGCGGCGAGAGCAGGAAGACCTTGTTGGTCACGCGCTCGATCGAGCCACGCGTGGCGAAGATCAGCCCGGCTGCGAAGTCCACGAGGCGCTTGGCGTCGTTGTCGTCCATCTCGGAGAGATTCATGATGACGGGCGTGCCGTCCCGGTAGTTCTCGCCCACCAGGCGCGCCTCGTTGTAGTTGCGCGGGTGCAGCGTGGTGATGCGACTCAACTCGGCGACGACTCCTGGCTGGACTCCCTGATGGACACTGACCGGACGGCGGCGCTCAGCCAGGTCTGCCACAGGGGCTGGGCGGCGCTCGCGGGGCCTGTCGGCCCGTGGGTCGACCGCGTCGTGGGCGGCGGTCTCGAAGTCACCGTCGTAGTCGTCGTAGTGGCCGGTGTCCTCGAGCAGGCCGAGGTACTCGCCGATCTTGCGCATCGCGCCGCTCATGAGACAGATCCTCCGGTAGACCGGGCGCCCGGGGTCGGACACCACTGGGTTGTTGTGGACATTACTGGACCGAGGGCCTCGGACCGAGGACCGCGGAGCCGACACGCACGTGTGTCGCACCGTGCGCGATCGCCTGCTCGAGGTCCCCGCTCATCCCCGCCGAGAGCACGGTCGCTCCGGCGTGGGTGCGCAGCAGCTCGTGGTGGATGCCTGCGAGACGTTCGAAGGCGCGCGCCGGCTCCTCGCCCAGTGGCGCCACCGCCATGAGCCCCCGGAGGTCCAGCGCCGGGGCGTGTGCCACCGCCTCGGCGAGCTCTGGCAACCGGTCAGGGTCGGCCCCGGAGCGGTGGTCGGCACCCGGTGGGTCCAGGCTGACCTGGAGCAGCACGTCCAGACGGTGACCAGCAGCGTCGGCACCTCTCTGCAGCCCGGGGACGAGCTTGACGCGGTCGACGGACTCGACCACGTCGGCGTACGACGCCACTGCCGCGGCCTTGTTGCTCTGGAGCCCTCCGATGAAGTGCCAGCGCAGCCCGAGGTCAGCGCACTCGGCTGCCTTGGCCTGTGCCTCCTGGTGGCGGTTCTCTCCCACGTCGGTGATCCCGAGCTCGGCGAGGTGCCGCACGTCGGAGGCGGGGAAGAACTTGGTGACGACGACGATGGCCACGTCTGCCGGGTCACGACCCGCGGCCCGGGCCGCGCCGTCGATGCGGTGTCGTACGGCGTCGAGGTTGGCCTGCAGCTCTTCCCGCCGCTGCCCCGGGTCGGTCACGACATCCACACCAGCCCTGCCATCCGGCCGGAGGCCGTCCCGTCGCGCCGGTGGGAGTGGAGCCGGTCGTCCTCGAGCGTGCACAGCCCGACGTCACGCACTTCGACGCCGGCCCGGTCGAGCTGGGCGCGGACACCGGCGCCGAGGTCGAGCGCGGGTGTGCCGTGCGCGGACGTGGCACGGGTCTCCGGCACGAGCGCCGAGACGTCGGCGCGCATCTGCTCGGGCACCTCGTAGCAGCGGCCGCACACGTGGGGGCCGATCCAGGCGGTCAGCGAGGTGGCGCCCAGCTCGCGCATGCGATCGACCGTGCGGGTGACGACGTCGAGTGCCACCCCCTGGCGACCGGCGTGGGCGACACCGACCACGCCGTTCTCCGGGTCTGCGAGCAGCACGGGCACGCAGTCGGCGACGCGGACCATCAGGCCGACCCGACGCAGCGTCGTGACCTGCGCGTCCGCCGTGGGCACCTCGTCGAGCGGACCGTAGGTGGGCTCGTCCTCGACCACGAGGACGTCGTTGCCGTGCACCTGGTCGAGCCGGGCGAAGCGGATCCCCAGGTCGGACTCGAGGTGCGACAGCGCCGTGGCGAACCCCGGTCTCCTGCCCTGCAGGTCGAGCGAGGAGTCGGTGAAGGCCACGTCCACCCTGGACGGGGTCGACGCGGCCTCCAGCGAGTCGCGAAGGACGAACACCTACTTGAGGAAGTCCGGGACGTCGAGGTCGTCGTCGTCGAACTGAACCTGCCGCGGCGCGGGACGGGCCTGCGCGGGCTGGCTCTCCTGGGCCGGAGCCGTGGCCCGGACCGCCGGAGCGGGCTCGGCCGGGCGTGCTGGCTGCGCCGGGACGGACTGCCTCTGGGCCGCGAGCTTCTGGGCAGCTTCTCGGACCTGCTCCTGCGTCTGCACCGGAGTGGCGCGCAGGCCGCTCCCCTCCACGCGACGCTTGGGCATGCCGCCGTCGAAGCCGGCGGCGATGACGGTGACCCGCACCTCGTCGCCCAGGGCGTCGTCGATGGTGGCTCCGAAGATGATGTTGGCCTCGGCGTGGGCCGACTGCGACACGAGCGCAGCGGCCTCGTTGATCTCGAAGAGGCCGAGGTCGGACCCACCTGCGATGGAGAGCAGCACGCCGTGTGCACCCTCGATGGAGGCCTCGAGCAATGGCGAGGAGACGGCCATCTCGGCTGCCTGGACGGCGCGGTCCTCACCCCGGGCGGAGCCGATCCCCATCAGCGCGGAGCCCGCGTTCGCCATCACGGACTTCACGTCCGCGAAGTCGAGGTTGATCAGGCCCGGCGTGGTGATCAGGTCGGTGATGCCCGAGACGCCCTGGAGCAGCACCTGGTCGGCCTGCTTGAACGCGTCGAGGATCGACACGCTGCGGTCGGTGATCGAGAGCAGCCGGTCGTTGGGGATCACGATGAGGGTGTCGACCTCCTCGCGCAGCTGGCCGATGCCCTCCTCGGCGGAGTTGGCTCGGCGGCGACCCTCGAAGGCGAACGGCCGGGTCACGACACCGATGGTCAGTGCGCCGAGCGAGCGGGCGATGCGCGCCACCACCGGAGCACCGCCGGTTCCGGTGCCACCGCCCTCGCCCGCGGTCACGAAGACCATGTCGGCGCCCTTGATGACCTCTTCGATCTCGTCGGCGTGGTCCTCGGCGGCCTTGGCGCCGACCTCGGGATTGGCACCCGCACCGAGGCCGCGGGTGAGCTCGCGGCCGATGTCGAGCTTGACGTCTGCGTCGCTCATGAGCAGGGCCTGGGCGTCGGTGTTGATCGCGATGAACTCGACGCCCTTGAGGCCGACCTCGATCATCCGGTTGACGGCGTTGACGCCGCCACCACCGATGCCGACGACCTTGATGATCGCCAGGTAGTTCTGCGCTGCTGCCACGGGTCCGGGACCTCTCGTGTGGGGGTGGAAGTGCTGCTCTGGTCACTGCCTCCGACCCCGGCGGAAACCCTAACCGTGAGCCTGAGGGTTATAGTTATGTCAACCTCGTGATGCCGGAGACGATAGGCACGGACGCGTCCCGGATGCTGCCGACACGCCAGAGGGCGATCGGATTTCCGTGCCTTCTCCTTCGCGCCAGCCCGCACCCTGGCGGCGTACGACGTCACCGTCACCACCCTGGCGGCAGACGACAAGGTTCCGGCCCATCCGGTGTCGTGTGCCGCCACCCTGGGGCAGGGCGGTGTCGTGTGCCGCCAGCCTCAGCGGGCGGTGGGACTGCCCGGGACGCTCACGTCGAAGATGCGCCCCTTCTCCCCCAGCAGCACGGCAACGACCTGCGCCTTCTGCTGCGACTCCTCGGCGCTCCCCCACAGCACCTCTCGCCCGTCACGCAGGACCAGGGTGATCTGGTCGACGGTCTCGACCTGGACGTGGTCGACCTTGGGTGCGAGCTCTGCGGGCAGCGCCGACACGACGGTGGCGGCCTCCTTGAGGGCGTCGGTGCCGGTCGAGGAGAGTGCGCGGACGCGCGGCATGCCCGGAGGGACCTTGGGGTAGTCGCGGAAGACGACGCCGTCGGGGTCGAGACCGCGGATGCGTCCACCGAGCTCGACGACAGCGATGGCGGTTCGCTCGGTCACCGCGACCTGGACGGTGTCGGGCCAGGCGCGGGTCACCTCGACGTCCTTGACCTCGGCCATCGAGCCGACCCGACGTCGGGAGCGGTCGAGGTCGACGAGCGCGAGCTGCTCCCCCACGGTCACGTCGGCGACGCGGCGCACGTCCTGCTCGGAGAGGTAGTCGACACCGGACACCTCCACCTTGGTGACCGACAGCACGCTCGAGAAGAGGAGCAGCCACACGGCGGTCCCGGCGAGCACCAGCACGAGCACCAGCGCCACGGCGTAGCGCAGCGACACCCACCGCCGGGCCCACTGGCGACGGGCGAAGCGCCGGCGGGTGCGCTCGGTGGCACGGTCGTCGGTGGCACGATCCTCGGTGGCGGTCAACGCTCCCCCAGCAGGTCCAGCACTCGGGGCCCGACGGCGGTGATGTCGCCGGCGCCGAGGGTGATCACGACGTCACCCGGCCGAGCCCTGCGCACGAGCTCAGCGGGTACGTCGGCCTGGTCGGGCACGAACGCCACGTGATCCGCGGCCAGTGGAACCGCGTCTGCCACGGTCGCCCCCGAGACGGAGGGGTCGGGGTCCTCCCGGGCCACGTAGACATCGAGCACGACGACCTCGTCGGCGGCACCGAGCGCGATGCCCATCTGCTCACCGAAGATCCGGGTGCGGGAGACGAGGTGGGGCTGGAACGCCGCCACCACACGGCCCTCGCCCGCGACGGCCCTCGCCGCCTGAAGGTCGCCCGCGATCTCCACCGGATGATGGGCGTAGGAGTCATAGACACGCACCCCTGCGGCCTCCCCCTTGAGCTCCATCCGGCGGCCCGTCCCGGTGAACCCGGCCAGTCCCCCAGCCAGGTCGTCGAAGGCGAAGCCCAGGCGCAGCCCCATCGCGAGCGCAGCCGCGGCGTCGAGCACGTAGTGCCGTCCGGGGATCCCCAGCCGGAGCTCGCCGAGCATCTCTCCGTCGCGCTGGATCCGGCAGCGTGAGGTCGTGCCGTCGAGCACCAGGTCGAGGATGCGCAGGTCGACCCCGTCGCTCTCACCGACCGTGACGACCTCGCGACCGTCGAGCCGGGCCGCCTCGGCCAGCCGGGCAGCTCCGGCGTCGTCGCCCACGCACACCAGGAAGCCGTCGCGGTCGAGCGTCTGCACGAAGTCGTCGAACGCCTGGTGGTAGGCCTCCTCCGTGCCCCAGTTGTCGAGGTGGTCGGCCTCGACGTTGGTCACCACGGCGGCATGCGGGCGGTAGACGAGGAAGGCGCCGTCGCTCTCGTCGGCCTCCGCGACGAACAGGTCGTCGGTACCGGCGTCGGCGTTGCGCCCGGTGGAGGTGAGCACCCCGCCGACGGCGTACGACGGATCAGCACCGGCCGCGAGCAGGGCGCAGGTGAGCAGCCCAGTCGTGGTGGTCTTGCCGTGCGTGCCCGCGACGGCGAGCACCCGCTGGTCCGCCATCACCGCGGCGAGGCCGGCGGAACGCGGCAGGACCCGCAGGCCGCGGCGGCGTGCCTCCAGGACCTCGGGATTGTCCTCGCGGGCAGCGGTGGTGACGACGAGGGTCTCGGCGTCACCGACGTGGGCCGCGTCGTAGCCCAGGTGACAGGTCACGCCGAGCTCACGGAGGGCAGGCAGGAAGGGGGTGTCCTGGTCGTCGCTGCCCGAGACCGGCAGTCCTCGCGCCGCCATGATGCGGGCGATCGCGGACAGCCCGGCACCGCCGATGCCGACGAAGTGGACTCGACCGAGCTGGTCGGCAGGGAGGATGTGCTCGGGGACCGGGATCCTCACAGCGGCCTCGTGCCCCGAGGGGCTCCGACCGACTCGACGATGATGCGGGCAAGTGCCTCGTCGGCATCACGCGGCACCAGCGCCGCCGCGGCCGCGCCCATGGCGGCGAGTCGTTCGGTGTCGTGCGCCAGTCCTGGAACGGTGGCGCGGATCCACTCCGGACTGAGAGCGGCGTTGTCGACCATGAGGGCTCCGCCGGCGTCGACCACCGGCTGCGCATTGTGGGCCTGCTCGCCGTTGCCGATCGGCAACGGCACGAAGATCGCCGGCAGGCCGACGGCCGCTGCCTCCGTCACGCTCGATGCCCCGGCGCGGCAGATCACCAGGTCGGCGGCAGCGTAGGCGAGGTCCATGCGGGTGACGAACGGCTCGACGACGTAGGGGACGGCGCTCGGCTCCGGGGTCGCGGTCCCCTGCGGTCCGACCACGTGGAGCACCTGCACGCCCGCCGCGCCGAGGGCCGCCGACGCGGCAGAGACCGACTCGTTGAGGTGGCGGGCGCCCTGGGAGCCGCCGGTGACCAGCAGGGTGGGGAGATCGGGGTCGAGGGCGAAGAACTCCCGGGCCTCCGCGCGAGCCTCGTCCCGGTCGAGCGTGGAGATCATCCGACGGATCGGCAGCCCGACGTACTCGGCTCGGGGAAGCGGCGTGCCGGGGAAGCTCACCGCGACCCGGTCGGCGACCCTTGCTCCGGCCTTGTTGGCGAGCCCGGGCAGGGCGTTCTGCTCGTGGACGACGAGTGGGAGCTTGCGGCGCCGGGCCGCGAGGTAGACCGGCATCGACACGTAGCCGCCGTAGCCGACCACCACGTCCGGCTGCACGCGGTCGATCACCTCCAGCGTGCGCCGCACGGCGTCACGCAGCCGGCCGGGCACTCGCAGGAGGTCGACCGAGGGCTTCCGCGGCAACGGCACCGGCGGGATCAGCTCCAGCGGGTAGCCGGCCTCCGGCACCACGCGGTTCTCGAGTCCTCGAGGGGTGCCGAGGCAGGTGATCTCGACGGACTGGTCGAGCCGTCGCAGGGCGTCGGCCGTCGCGATGAGGGGGGACGTGTGCCCGGCGGTGCCACCGCCGGCGAGGAGTACGTGCATCGACGTCAAATCTATCGGCGCGGCGATGCGGACAGACCGGTGGAGCCCCGACGGCGCCGCGCTGCCAGGGCCGCGGCCGCCTCCGGCTCCCTCCGGGCGAAGCCGATGACCAGGCCGAGTGCCACGAGGGACGGCAGCAGCGCGGAGCCGCCGTAGGAGACGAGCGGCAGCGGGATGCCGATCACGGGCAGCAGCGCCAGCACCATGCCGAGGTTGATCATCGCCTGGCCCAGCAACCACACGACGATGCCGAAGGTGGCGTACCGCACGAACGGGTCGTCGGTCGTCATGGCGACCCGGATCGCGGCATACGCGATCGTGAAGAACAGGGCGACCACCAGGAGCGTGCCCGCCAGGCCCAGCTCCTCACCGAGGACGGCGAAGATGTAGTCGGTGTGGGCCTCCGGCAGGTCTCCCCACTTCTGCGTCGAGGCACCGATGCCCTGGCCGAACCATCCGCCGGTCGACAGCGCGTAGAGCCCGTGGGCGGGCTGCCAGCCCGCGTCGTGGTAGTCCTTGAAGGGATCGGTGAAGTGGGTGATGCGCGCGAGCCGCTCGGTGTCGAGCGTGGCGAGGAACGTCGCCCCGACCCCGAGGATGGACAGGCTGAGCCCGAACAGCCGCAGAGGCGCCCCCACGACCCAGAGCATGCCCAGCATGATCGCGGAGAGCACCAGCGCGGTCCCGAGGTCGCGACCGACGAGCACGAGCGCGATGACGGCGAGCAGCCCGGGCACCACCGGCACCAGGATGTGGTGGAGCTCCTTGAGGCGACGCTCCTTGTGGGCGTAGATGTTGGCCGCCCACAGCACGATGGCGAGCTTGGCGATCTCGGCCGGCTGGATCTGCGCGGGTCCGATCGCGAGCCAGTTCTTGTTGCCGTTGACGACTACGCCGAACTGCGCGACGAGTGCCAGCAGCACGAGGGCGACCAGGAACCCGGGATAGGCCAGGCGACGCACGTGCTTGAGCGGCATCCGCGACGCGATGAACGCGGCGGGAAGGCCGAGGACCACCCACATCAGCTGGCGCTTGACCACGGCGTAGGAGTCGTCGTAGGTGATGAACGACCGCACGCTCGAGGCGCTCAGCACCATGATCAGGCCGATGGTCAGCAGCAGCAGGCTCGACCCGAGCAGCAGGTAGTAGGACGCCAGGGGCTTGTCGAGCGCCTCGCGCACCGACCGCCACCGGGCCACGAGCCCGTCGCCCAGCGCGGGGCGCGCCTTCTCGACGGGGCTCGCGGTGGTCATCGGTCGCGTTCCCCCTCGGGTCGGTCGGTGCTGGCGGTCAGGGCTCCAGGTGGCGGCGGACCGCCGCGGCGAACGCGTCTCCGCGTGCGCCGTAGTTGGCGAACATGTCCATGGAGGCGCATCCCGGCGCCAGCAGCACCGTGTCGCCCGGTCTGGCGAGACCGGCCGCGGCGTCGACGACGCGCTCCATCGGGGCACCAGTCTCACCCTCGCCCGTGTCGATGACGGGCACATCCGGAGCGTGTCGCGAAAGAGCCTCGGCCACCACCTCGCGGTCGCGTCCGAGGAGTACGACGCCCCGCAACCGCTCGCGGACCGCGAGCACCAGCTCGTCGAAGCGGGCGCCCTTGGCCAGGCCGCCGGCGACCCACACGACGGAGTCGTAGGCCAGCAGGGAGGACATGGCGGCATGGGGGTTGGTCGCCTTGGAGTCGTCGACCCAGGCGATGCCGTCACGGTCGGCGACGAGCGCGATGCGGTGGCCGTCGGGCCGGAAGGCCCGCAGTCCCTCGCGCACCGCCTGCTGGCTCACTCCGTGCGCTCGCGCGAGGGCGGCCGCTGCCAGGGCGTTGGCCACGAAGTGGGGGGCCGGTGAGGCGAGGTCGTCGACGGAGCAGAGCTCGGCGGCGCTGGTCGCGCGCTCCTCGATGAAGGCGCGGTCCACGAGGAGGTCCTCCACCACCCCCAGGCTGCCGACGCCCGGCATCCCCAGGGTGAACCCGATGGCCCGGGCACCCTCGACGACGTCGGCCTCACGCACCATCTCCTCGAGCGCCGGGTCGGCGAGGTTGTAGACGCACGCCCGCTCGACGCCTGCGTAGATGCGGGCCTTGTCGGCCGCATAGCGGGACATGCCCGGCTCTCCGCCGAGCCAGTCGCCGTCGTACCAGTCGAGGTGGTCCTCGGCGAGGTTGAGGACCACGGCCGACTCGGCCGCCATCGAGTGTGTGTAGTGGAGCTGGAAGCTCGACAGCTCGACCGCGAACACGTCGTGGGGCTCGGGGTCCATCACCGCCTCGACGATCGGGCGCCCGACGTTGCCCACCGCGGCGCTGCGCAGCCCGGCAGCCTCCAGGATGGAGTGGAGCATCTGCACCGTCGTGGTCTTGCCGTTGGTGCCGGTGACCGCGAGCCAGGGTGCGGCGTGCGCGGGGTCGCGCAGCCGCCAGGCGAGCTCGACCTCGCCCCACACCGGGATGCCGCGGGCTGTCGCCTGGGCGAGCAGCGGCGCGGAGGGGCGCCAGCCCGGGGAGGTGACGAGGACGTCGACGTCGTCGGGGAGCGTGGCGGTGGCGCCCTCCTCGATGCGGATGCGGGCACCGAGGCTCTGCAGCAGCTCGGCCTGCTCGACCTTCGCATCGGTCGGCGTCTCGTCGAGTGCGGTGACGTCGGCACCCAGGAACAGGAGGTTGTCGGCCGCGGCGTATCCGGAGACGCCGAAGCCTGCGACGACGGCCCGCACGCCGTGCCAGGAGTCGTGGCGGCCGAGGGTGGCCGGGTCGGGTCGAGCCGGATCTGGGTGGCTCATCCGATCCCGGCCACCCATTCGGCGTAGAAGATGCCCAGGCCGATCGCGACGGACAGGCCGGTGATGATCCAGAACCGGATCACGACGGTCACCTGCTCCCAGCCGAGCATCTCGAAGTGGTGCTGGAGCGGCGCCATCCGGAACACGCGGTGCCCGGGCTGCACACGGAACACCGAGCGGAAGAGACCGCTGGCGCGACTGATCTTGAACACCGACACCTGGACCATCACCGACAGCGTGATGACGACGAAGAGGCCGCCGATGATCAGCAGGAGCAGCTCGGTGCGCGTCATGATCGCGAACCCCGCCATCGCGCCGCCGAGGGCGAGGGAGCCGGTGTCGCCCATGAAGATCTGGGCCGGGGAGGCGTTCCACCACAAGAAGCCGAAGCAGGCCCCGGTGATGGCGGCTGCGACGACGGCGAGGTCGAGGGGGTCTCGCACCTCGTAGCACTTGGCGCCCGCCTCGAGGGCGCACGACTGGCTGTTCTGCCAGATGTTGACCAGCGTGTAGGCCGCGAAGACCAGGATGCTCGCGCCCGTGGCCAGGCCGTCGAGCCCGTCGGTGAGGTTCACGGCGTTGGAGGTGCCGGTGACGATGAGCCAGATCAGCACGATCACGAGGACGGTCGGCAGGGCGAAGCCCTCGTAGTCGCGGATGAAGGAGATGTGGTGGGACGCCGGGCGCCAGCCCCGCTCGTCCTCCAGGACGGGTGAGAGCGCGAGGACCCCGAACACGACGGCGACCAGCGTCTGGCCGATCATCTTGGCGCGACTGCGCAGGCCGAGGTTGCGCTGGCGGCTGATCTTGATGAAGTCGTCGAGGAAGCCCACCAGGCCCAGCCCCATGAACAGGAACAGCAGGAGCAGCGCGGACGCCGTGGGGGCCTGGCCGGTGATGAGCTTCGCCATGACGTAGCCGAACACCGTGGCCAGGATGATCACGATCCCGCCCATCGTCGGGGTGCCCCGCTTGGTGTGGTGGGTCGTCGGACCGTCGTCGCGGATCTCCTGGCCGTAGCCCCTGCCCGAGAGCACCCGGATGGCGTAGCGGGTGCCGAGGAGGGAGATCAGCAGCGAGAACCCCCCACCGAACAGGATGGCTCTCATCGGTTGCTGGTCCCTTCGGAGTCAGGTTGGTCGTGCGCGATCGGCTCGCTCGGCGGCTGTTCTGCCAGGAGGAGCTCCTCGGCCAGGATGTCGAGGGCTGCCCCGCGCGAGGCCTTGACCAGGACGACATCAGCAGCCGACACATTGTGTCTCAGCCACTCGACGGCCTCGTCACGGCTCGCCGTCCTCACCGCTTCACCGCCGCGATCGAGTGCCAGGTAGGCGTCGGCTGTCTCCTCGGTCATGGCTCCCACCGCGACCAGGACGTCGACCCCCACGTCGGCAGCGACGTGCCCGACCTGGCGGTGCCCTCGCCCGGCCTCGTCACCGAGCTCGTACATCTCTCCCAGGACGGCGAGGGTACGGCGCCCGGTGCGGGCTCCGATGGCGCCGAGGGTCTCCAGCGCGGCTCGCATCGACTCGGGGTTCGCGTTGTAGGCGTCGTTGATGACCATCAGCCCGTCGGCGCGCTCGCGGACCTCCATCCGCCATCTCGATCGGCTGCGCGCCCGACCCAGCGACGCGGCGATGCTCTCGAGTCCGAGGCCTGCAGAGAGAGCCATCGCAGCGGCGGCGCTGGCGTTGTGGACCTGGTGCTGGCCGATCTCGCACAGGTTCACCGAGGCCGTCTCCACGCCGCCCCCGCCGTACCAGGTGAGACGCATCCGGTGGCGGCCCAGGTCGTCGGAGCCGACCTCGTCGAAGGCCAGCGTGGGCGGGGTCGAGCCCGCGGCGGGACGGGGTCCCCAGGTGACGACCCGGGCGGCCGTGCGGTCGGCCATCGCCATGACGCGCGGGTCCAGGGCGTTGAGCACTGCGGTGCCGTCGGGCGCGAGCGCCTCGACGATCTCGCCCTTGGCCCGGGCGATCGCGTCCACGCTGCCGAACTCACCCACGTGTGCGCTTCCGACGTTGAGGACCGCCGCGACGTCGGGGGGTGCGACCGTGCACAGATAGGCGACGTGACCGATCCCGCGCGCACCCATCTCGACGACGAGGTGGCGGGTCTCCTCCGTGGCTCGCAGCACGGTCAGTGGGACGCCCAGCTCGTTGTTGAAGTTGCCGGCGGTCGCGACCGTCGGTCCGTGCGCCTCGAGGAGCGCGGCGAGGAAGTCCTTGACGCCGGTCTTGCCCTGCGATCCGGTGAGGGCGTGCACCGTCACCTGGGGAAGGCGGTCGATCAGGTGGCGGGCGAGCCGCCGAGAGCCTCCACCACGTCCGTCACCACCACGGTGGGTCCGGGGGTCTGGCGGCTGCCGAGCACGGCTGCGGCTCCTGTGCCGAGAGCCGCCTCGGCGAAGTCGTGGCCGTCCGCGTGCTCGCCCACGACGGCCACGAACAGGCCACCGGGCTCAACGGCCCGCGTGTCCACGAACGCCGGCCCGGTCACCGTGGCCTCTCCGTGTGCGGCACCGCCCACCACGTCAGCGATCTCGGCCAGGGTCATCGCGATCACCGCGCCCGCACCTCCTCCGCGGCCACGACACGATCGTCGAAGGGGTGCACCTCGCCGTGCACCTCCTGGCCGGTCTCGTGTCCCTTGCCCGCTATCAGCACGACGTCGCCGGGCCGTGCGCGGCCCACCGCCTCGCGGATGGCCTGCCGTCGGTCTCCCGACTCGAGGACCTCGGCCGTGCCGCGCCGCGCACCGTGCAGGACCTCGGAGCGAATGGCTGCCGGATCCTCCGTCCGGGGGTTGTCGTCGGTCACGATGACGACGTCGGCGAGTCGTCCGGCGAGCTCACCCATGATGGGGCGCTTGCCCGGGTCGCGGTCCCCACCGGCGCCGATGACGACGATGACCTGCCCTGACGTCAGCGGGCGCAGCGTCCGCAGCACGGCCTCGACCGCGTCGGGCTTGTGGGCGTAGTCGACGACGACCGTGAAGTCCTGGTCGGCGTGGACGGGCTCGAGCCGACCGGGCACCCCTCCTCCGCGCCCCATCCCGGCGGCCACCCGCTCCGGGTCCAGGCCGGCGAGCGCCGCGGACGCGATCGCCGCCAAGGAGTTGGACACGTTGAACTCGCCCGGCACGGGGACCCGGGCGTTGAAGCGGCAGTCCGGGCCGACCACGACGAGCCGGGCACCGTCCGGCCCGAGAGCCACGTCGACGGCCTGCCAGTCGGCCTCTCGGCCGCGGGAGGAGTAGGTCTGCATGGGAATGGTCGCCTGCTCGAGCAGGCGGCGACCGTGCTCGTCGTCGATGTTGGTCAAACCGACTCGGGCCCGCTCTGGTGTGAACAGGGACGCCTTCGCCGCGAAGTAGTCGTCGAGGTCGGCGTGGAAGTCGAGGTGGTCTCGTCCGAGGTTCAGGAACGTCGCGACGTCGAAGACCACCCCGTCGACACGACCGAGCACCAGCGCGTGGCTCGACACCTCCATCGCGCACGCCTCGACGCCCTGTTCGCGCATCAGGGCGAAGAGCGCGTGGAGGTCGGGGGCCTCCGGCGTCGTCAGCTGCGTCTTGATCTCCTGCTCTGCCACACGGGTGCCGACGGTGCCCACGACCGCGGCTGGGATGCCGGCCGCGGTCAGCCCTGCTCGAGCAGCCGGGTGGTGGTCGTCTTGCCCTGCGTGCCGGTGACGCCGATGACGCGCAGCGACTCGGCAGGGTCGTCGTACACGCGTGCGGCCACGCGGCCCAGCACCCGCGCGGGTCGGGTACGACGATCGTCGGGACGTCGGCGGCCAGCCGCGCCGCTCCGGCGGGGTCCGTCAGCACCGCGACGGCGCCCGAGGACAGAGCGGCCTCGGCGAAGTCGGCGCCGTGCGCACGGGCGCCGGGCAGGGCGGCGTAGAGGTCTCCGGGCTGCAGGCGCTGGGTGCTCAACGAGATGCCCGTGACGACGGGGACACCTCGGTCAGTCCCCCGAGCCAGGTCACGAGCTCGCCGAGGGAGGTGCTGATCGGCGCTCGGGGTCGGGTCGGGTTCACCTGAGGCACCCACGCAGGCTATCGCCACCGACCCGGTGGATCAGCGCCACTCGATGGGCAGGCGCGAGGGCGCCCCTCCGGTCGGTGCGACGCCGTAGCGGCCCAGGACGTAACCCATGATGCGCGAGAAGACCGGTCCGGTGATCGAGCCACCACCCCCGTCGACCTCGGGGTCGTGGATCACCACGTAGACGGTGAACCTCGCGTCGTCGGCCGGCGCGAAACCAGCGAACGAGACGCTGAACCCCTGGTAGCACCCGCACTCGGGGTCGACGCGCTGGGCGGTCCCGGTCTTTCCTGCGACGAGGTAGCCGGGGACCTGGGCGCGGGGCGCGATCTGCACGTCGGGTCGACGACCTTCTCCATCATCTTGGCGGTGCCGCGTGCCGCACG